>NZ_CP134398.1:4726534-5041637 GCF_002968335.2 Mycobacterium sp. ITM-2016-00316
GCATCGCGGGCACCGAGCCCGCGGTGATCAACCAGGCCTTCACCGGCCAGTGCATCAGCCTGGGCCGCGGCGCCGCCACCATTCAGCTCGCCCATCTCGACGACCGGGTGATGCCGCTGTACCTGGGCGGGCGGGTCGCGGCGACGGTCAAGGAGGCGGTCTGCAAGGGCACGGTGTCCTTCCTGGCCAAGGAGGCCCGCAAGCCGGGCTCGTACTTCTGGCTCAAGGGCGGCAAGCGGGCGCAGCGGGTGGCCGACGCGAAGGCCGCCGCCGTCCGATGAACGAGCACGCAGACCGGTTCACCGCGCTGCGGCCGCTGCTGTTCACCATCGCCTACGAAATCCTCGGTTCGGCAACCGAATCCGACGATGTCCTGCAGGAAAGTTACCTGCGCTGGGCGGAGGTGGACCTGGACACGGTGCGCGACACCAAGTCCTATCTGGCTCAGCTGGTGACCCGGCAGTCGCTCAACGCGTTGCGCGCCCAGGCCCGCCGCCGCGAGGAGTATGTGGGTCCCTGGTTGCCCGAACCGCTGCTGGTGGACACGCAGGACGCCGGCGCGGATGTGGTGCTCGCCGAGTCCGTGTCCATGGCGATGATGGTGGTGCTGGAATCGCTGACCCCCGACGAACGCGCGGTGTTCGTGCTGCGCGAGGTGTTCGGCTTCGGTCACGACGAAATCGCGTCAGCGGTCGGCAAATCCGCGGGCGCGGTGCGCCAGATGGCGCACCGCGCCCGCGAACACGTACATGCCCGGCGCAAACGTTTCGAGCCCGTCGACCGGGCCACCAGCGAACAGATCACCGTGCAGTTCTTCGCGACCGCCGCCACCGGGGACGTGAGCGCCCTGATCGAACTGCTCGCCCCGGACGTGGTGTGGACGGCCGACAGCGCGGGCAAGGTCAGCGCCGCCCGACGGCCGGTGCACGGCCCCGATCGGGTGGCCCGGCTCGTGATCGGGCTGTTGCGGATGGCCGGCGAGGAGGGCCGCGTCGAGTTGGCCACCTACAACAACGCCCCAGCTCTCAAGCTCTACCTGGGCGACAGCTTCGAAGGTGTGATCACGATCGAAATCACCGAGGGCCGGATCTCGCACTTCTATGCGATGCGCAACCCGGAGAAGCTGACCACCGCCACCATCCCGCGCGCCATCAGCCGTTAGCTTCTGACAGGCTGGGTCGGTGCGCATCGACCGACTCGGCCACCTGGGCAACGCGCCCGGCGTACTGCGCTGGGTCGCCGACGCCGCGGCGCGCCTGGGCCTGTCACCGCCGGCCGCGCTCATCGGGGACTGGTTCGGGTCCAAGGCCGTCATCGCACCATCCCTGGATGCGGTGCCCGCCACCGAGGTGTTCGCGGTCAGCCCGGGGGCTTCGCAGGCCGTCGGCGGGGGGTGGTTCGGGTACCTGTCCTACCCCGACGGGCCTGCGGCGCCGCGCATCCCCGTGGCCGCCGGCGGCTGGTCCGACTCGGTGCTGCGCCAAGATACCGACGACTGCTGGTGGTACGAAAGCCTCACCGGGGCAGCATGTCCCGAATGGCTGTCCGGGGTCACCGAAGCGGCACCGCGGCCGTACTCGATGGACTGGACCGCGCCCGACCGCAATCGGCATCTGACCGCAGTGGCGGCCTGCCTGGAGGCGATCGCGGCCGGCGAGGTGTATCAGGCGTGTGTCTGCACCCAGTTCCATGGCCGGATCACCGGTGACCCGCTGGATTTCTTCGTCGACGCCGTCGCTCGCACCGCCCCGGCGCGGGCCGCCTACGTCGCCGGCAGCTGGGGTGCGGTGGCGTCATTGTCCCCGGAGCTGTTCCTGCGCCGCCGCGCTGAATCCGTCATCTCCAGCCCGATCAAAGGCACACTGCCCCTGCACAAGTCGCCTGCGCTGCTGCGCACGTCGGTCAAGGATGTCGCCGAGAACATCATGATCGTCGACCTGGTGCGCAACGATCTGAGTCGGCTGGCCATCACCGGATCGGTGACGGTTCCCGAACTGCTGCGGGTGCGGCCGGCACCGGGCGTGTGGCATCTGGTGTCCACGGTCGCGGCTCGGATCCCGGTCGACATGCCGATGTCCGAGGTGCTGGAGGCCACCTTCCCGCCGGCTTCGGTGACGGGCACCCCGAAGGGCCGGGCCCGCGAACTGCTCCTGGACTGGGAGCTCGAGAGGCGCGGGATCTACTGCGGCACCGTCGGTTTGGCTTCGCCCAGTGCTGGCACCGAATTGAACGTGGCCATCCGGACGGTGGAGTTCGACGCTCACGGTGCCGCGGTACTCGGTGTCGGCGGCGGGATCACCGCGGACTCTGACCCGGCCGCCGAATGGGAGGAATGCCTGCACAAGGCGGCGCCCACCGTCGGGCTCGGTCAGCTCGGCGTCAGCGAATCGAGCGCGGTGACCCATGCACCGATACCGGAGAACACGTAGAAACCGATCTCCCCCGCGGCGGTCCCGACGATCAGGTGTTGCTGGCCGCCCACCACCGACCCCTTGAAGACACCCGCGTCACGCACACCGGTGATGGCATCGACGGGAACCTCGATGGTCTTGCCGGTGAGGGTCCGGAACACCAGCCGCCGCCGGGTCAGCGCGATCACCCCGGCGTTCTTGACTTTCGGATAGCCGGGCGCCGTCGCGCCGCGGTAGGAACCCTTCTCCGGCCCGAGGACCACGCCCTCACCCGCGAGTTCGGCCGTCACATGCTCGGCGGCGGCTGCACTGCGCCGGCGCAGCCAACCGAACATCGCGGTCTCCTCTACTCCCGTGACTTCAAGATCACATCGTAGAGCTCCCGCTTGGATGTCGCACCCGGATTCGCCGCGACCACCTGCGCGCACGCGTCCTTGACCCGGACTCCGTCCTCGATGAGCGCAGCCACCTCGTCGACCAGGGTCTGCAGGTCGGTCTGCGGGACGGCCCCGGCCAGCACCACGGTGATCTCCCCGAGGACCCCGTCTGCGGCCCAATCCGCAAGCTCGCCGAGGGTGCCGCGTTTGACCTCCTCGTGCGTCTTGGTCAGCTCCCGGCACACCACGGCCCGCCGGTCCGGGCCGAGCACGTCGACGGCGTCGCGCAGCGTGTCGGCCAGCCGGCGCGGCGACTCGAAGAACACACAGGTGCGCCGCTCGCCGGCGAGCTCCCCGAGCCAGGTCCGGCGCGCGCCCTGCTTGCGCGGCGCGAACCCCTCGAAGCAGAACCGGTCGGCGGCCAGCCCGGACACCGCCAACGCCGTCGTGACCGCCGACGGGCCGGGCAGGCAGCTCACCGTCAGGCCCGCCGCCACACACGCCGTCACCAACCGGTAGCCCGGATCGTTGATCAGCGGCATGCCCGCGTCACTGATCAACAGCACGGTGGCGCCCGCGGCGATCTGCTCGAGCAGCATCGGCACCCGGGTGGCCTCGTTCTGGTCGAACAGGCTCAGGATCCGTCCGGCCGGCGTCACCTCAAGCGCGGCGGCCAACGTGCGGGCCCGCCGGGTGTCCTCGGCGGCGATCACGTCGGCGGACGCCAGCGCCTCGACAAGGCGGGCCGAGGCGTCGTCGGGCCGGCCCAACGGGGTGGCACCCAGGAGCAGTCGGCCGTGTTCCACCGCTAAAGCCTACGATCGTCGGTGATGACCGCTCCCGACACCGTGCTTCCGGAGCGCGCCGCACCCGTGATCAGCCCGGGCCCGCTTGTGCCGGTGCCGGACTTCGGGCCCGTCGACCGGCTGCAGGGCTGGGTGATGACGGCCATCATCGGGGCGCTGGCCGCGCTGACCCGGTTCCTGAACCTCGGGTCGCCGACCGACGCGGGCACCCCGATCTTCGACGAGAAGCATTACGCGCCGCAGGCCTGGCAGATGCTGGGCAACGGCGGCCTGGAGGACAACCCCGGCTATGGGCTGGTGGTGCATCCGCCGTTGTCCAAGGCGCTGATGGCCTTCGGCGAGTGGATCTTCGGCTACAACGGGCTGGGCTGGCGGTTCTCCGGCGCGGTGTGCGGCGTCATCATCGTGATCCTGGTGGCGCGGATCGTGCGGCGGATCAGCCGCTCGACACTGGTCGGTGCGCTCGCCGGGCTGTTGATCATCGCCGACGGTGTCAGCTTCGTCTCGGCGCGCACCGCGCTGCTGGACGTCTACCTGGTGGTGTTCGTGGTGGCGGCCTTCGGCGCGCTGATCGTGGATCGCGACCAGGTGCGTCTGCGGATGCACGTCGCCCTGATGGAGGGCCGGATCGGCGACACCCCGTGGGGCCCGCGGCTCGGGGTGCGCTGGTGGCGGTTCGGCGCCGGCGTGCTGCTGGGCCTGGCGTGCGCCACCAAATGGTCCGGGCTGTACTTCATCGCGTTCTTCGGCGTGATGACGCTGGCCTTCGACGTCGCGGCGCGCCGCCAGTACCGGGCGCCCCGACCGTGGCTGGGCACGCTGCGCCGCGACACCGTGCCCGCGGTGTACGCGCTGGGCGCGATCCCGCTGTTGGTGTACCTGGCGTCGTATGCGCGCTGGTTCGCCTCCGAGACCGGGGTGTACCGACATGAGGTGGGCCGCACCATCGGCGAAGGCGGTCTGCTACCCGACGCGATCCGCTCGCTCTGGTACTACACGTCCTCGGTCTACAAGTTCCACTCCGGGCTGACCAACGCCGCGGGCAATCACCATCCGTGGGAATCCAAGCCGTGGACGTGGCCGATGTCGCTACGGCCGGTGCTCTACGCCATCGATCAGCAGAACGTGCCGGGCTGTGGTGCGGAATCCTGCGTCAAGGCGGTGATGCTGGTCGGCACCCCGACCATGTGGTTCATCGCGGTGCCGGTGTTGATGTTCGCGGTGTGGCGGACCTTCGTGCGCCGCGACTGGCGTTATGCCGCAGTGTTGGTGGGATATTCGGCCGGCTTCCTGCCCTGGTTCCTCGACATCGACCGGCAGATGTACTTCTTCTATGCCACGACGATGGCGCCGTTCCTGGCGATGCTGATAGCGCTGATACTCGGCGAGATCCTGTATCAGCCCCGGCAGAACGCCGAGCGCAGAACGCTGGGCCTGATCGCCGTGAGTTGCTATGTGGCGCTGGTGATCACCAACTTCGCCTGGCTCTACCCGATTCTCACCGGGCTGCCGATATCGCAGACCACCTGGCATATGCAGATCTGGCTGCCGTCCTGGCGGTAGCAGAAACCGGCATCGCGAGCCGAGCTCAACTATGGTTGAGGTCGTGGAAGTCCACGAACTGACGCCCGGTGAGATGTCCCTGCGCAGCGGAGTGGCGGTCTCCGCACTGCACTTCTACGAACGCGAGGGCCTGATCAGCTGCCGGCGCACCTCGGGCAATCAGCGCCGCTACCCCCGCGAGACGCTGCGCCGGGTCGCGTTCATCCGGATGTCGCAGCGACTCGGCATCCCGCTGGCCCGCATCCGCGAGGCGCTGGCCACCCTGCCCGATGACCGGATTCCGACGAGCAAGGACTGGGCCCGGCTCTCGGCGGGCTGGCGACAGGACCTGGAAGACCGGATCGTGCATCTGGAGCGGCTGCGCGACAACCTGACCGGGTGCATCGGCTGCGGGTGCATGAGCCTGAAGGCGTGTCAGCTGGTCAACCCCGAAGACGTGCTGGCCGATCACGGACCCGGCGCGGTCAACCTCTGACATCGAACGCATGTGCGATACGCTGGGGTGGTGTCTCTGGCCGTTCAAGGGTCGCTCTTCGACCACGACGAACGTCGAAACCTGGGCGCCGGTGCCTGGATCGACGTGCGCGCCGGCTGGCTGAACGGCTGGCTGGACGGTGACGGCTCCCTGTTCGACGAACTGATGGAGGCCATTCCGTGGCGTGCCGAGCGCCGTCAGATGTACGAGCGGGTGCTCGATGTGCCCCGTCTGGTCAGCTTCCACGATCTCACCGACGGTCCCGCCCCGCACCCGGCCATCGCGCGGTTGCGCAGGCGACTCAACGACATCTACGCGGGCGAACTCGGCGAACCGTTCACCAGTGCCGGACTGTGCCTGTACCGCGACGGCACCGACAGCGTCGCGTGGCATGGCGACACCGTGGGGCGCAGCAGCACCGAGGACACCATGGTGGCGATCGTGAGCCTGGGAGCGCGAAGGACCTTCGCGATGCGTCCGCGCTCCGGGGGCCGCTCGTTGCGGCTACCGCAGGGTCACGGGGATCTGCTGGTGATGGGCGGGTCCTGCCAGCGGACCTGGGAGCACGCGGTCCCGAAGACGGCACGCCCGACGGGCCCGCGGATCAGCATCCAGTTCCGGCCCCGGGATGTGCGTTAGCCGCGCACCGCAGCCACCGCGGCCGTGAGCAGGTCCCTGGCCTTCTGGGTGTCCACCGGAGCGACGGGGGTGTTCGGCACCACCAGCGGATTGGCCGTGACGATCACCAGGTATGAGTCGAAACTTGCGACGTAGTTGAACAACTCACCGCTGTGCGGCTTCCCGTCCACCACCGTCTGCACCACGCGATGGGTACCCACGACGCGCGCACCCTCGATCTGCGGGGTTTCGACGACCTCGACCAGGCCACGCACGCCCGGCCCGCCGTAGCCCACCTTCTGGCAGTCCGGGCCGGGCTCGTTGAACGGCACCGGCTCCGAGGTCTCCACGGCGATGGCGATGAAGCGGTTGCCCTTGCCCTCGGCGGTGGTGGCGGCCATGTTGCCCTGGGCGCCCTCCGGAATGGCAAGGCCTGCGGCAAATTTCGCGCAGGCCTGCGGCTCCACCCGGACACCGGGCGGCACCGCCGCGGGGGCGAGCAACTTGGGGTCGATACCGGTGGGCCCGGTCGTGGTCACCTGGAACTGCGAGTCGAACGTCGACTTCACCTCGAAGACCCCAGCGATGCCGGCGCCCTGTTCGGGTTCGGCTGCCGTGCAGGCGGTGAGCGCGGCCGCGCAGGCGGTGAGGGCGAGCGCCCGTGGCGAGAACATCGCCGCCAATCTACCGCCCTGCGCCGCGGACGGCGCTGACCGTCTGCGTCAGCAATTGCGCGGCGACATCGGGTCCGAGCACCGGCAGGGCCGAACCGGGGTCGGTCACCACCGTCACGGATGCGACGTAACCCGAGTCCAGGTAGGCGCTGACGGTATCGGCGTGCGAGCGCGTCTCGGTGCCCCCTTCGACGACGGTGGTGGCCACCGTGCTCATGGCGACCGTCGGCGTGTCGGCGATGACGGGCGGTTCGAGCGCATTCACCGCCGCGGTCGTGCGCCCACCGGTCAGCGTCCAGGCCGCGCAGCCGTCCGGCGGTGCACCGGTGGCCCCCGGACCCGCGACGAGGGCGTAGACGATTCCGCCCGGCCCCGACGCCGACCAGCCCCGAACCGGAGCTCCGGCACCCGGATCGGCCAGCACCCCACACGGCGCGGGATCGGCCGTCCAATTCGGTTTCAGCCCCCAGAACGACGCCGGCGCAGCATGATCCGCGAGATTCCCCACCTCATAGCCGGGTGGCAGCTCGCTGCGTACCCGCGCGACCGCGGCCGGGTTCACCGTGCCGGAAGCCTGGCCGGCCGATGACGGCGCGGACGTGGGTGGCGGGGACGCTTCGCATCCGGTGACGGCGAGCACGGCCCCCAGACAGATCGCGTAGCCACGCATGAAGCTGTCGTATCACACCGGCACATCCAGACGGCCGTTCTCCGATATTGACGCGCTCGCCCGCGCGCCGTCACTCCGCCGGGTAACGTCCCGCACGAGATCGCCTACGGGTGCCCACGACAGGAGACACAATGAACAAGCAGACGACCGCCCGGGGTGTGGCCGCGGCGGCCGCAGCGCTCAGCCTGGCCCTGGCCGGCTGCGGGTCAGACACCAAGACCGAATCCGCAAGCAGCGCCGAGGAGAGCACCAGCGCCACCTCTTCCGAAGCTGCCGAGACCAGCACCAGCGCCGCGGAATCCAGCGCCGCCACCGCGCCCGCCGGTGAGAACTACACGATCGCCGAGTACATCCAGGACAACCAGATCACCGAGGCTCAGGTGCGGCGCGGCGACGAAGGCGCACCCACCGTGAACCTCCCGGCCCCGCCGGGATGGGTCGATGCCGGACCTGCCACCCCCGAGTGGGCATACAGCCAGATCGTCTTCACCGACCCGTCGATGCCGCCACCGCCGCCCACCATCACCGCGATCATGTCCAAGCTGACCGGCGACGTCGACAGCGCCAAGGTCCTCGAGTTCGCCGCGGGTGAGCTCAGGAACCTGCCCCAGTTCGACGGTCCCGCCGAGGGCCAGCCCGACAAGCTCGGCGGCTTCGACGCCGTCCAGGTCGGCGGCACCTACGTCAAGGACGGTAAGAACCTGCTCGTCGCCCAGAAGACGACGGTCATCCCCGCCGATGATGGCGTGTTCGTGTTGCAGATCAACGCCGAAGGCACCGAGGAGCAGATGGGCCCGCTGATGGATGCCACGTCGGCCATCGACGAGGAAACGACCATCACGCCCTGAGATCGGCCCGCCCGGGCTGTCGTCGGTGATGACCGTAGGCGGACCGTTCACAGGCAAGGTGTCGCGTGTATGGGCAGATCGCTGAACACCAGCGTGAGTCGCAGAGGTCCTATCCGATCGCGGAGTTCGGCGTAGGTGTGCGCCCGCAGGGTGTCCTGTTCCGCGACGGACATCGTGCCGGTGTAGGAGACCCGCAGATCGATCTCGGATGTCTTGCCTCGACTGATCGCCAATGCGTCGACCAGGACGAGCCGGTGGTCCAGTTCGTCGGCGTGCTCGGCATTCACGGCGGCGATCGCGTTCTGGACGGCGGCGTCGAGGGCCGGGTCGGCGCGCTGCCCGGACAGCCGTGCGAACTCCAGGCGGATCTGGCGGATGGGTTCACCGACGAGCAGCAGACAAAGCACGATCACGATGATGCTGTCAGCGATGTCCTTGATATCGAAGTCCGGCGAGGTGATGACGGTGCCGTCCGGGATCACCGACACCAGAACCAGCGACGCGCAGATCCCGCCGCTGATGATGGCTTCCATTTTTGCCGCGGTGGCTTCGACCCGCAGGAGCGCCGACGCCCCACCGACCGAACGGTTGTTGCGCTCGTGATTCCACTTGAGAGCCAGGCAGACCAGCACGCATACCGCGGTGTACACCGCAGCCAACCCGAACTCCGGTTCGCTGCCCTCTCCGGTGATGAGATAGTCCACCACCTTGATCCCATTGATCACCAGACCGACGAGCACCACTCCGAGGATCATCAGCGAACGAAACAGGGCGTAGAGGTTCTCCAATGCCAGACGGCCGTATGGGTTGTCCGCGTCGGCGGGCTGCGACGCAGTCACCGCCAGGCGGGCCGCGATAAAGGCAGCTGCCGCATTGATCAGCGATATCACGCCATCGAGCTGAGTGGCCGACACCCGCGTGATCGCGTAGACGGCGAAGCCGAGTACCGCCAGGCCGAGCATCGTGAACATGTACGTCCGTAGGCTGCGACGCTCGGCTGCAAGCACCGTCGACTCCGTCGCCACCGCCATGGGTCCTCCTGTTGCCGAGCATTTCCGGAAGCCGGGCGCCGGGCCAATTGTTGTCGGCGTCAATTTAACCGCCCGGGGCGGGACCCGCGGCACGAACCAGCCGTGTCGGTGGCGCGCACCCGCCGAGTCGCGAGCTAGGCGCGAGAGATGGCCGACGCGGCCGCGACCTGGTGTTCGGTCGGCCGGACGCCGGTGTAACGCTCGAACTGCTCGGCCGCCTGCAGCGCGATGACCTCTGCGCCGGTGATCACCGTGGTGCCCGCCGCGCGCGCGGCGCTGATCAGCGGAGTCTCCGACGGTAGCGCCACCACATCGAAAACGGCAGCGGCGGCGGCGATCACGTCGTCGTCGAAGGCCTGCTGAGTTTCCTCGGGCGCCCCGGCCATACCGATCGGGGTGACGTTCACCAGGATCGGCGCACGCAGCGACCCGACCTCCGGTGCGTACCGATAGCCCACGCGCTCGGCCAGCGCACGCCCGGCCTCGGCGTTACGGGCCACGATGATGCCCCCGCCGAAGCCGGCCCCGGCGAACGCCGCCGCCACGGCGTTGGCCATTCCACCGCTGCCGCGGATGATGACCTCGGCGTCCGGATTCAGCGCGTGCCGGGCGATCAGCCCTTGCACGGCAAGGTAATCGGTGTTCGAGGCGCGTAGATGGCCGTCGTCGTTGACGATCGTGTTGACCGACTCGATGGCCTGTGCCGAGGGCTCGATCTCGTCGACCAGAGCCATCACATCGGATTTGAACGGCATCGACACCGAGCAGCCGCGGATGCCCAGCGCGCGCACCCCGCCGATGGCGGCGGCGATATCGGTGGTGGTGAAGGCCTTGTAGATGAAGTCGAGGCCGAGCTCGTCGTACAGATAGTTGTGAAACCGGGTGCCGATATTGCTTGGGCGGGCGGCCAGCGAGATGCACAGCCGAGTGTCCTTGCTCAGGGGCGGCCTGGCAGCCATCAGCTCACCGATCGCATGGTGCGGCGCGCCATCTCGGCGATCTCCTCATACATCTCCGGCCGCAGGGACAGCGCATTGGCTGCCGGCACGTCCACCTCGGTGATGACCACGTTCAGATCATCGCGCACCCAGTGCGCGCCGGCACGGTCCATGATGGCCCGCATGGCGTAGTTGTCCGTCAGCACCCGCGCGGTGAACCGCGTGACACCGCCGACATGTGCGGCCACCGCGAGCGCCTCCATCAGGAAGGTGCCGATGCCGTGGCCCTGGTAGACGTCGGCCACGATGAACGCCACCTCGGCTGTGCTGACACCGTGCCCCTCCCGCACGAAGCGGGCATCGGCGACCACCGGACCGTCCGGTCCGGCCGTCATCACCCAGACGAAGTGGTCGACGTAGTCGACCTCGAACAGGTACGCCATCAGCGCCGGGGTGGGCACCCGGGTGCTCTGGAACCGGCGGTAGAGCGTCTCGGAGGAGAACTCGATCGGCCCGCTCACGGTGCGCACATTGTCACCGGGCAGCACGGGGCGCAGATGCAGCACCAGGTGGTCCCGCAGCGCGATCTCGATGGGGGTGATGTGGGCCGCCAGCCGCTGCCGGGCGGTCCGCACCAAGCGGGTCATCGCCTCGGGCAGTTCCAGCATCTGAGCGAAGGCATCCTGGTTGCCGACCCAGCCGCTCAGCTCGGTGGTCGCCACCACCGTGGCGTTGCGGGGCTTGTCCCGCAGCAGCGCGATCTCGCCGACGACGACACCGGGCCCCAGCTGCGACACCGTCACCGCGCCCTCCTTGCCGACGTGTGTCACCTCGGCCTGCCCCGACCCGATGAGCAGGAACGTCAGGGCCGTCTCACCCTGGCGCATGAGCACCTGGCCGGGCGCCGCGACCAGCGGTTGTAGCTGCGCGGCCAACGGTCGCAGCGTCGACGCGGGGCAACCGGCGAAGAACTCCAGGGCGGCCAGTTCGTCGGCGCGGACAGCGGTCACTCCGGACACCTCACGAGGCTACGGCGGCGAGGACGGGGTCGGCAACAACCCCGGCGCGGGCATTTGCTATGGAGGCCCGGAAACTCGCAGTTGGGGAAGTTTTCTACGCATGAGTCAGATAACTGTGGCAAACTCCGCGTATGACACAAGCGCTGCGCCGCACTCGCGGGCGTCCACGAGCAGCTAATGGTGCCGAAACCCGTGAACGGATCATCCACGCGGCTCGGCAGGTTTTCAGTGAACTTGGCTACGACGCGTCGACATTCCAGGCGATCGCCGAACGCGCCAACTTGACCCGTCCGGCGATCAATCACTACTTCACCAACAAGAAGGATCTGTACGGGCAGGTGCTGGCAAGCACCAACACCGCGCTGTTCGAGGCCGGTGTCGAAGCGGCGGCCGCCGAGACCACCCTGACCGGCAAGCTGTCGGCCTTCATGACCGGGATGTTGGCCGCCCACCGGGAGTTCGACTCGGCGGCGGCGTTCCTGGTCACCTCGATGCTGGAGGCCTACCGGCACCCCGAGCTCAAGAACGACGCATACGCGCCCCGCGAAGATGTCCGCGCGTTCCTGAGCACCGCTGTCAGCGACGCCGCCGGGAACGGTCAGCTGGCCGCCGACGCCGACGCCGCCGCACTCGTCGAGATGTTGCTGGTGTTGATGTTCGGGATGGGCTTCTATGCCGGGTTCGTCGGCACCGATACCGAGGTCGCCGCGGTTCTCGACAAGTTGCAGCGGTTGTTGGCCAACAATCTGTGGAACCTGCAGGAGCCCGCCGCCCGCTGACGTCGGCCCAACTCGCCCCTTTCCGGCTCGAAGCGTCACATTCGTCATTTCCGAGATCGTCGTGCAATCTTGTGAGAACGCCATTACCGATATGGCTCGCGCGACGAGAGGAACCCTCTGAGATGACCCGTGTCGACCCGCTGGCTCCCAAGGAGTGGCCCCCGCAGATGCGCGAGGCGCTGGCGGCCATGAACCCGCCGGTGCGCCGTCATCCCCCGTTGCCGACCGAGGGACGACCGAAAGGTCTCAACGTGCTGGGCGCATTGGCGTACCACCCGGAGCTGGCCAAGGCCTTCTTCACCTTCAACGGCCATCTGCTGTCGGCGACCTCGCTGACGCCGCGGCAGCGCGAACTACTGATCCTGCGCACCGCGGTGCTGCGACAATCCGAGTACGAATGGGCTCAGCATGTGGTGATCGCCGGCGATGTGGGCATCTCCCGCGACGAGGTCGCCCAGATCGCCTGGGGCCCGGACTCGTCCCTGTGGTCGGAGGCCGACGCCGTGCTGCTGCGCACCGCCGATGAGCTGGTCGCCGACGGCATCATCGGTGATGACAGCTGGGCCACGCTGAACGCACATCTGAACACGCAGCAGATCCTGGACGTCATCTTCACTGTCGGCGCCTACGAGACGCTGGGGTGGATGTTGCGGTCCTTCGGGGTCGAGCTCGACGACGATGTGCGGGCGCACCTGACCGGGACGTGATCGTCGCGGCCACGGCCGACAGTCGGTGTGACCCGGCTCTCATGCCCTGGTCGGGTTCGCCTCCTACTACGGTCGCAGATCAAGATCGCCCCCGGGCACGATGCCTGGTTGCCGCGATCTTCGTAGCGTCGAATCATGACACACGCACAACCCCTCAGGGGATCGCCGGCGGCAGCGATATCATTGCCGCGCATCAATTCTCGGCACTGGGTCGCCCGGATCGCAGCGGCGCTGCGCGCGGCATTCGTCGCCCCTGCGCAGGCAACCCGCACGAGGCGTGGCCACCGGGCCTTCCAGCGGGAGGCCTTCATGGAGGACGCCGCCATGGCCCGGGAGATGTACCGGCTCTAACCGCCCGGCTGTTCCAGCACCGCGACGGCCTCGCGCAGCGGGTCCGGTGAGGTCGCCACGTCACCGATGAACGGGTGCGAGAGCTGCAGCACGAGGAACAGATTGGTGGCCACGAGCACTCCGACAATCGCCACCATCGGATAGTGCATCGACGGCTTCTCGACGCCGTAGATGATCGCGGTGCCCAGCACCAACCCACTGGTCAGAAAGACGACCGCCCACAGTGGCCACGGCGGTCCGTCATCGCCGTGGGCTTGCATGATTCGCACCGTCCGGGCCTGGGCGAGCTTGTCCAGATTGCTGAACGATGTTGCGACAATCGACTTCTGAATGCCATCGGTCGGAACAATCTGACCGTAGGCCTGGTAGACGTCGGCCAGCGCGGCATCGGCCTCGGCCGAACGCCTGCCGGGCCACTCCGCGATGGCCGCCCGTTCGTAGGTCAGCAGGCGCTGCCGGATCCGCTCGGCGTCGGCAGCGTCGAAAACCGCCGCATCGCTTGCCAACTGCACCGCCGCCGCGCCCTCTGCCCGCACGTTGCCGTCCGCCGTGTTGATGTGGCCCCACATGGCCGAGACGACGAATCCGATGAAGAAGGCGTAGACGAACCCGATCACCCCGTAGGCGAACCGGGTGACATCGTTGTGCTCCTCTCCGGCCAATTGCGGGTACCGGCGCCGGACGAATCGCTGCGCCAGCAGCGCACCACCGGCGAACAGCACGATCAGGGCGATGAGGAGCACCCCCGCCGGGATGTGTTCCACTAGCCAACCGCTCATGAAGCTCCTCGATGAGTTACATCCGCAGCGTGATCGCGAGCAGCGCCAGCACTCCGAGTCCGGCAATCATCGCCGCCACGACGGAGGCGATGGAATAGCGCATCGGGCCGAACTCCGCACGCAGCGCGGCCAACTCCTGCCGGTGCTGCACCCAGGCCAGGATCAGCGCCGCGATCCCGATCATGACCATGACGGCGCCGACCACCTGCGGGCTGACGTAGGGGTCGGCCAGGCGCTCACTCTCGGAGAGATACCGGAAGATCTGAAAGATGGTGAACCCGAACGCGATCAGCGAGGTCGCCGTCCGGGTCCAGGCCATCAGGGTGCGTTCCAGGGCCAGCCGGTTACGCTCGGCGGCGAGCCGGGTGTTCGGGTCCAGCGGCCGGTCGGTCATCGACATCAGCATGACACCGTCGCCGCCGCTCACCCGGTCGGCGCGCCGACCACCGACAACAGTTGCAGCTTCTCGTAGCTTTCGCTGCCGGGCGCCGCGGTGAAGACCAGCAACGTGTGCGACTCGTCGGGATCCAGCAGGATTTGGCAGTTGAGTTCCAGCAGTCCGACCTGGGGGTGGTTGTAACGCTTGATTTCTCGAGGCCTGATACCGACCTCGTGTTCATCCCAGACCGCCCGGAACTCCGCACTCTCGGCGGACAGCAGTTCCTTGAGCCGAGCCGCTTTGGATTCCGGACCGCGCAGCGTCAGTATTCCCCGGAGCCCGGAAACGTACATCCGCGAATAGAACTCGTGATCCTCGGGCGGGCACAGGTCGCGCGCCGAGGGATCGGTGAACCAGCGGTAGCCGACGCTGCGGGACGGTCCGGTGTGTCGGCACAGGTCACCGAAGACTGCGACGCCCAGCGGGGTCTGGCGCAGCGCCTCCCCCAGTTCGGTGACGATCTCGGCCGGAGTGTCGGCGAGCCGGTCGAAGATCCGCAACATTCCGGGGCTGATGTGGTCGGTGCCCGAACCCCGCACCGGCGGGTGATGACCCGCCAGCCGGAACAGGTGATCGCGCTCGTCGCGGGACAGATGCAATCCCTGGGCAATCGAGGCGATCATCTGCTCGGAGGGCTGCGGCCCGCGCTCGCGTTCCAGGCGCGCGTAGTAGTCGGTCGACATGTGGCACAGCCCGGCGACCTCTTCGCGGCGCAACCCACTCGTGCGGCGCCGCTGCCCGCGCGGGAGCCCGACGTCCTCCGGCTGCAAGGCACTGCGCCGGCGGACCAGGAATTCCGCCAGTCCGGCTCGATCGATCATGGCTGCCATTGTTCCCCGCCGCGGACTGCCCAGCCACGGATCGTCAGACCGTGGATGCCGCCCTGGGCACCGGGCAGTCTCGAACGCATGACACGCGGACAGTACGACATCGCCATCCCCGACCTGACCGGACAACGTGCGGTGGTGACCGGGGCCAGCGACGGAATAGGGCTCGGTATCGCCGCCAGCCTGGCGCAGGCCGGCGCCGAGGTCGTCATGCCGGTGCGCAACACCGGCAAGGGCGAGGCGGCGGTGGCGACCATCCGCGCCCGGTACCCGCAGGCGAAGCTGTCGCTGGAGGCGCTGGATCTCGCCTCGTTGGCGTCGATTGCCGCGCTCGGCGAGAAATTGCGCACCGGTGGCGCCCCGATCCACCTCCTGATCAACAACGCCGGGGTGATGACGCCGCCCGATCTGCGGCGCACCGTCGACGGGTTCGAGCTGCAGTTCGGCACCAACCACCTGGGCCACTTCGCCCTCACCGGGCACCTGCTGCCGCTGCTGGCGGCCGGACGTGCGCGGGTGACGTCCCAGACGAGCGTCGCCGCGCGCAGTGGCTCCATCAACTGGGACGACCTGAACTGGGAGCACCGCTACGACGGGATGGCCGCCTACCGCCAGTCGAAGATCGCGTGCGGGTTGTTCGGACTGGAACTCGCCCGCCGCAGCGCCGCCGCGGGCTGGGCCATCACCAGCACTATCTCGCATCCCGGTGTCGCCCCGACCAGCCTGCTCGCGGCGCGCCCCGAACTCGGCCGGGCCAAGGACACCACCGGGGTCCGGATGATCCGGTGGCTCTCGAAGCGGGGGCTGTTCGCCGGGACTCCCGAGACCGCCAAGCTCCCGGCGCTCGTGGCGGCGACCTCGACCGAACCGGGGGTGTTCTACGGACCCCAGTGGCCCGGCAACGCAGGCGGGCCGCCCGGTCCCCAGAAGCTCTGGAAGCCGCTGCGCGACAGCGAGAACGCCGACCGCGTCTGGGAGGTGTCGCAGGAACTCACCGGTGTGAGGTTCGGATGAAAGGCACTCATCCGTAGGCGGGATAGCGTCCCTCCCAGATGGCCAGTTGCTCGGCGCGGTGGCTCCGGGCGATTGCGTTTTCCGGGCCGAGCAGCATGGTGGACCCGCCGGCGCCGTCATAACGCTCCCAGGGCTCGGCGCCCCGGACAAACTCCAGCCAGCGGTCCTGAACGGCGTCTGACATCCGGCGTGCCGCCTCGTCGTTGCCGGCCAGCGCCGGCGCGGCGTCCAGGTTGCCGAAGACCAGGGCCAGGCACGAATCGTGGCAGGCGCCCAATCCGGCACGCGGAGAAGACCACTGCAGTTCGTAACGGAACACCGCGTTGCCGCGCTCGGCGTGTGCACGGACGAACTGCTCGGTCGGCGCGGTGAAGTGGTAGTCGGTGACCATTGCCGCGGCAACCCCGCGCAGCGTGGGCTGGACGGCCCGGTATGTCGCCACCACCGCGTCCGCGTCCCGGTCAGCCCCGGCGAGTGCCTGCGCGCGGTCCCGAACATACTGCTCGGTGAAGACATCGTCAGCCAGCGCGGCATCGAAGATCCGCCACTCGTCGCGCGTCGTCCCGGCGAGGATGGGGATGGGCGGCAGATCACGTGTCTGCGCGCGCACCAACGGATGCTCGTCGATGACATCGCCGTCGATGCAGGGGTGAAACGGACCCTGGGGCGGCACGAATCCGGTGTCGATGCCGCGTTGCGCGGCAAGGATCTCCTCGACACCCGGTTCTCCGGCTCGCATGCGGGCACCGGCGGAGTGGATCTGCTCGGCCACGGCCGAGGCAGCCGCCGTGGAACGCACGCGCTCCAAGCCACCGCTCTGCAGGATCGCGCGGTCGAAGAGGTCGCATCCCCCGGCCAGCAGGGCGGAGATCGCGACCGCACCGGAGGACTGCCCCGCCACCGTGATGGCGGCGGGGTCGCCGCCGAAGGCAGCGATCTCCTCGCGGACCCACTGCAGCGCGTGCCGTTGGTCGCGCAGTGTCAGGTTGGTGGAGCCTGCGCCGTGCCGATCGGGCGCGTAGAGCGTTCCCAGCACGCCCAGACGGAAGTTCATCGTCACCACCACGATGTCCCCGCGCCGGGCCAGTCGCGCACCGTCGAGCAGCGGAGCGGATCCGTACCCCTGGGTCTGCCCGCCCCCGTGCAGGAAGACCAGCACGGGCCTGCGATTGTCGTCGACCGCAGGCGTCCAGACGTTGAGCGTGAGACAGTCCTCGCTCATCGTGAGGCCGCGCTTGGCCAGCCGCTCGGGCGAGATGTCCTGCGGGGCAATCGCTCCGAAGTCGGTGGCCGCCCGCACTCCGGTCCAACCCTGCACGGGTTGCGGGGGACGCCAACGCCGCTCGTGCGTCGGCGCGGCCGCGTACGGCACACCGCGGAAGACGACGACGCCGGAACGGGCATCGCCGCGCAGCGCTCCGCACGAGGTGTGCGCGACGGCGGTCACGGGCGATCGGTCAGGGGGTATTCCCGCGCCATCGCACCGTCGAGTATCCGGGTCAGGAAGTCGCGCCCCTTGACGCTCACCACTTCCACACGGAGCCCGCTGCGAGGGTCGCGCAGGAATGCCACGCCGGCGCCCATGCGCTCCAATTCCCAACCGTCGTCCTGCAGCCGCGCGACGTCGTCGCGCCAGCGTTGTGCGTAGTAGCCGACGTGGTGCATGCCGCCACGCTTCGGTTCGGCGAATATCGAGTCGGCGGCAGCGACGACCTCGATCAGCTCCAGGTACGGCGGGCCGGACAGAGAGAACGCGATGCGGACACATGTGTCGTCCGCGGAACCGTCCGGACGGGCGAACCCACTACGCATCTCGAACGGTGGCGCCCACGTGATCTGCAGTGCCGCGGTGAGTGATTGCATCGCGGCCGACAGATCGGGGACGAGGTGGCCCACGTGATAGACGTTGTCGAAAGCCGACGCGGCGAGCGTCTTCGAGTCTCGGGTCCATGTCAGATCCGGTATCTGTCGCGGATGGCGTCGAAGCGTGCGTGCAGTTGCGCGGCCCGCTCCCGCGGCGTGACGCGCCGGGCGCCGGCCGGCAAGACGGTGTCCAGCTCGGCCGAGGTGACGACTCTGGTGCCGACCTCGGGCAGCTGCCGACTCCCGATCACCCGCATCGTGAGATAACCCTCACCGAAGTGTTGGGTGTCGATCCAGTTGTGCACGCCGGGGTCGTTGTGGGACATCACCATTCGCACGTGGCCGTCGGAGTCGGTCACCGTTCGGCTCGGCGTGTAGCTCACCGGGCGGTACAGGTAGTCCATGCTGTTCCAGAACGAGCCCATGTTGGTGAGCATCCAGAACTGTCCGTCGTCGGGGAACTCAACGACCAACGCCTCATCCGGCCCGAGGCGCCACGGCATGGTGACGATGAGCCGCCCGCGCCGGGCATCGCGTTGCTCCGCCGTGCCGGCGAAGCGCGCACCGGGGAATACGTTGGGCTCCGGCTCGCCGAACAGCGAACCGATCTCCAGTTCGCGGTCCGGCCAATCCGTCATGACTCCGGTGAGGAAGTCGCCGGCCCATCGCATGGACGCGATGAGATCCCGCGGAGTCGGCACGGGACGCGGCTCGTCCATGTCGGTGCGCTCGATGCTGAATTGTGCCGAGCGCTCGGTCCAGGAGTCGAAACCCTGCCGCATGAACAGCTTGCGTGATCCCGGTGTGGTCGGCAGCCAATTCGGTTCTCGCCGTGCGCCACCGATGTAGAGGACGAAGCTGCCGTCGGGTTCGGTGACCAGGTCGTCACCGGTGATGTTCGCTTCCGGGGTGTCGCCGAAGGGCTCGTGCAGGTTCGGGTGATCGGCGCCGTAGTACACGTCCTTCTCGGGCCGCGGTCCCTGGACGGTGAAGTTGATGAAACGCGCGGTGCCCCGGTTACCGGCAATCCGGTACGTCGAGGCGCCGTCGATCCACGCCTGCAGATAGACGAAGTCGGCATTGTCGCCCCCGAGCTTGCGGGTCGGTCCGCAGAACGGGTGGATCATCGGATACCGGGTGTCCTTGGTCTCCAAGGCGAGATCGTAGGCTTGCCCGAGGTTCTGCGTCAGGTAGCGGAAAGCGTCGGCGCGCTGCAGGGCATCAGCGGGTGAGGTGTCCTTGAAGGCCAGATCTCCGGCGGCCTTGAGCCGGTCGCAAAACTCGTGCCACGCCGCGCGCAGCGCCTCGTCGTCCGCGCCGTCCCCGAACGCCATCAGCGCCTCGTCTCGATGTCGATGCCGAACCGCTGTCGGTAGGCGGCGAATTCGTGGTGCAGGTCCTGCACGGGAACCGGTAGGACGTCGGTGGAGTAGATGAACTTGCCGTACCGGTCACCGCGGTTGGCCACCAGATAGTCACGCATCGCCTTCTCGGCGTTGGCGGGCAACGGCGCTCCGGCGAAGTCGTAGAAGCCGCCGATCGTGGCGACCGGGTCGGTGACGAAGTCGCGGTAGCGGACGTGGTGGATGCGCGGGTCGTCGACGAGTGGGTCGGTGAGGTAGGCGTGAAAGTTGGCCCGCGAACCCTCGATCGTGTCCTTGGCGTACTGATTCCAGTCCAGCGTCCCGGCAAGGCTTTCGTTGATCTGACCGAAAGCGACGATCTGTGAGGCAAGCACCTGCACGGGGTCGCGATGTACCCAGACGATGCGGGCGTCGGGGTAGGTGTCGAACAGCGCGCGTAGGCGTCGGCCATGAAAACCTTTGAGCACCCACCGCTTCGGCGGACGGGCGTATTGGATGTGCTGCAGCATCATGTGGTGCAGGGCGTACTGTGCGTGATGGTCTTGAGCGAAGTTCTGGATCGCCGACGGAACCCGCCACCAGGCGCTGGGGTTCGTGGCCCGAAAGTCGAAGGCCCACGTGCGTTCACACTCGGGCAGCCCGGCACCGAGCAGATCGTTGTAGGGGTGGCTGACGATCCAGGGTGGGATCCGGTCGAGGATCTCGCGCCAGTCGGCGTCGGCCTGCGCCCGGCGCGGGTCGTCGGCGACAGCCGGGCCGGGCGGCGGGGAGGGATACATCACCTCCCAGAATCGCAGCGCGCGCGAATCCTCGTCCTCGGCCAGCAGGGCGTGCAGCAGCGTCGTCCCCGACCTGGGCTCTCCGGTGGCGAAGAGCGGGGCGGCAATTCGCTCTGCGGCCAGCGGCAGGCGGGCGCGGTCGGCGACGAACTGCAACCGGCTGGTCAGCAATCCGGCGATCGTGGAAGCGGCTGCCCGCGTGCCTGCGTCGCCGAGGCCGGCGCTGTTCAGTCTGTCGACCACCGATGCCACCCGCCCGGGCAGGGTGTCGTCGCCGAAATCGGTGAACCCCGTCGTGTCCCGCGCGTCGGCGATGAGGACGTCCGCGTCCAGATGTGTCATGGTGTGCTTCCTGTGCGCTGGAGCAATGCATCCTCGACCTCACGAACCTTGCGGGGCGACTCGGCGGCGTAGGCCTGCCCGGCCATTCCGCTGTAGTCGAGTACGGACACCACCCGGGCGCCCGCCTCGCCGAAATCGGCGATCTGCCCGGCGACCTCCGTGGGCGTGCCGTGCGGAACGACAGACAGGATCGCGGCCGGGTCGACCTCGTCGAAGAGCCGGAGCAGTCTGTCGCGGGTCAGCACGCGGGGGTCGATGTCCTGGATGCCGCGCCAGCGCTCCCCCATCGGATGGCGGTGCCCGGCGGCGGCCAGTGCGTCGGCCGTCAGTTGCAGCACCAGCGACTTCACCAGCGGGCGTTGCAGGATCGAGTTCAGTTCGTCGGGTTCGCCGATGAGGCAGACCACCATCTTTGCCGGCGTGATCGCCTGGGGGTCGCGTCCGGCCTGTTCGGCCGCCTCCCGGATGCAGGCCAGCTGGGCGGCATAGGTTTCGGGTCCGGCGCTGCCCGTCGGCCACCAGCCGTCGCCGAATTGACCGACCAGTCGCAGCATGCGCGGACCGTTGGCCCCGATCCAGATCGGTGGCGGGCCGGTGCGGTGCGCCTCGGTGTCCAGCCGAGCGTGCTCCAGCGTGAAGTACTCACCGGCGAAGTCGATCGGGCCGTCGGTGTTCCACAGCAGACGGATCAGCCGGAGCGCCTCGCCGAACCGGCTGACCCTGCCTCGGTCGTCGAATCCGTAGGGCGTCAGGTTCTCCCGCTCGCCGGCGCCGAGTCCCAGGATGAACCGGCCTTCCGAGAGGTGGCTCAGGGTCAGTGCCGACTGGGCCAGCATCACCGGGTGGCGGCGGACGGTGTCGAGCACGCTGGTGGCCAGGCGGGTGTGTGTGGTCCGCGCCGCGACGGCCCCGGCAAGCGTGAGCGCGTCCAGGTAGCGGTGCGGCGACGGTGACGCTTGCGCCAGATCGGTGAACTCGGGTGTCCAGATCGAGTCCGGCCAGAAGCTCACAAGATGATCGGGCATCCATATGGAGTGGTAGCGACCGTCATCGAGCGCCGCCAGTCCGCTCAGATCGAGCGGCAGAGTCGTGCGTAGGAACGCCGCCAGCTCGAGGGACATGTAGCGCAAGCTACCCGAGGTTTGCCGCCACGTCCGGGGAATGCTGTGCATTCGCTCAGCACCGCGGCGCGGGCAACCCGCCTCGCACCCCACACAGCAGAAAACTCTGAGGAGCTAAGGGGAATCGAACCCCTGAGCTTCTCGATGCGAAAGAGACAACCTCGGCGTGTGTCGCGGTTGAGCGCGTTGGACATGAAGGGAACTCACTGGTCACCGCGTTGGAACTGTTGACGAGACGTGAACGATGACGAAGCTGCTGCGGACTTGCTGCGGAGCCACCGTCCGACCGGAGAGAGAGAAGGCGCTGGGCGGTACGAGGCGGGGCAAAGTGCGCAAGGGGGCACCCCCCACCCCCTCTGCCTACGCGGCTTTATGTCGGTGACACCGCGTCCGCGCGCAAGCTTCGAAGTTGGCTCGTAACGAACTTCATGAGCAGCCCTTCGCGACCGGGAGCGCCGCTTCGCATGGTTGTCAGAAGCGCATAGAGGCCAAGCAGAAAGAACACCGCACTGTGGAAGGCATCGACATCCGAGAACACCTCACCACGGTTGCGGGCGCGCACGATCTCGGCGGCAAGCAGAACGATTGTGGGGTGGTCGGTCCACTCGTCGTCTTCCGGTCGCGTCGGTGAGAAGTACAGCCCGATCACATCGCGGAATAGTGGACCGCCCCAACGATCTTCGAGGTCAATGACGAGGCGGACGATCTCATTGAACACCGCTTGAAGTGCGTGCGGAGAGTCCAGGAACGTACCGAGTTCTTGCGCGACGCGCGCTTCCTCGCGACGGATCAGTTCGTAGAGGACGTGTTCCTTCGTGGGGAAATGGAAGTAGAAGGTTCCCCGAGACACACCGGCGGCTTTGACGACAGCGTTGATGTCGGCGGCGGCTGTGCCAGCGCGCGTGAACTCGACGACCGCAGCGTCGAGCACTCGTTCGCGCGTTCTGCGCCGCTGAACTTCGTGCTTGTTCGTCGTTGCCTCCACCGTCCACATTGTGCACCAAACGACACCAGTTGCTGACTGATGTCATCAATTACTATCTCTAGTCAACAATTGTTCTTAGCCAGCTGACTTTGATAAGCGGGCGGGGGTCAGTCTCTCAGGACTCACAAATAGCCGTTGAACAGCCAGTACTCGGACTTTTCCAGCCGCGTCGGCCTGACCAGTTACGCTCGTATCGTTGACACTTGTCAGTAATTTAGTTAAGAATGCGGTCGCACGCTGCGCCGTCCACAGCCAGCAGCGACCGGTGTCCGTTCAAGCAGGAAGCGACTCAGATGACCAAGCCGCAAACACGACAGCCGAGCGAACGAACCGGCACCAGCACTGCACGGTTAGTAACGGGGCTTTGGTGGTTGTTCGGCGTCGGGATGCTGGTGCTCATCGGACTGAACGCTCAGGTGGGAGCCAGTGAGACCCGCATCGCCAACCCCAACGTCACCGAGGAAGCACGACAATCTGTCGAAGGGATCACAAGCTGGGCATCGCTGTGCAATGTATGGACCGCTGTGATGATGGTGGTCGGCATAACCGCCTTCATCATCAGTTGGCGTCGACATCCGAAACACCCGTACCTGCTGCTGGTTCTTGCCGGAACGGTTCTCGTGTGGCTCGACCCCTTCGCCAACTGGGTGTCATTCTCGGCGTTCAGCCCTGATCTTTACCACTATCCGGTCGACTGGCCGTGGGTATCCCTGGCGCCCCTTGCCGAGCCGTTCGTCTGCATCGCCTATGCGTCGGTTCTGATCATTCCCACGTTCGTCGCCATTCCGCTGCTGCGAAAGCTGCAACAGGGACGTTCGAATGAGAGCTTCGTGTGGCGGCACCCGCTGATCACGCTCAGCGGGATCACGTTCGTCATCGGCTTCACTTTGGATGCCGTGGTCGAAATCTTCTGCGTCAGCAAGCGGGTGTACGCCTACACGCAGGTGCCCGAGTTCGGTTCGATCTTCGTCGGTCAGTACAACCAGTTCCCCCTGCTGTGGGAGAGCGGACTGGCCACGTCAATGATGATTACCGCATCCATCGCCGTCTACCGGGATGACACCGGAAAGACCTACGCCGAGAAGCTCGCTCAGCGGCTACGCCTTCTCCCGACCCGCCCTGCCCTGGCCTCCTTCGTGATCATGATCAGCGCATTGAGCCTCGCGTACGCCGTGGTGTACGGCGGAGGCTTCATGGTGTTGCGCGCCGGCAAGCTCGCGACCTCGGTAGCCTGCCCCTGGCCGTTCCCCGAGACGAAGGTCTACGACCCGCAGGGTTTCTACGAGATGGCCGGCCACCCCGGACCGTTCTACGAAGGTAAATGGAACACGTGGATGTCCGGACAGCCCGACGGACGCCCCGTGATCGAGGGACCCGTACCGCCCGGTCGCTGCGGACCCGGCCATGACTGATCACCGCCACAACGGGGCATCCCAGTGGGTGCGAGCCAATGGCCAATGACGAGAAACCCGACGATGTCATCGCGCACTTCGAGCTGCTGGCCTCGGCGCTTTCGGGCAGAACGCTTCGCGTCGTCCGCGGTGAACCCGGTGAGCCATGTTGGACGGACGGGAAACTCGTCTACGTCGATGACACCCAGAATGAACACGAGCAGGTTGCTTCGATACTCGTCCAGGCATCGCTCATATCGGCGGGAAGCCTTGCACCGGACGTGCTGCGAGCACTCACCAGACGCGGCAGGCTCGCCGAGCGTTACCTCGCAGTGGAAGCGCACCGGGCGCTGGACGCGAACAGCGCAGTCCTCCCCCCTATGATGCACCCGCTGATCGACCGCACCCTCGCAACGCGATCCCGCTCACCAACTCAATCGCTGACGATTGCGAGGGCGAAAGGAGAGCTTGCGCCGTTGCCGCCCGCCTTCGGAACCCTCAACGTCAAAGCCGCGCTCACCGCTGCTGCGCAAACAGCAGGCACGCGGGAGGACGGACTGCCTCACGCACCGAAGCAACAGAACGAGGCGCTGGAGGACCTCGACGATGACGACTTTGATGACGGTGACGCGGGCGCGGCGGTCGACATGTTCTCAGCGGGTGGAGTTTCCGGCATTTTTGGACGCTTATTACAACGACTGCTCAAGTCGGTGCGACGCCGCGAGCCAGGCGGCGGAAACCCCGGCACGGACTCGCCTACCCACCTATCACGCGGCCTCGCGCATCGCCGAGGAAGTGGTGTCCTATCCGAGGCCACGACGGGCACCATCGACGGTGACGCACCCAGCGACGGCGGCACCAAGTACCCCGAATGGGACACGAGGCGCAAGGCATACCGCCGAGACTGGTGCACCGTCAACGAAATCGAACCACCCACCAGGGAAGTGGGCGAGACAGGCTCACCCGACACCACTCGCCTTCGTCATTCGCTCGGGCGACTCGCCCTCGGACTCGACCAGGTGCACCGGCGATCACACGGTGACGACATCGACATCGACGCGGCCATCGAATCCCACGTTCAAGCCATGGCGTCATCAACGCCCGATGAGAACGTCTACATCGACAGCTTGCGCCGCCGACGCGATCTCTCGGTGATGGTGCTGCTGGACATCTCCGGTTCTGCTGCTGAGCCTGATGGTTTCGGCAGCAGCGTGCACGAACGTCAATGTGCCGCAGCAGCCGCCATCACCTCGACTCTCCACGATCTCGGCGACCGCACCGGTCTGTACGCCTACAACTCGCAGGGACGCTCATCGGTACAGATGGTCCCCATCAAACGCTTCGATGACCGGTTCAATGCCGACACCATGCGCCGTCTCCAGCGGTTGACCCCCAGCGCGTACTCACGGCTTGGAGCGGCCATACGTCACGGCGCGGCGGTCCTGGAATCGCAGGGTGGCACATCGCGGCGATTACTCATCGTTCTCTCCGACGGACTGGCATACGACCACGGCTATGACAAGGGATGTGGCGCAGCCGACGCTCGACGGGCACTCGCAGAAGCCCGTAACCGTGGCACCGGTGGACTGTGCCTGACCTTCGGCGCGAACGCCGATGAAGACTCCCTGGAACGTGTGTTCGGAACAGCAGCGCACGCAACTGTTTTCCATCAAACGCAACTGGCACACACTGTCGGTGCGCTCGTCTACTTAGCCCTGAGATCAGCCGACGTTCGCCGACGAGTGTCCTGACCTCTTCTCGGCGAACCGCCACTCACCCGCCACAGAAAGGCACCAATGACCGCCGTCGACACCAACCACTTCGTGACCGACCCCGCGAAGCCGCGCACCCAACGCCCCTTCTACGCAGCGAACGGCAATGAAGAGCAATACTTCACAGCCGCCTACCGGCAAGGCTTATCCATCGTCCTGAAAGGACCGACCGGCTGCGGAAAGACGCGCTTCGTCGAAGCGATGGCCCACGACCTCAACCGACCACTGATCACCGTGTCGTGCCACGACGACCTGACCACCGCCGATCTCGTTGGCCGCTTCCACCTACGCGGCGGTGAAACCGAGTGGGTCGATGGCCCCCTCACCCGCGCCGTCCGCGAAGGAGCCATCTGCTATCTCGACGAAGTAGTGGAAGCCCGACAGGACACCACAGTGGTCCTGCACCCGCTGGCCGACCACCGCCGACAACTCCCCATCGAAAGACTGGGAATAACCCTTGATGCGGCGGACGGTTTCGGACTGGTTGTGTCGTACAACCCCGGCTACCAGAGCGTTCTCAAAGACCTCAAAGACTCGACCCGCCAACGGATGGTCGCCATCGAGTTCGGCTTTCCCGCACCCGAGATCGAACAGCAGATCCTCATGGAGGAGGCCGAAATCTCTCGCGATGTCGCCGCAACACTCGTCCGATTTGGCCAAGGCATAAGACGATTGGAAACCCCCGGACTACGCGAGGTTGCATCGACGCGGGTGTTGATCGCAGCAGGACGACTCATCGCCGAAGGTCTCACACCTCACGAAGCCGCACAGATCGCCATCGCCGCACCCCTCAGCGACGACCCCACTGTGCAGGCCGGGCTCATGAAAATGATTGATGTGTACGTCGCCCGGCCTGCGGGTCGAGAAGCGGGCGAATGAAGGGGGTCTGTGTCATCACCGGCGGCGTGGGCGGCATGGGGTTCGCCACCGCGAGCATCGTCGGGCGTGAGCAGTTCGTGGTAGTCAGTGACATCAGCGAACAACGACTCGCCAGCGGTGTCGCAGAGTTGAGACGCCAGGGGATCGATTGCGAGGGCGTCGTCTGTGACATCACCGACTCGGACTCGGCGAGTCGACTAATCGGCGAGTCGAACCAGCACGGAACAGTCACCTCGGTCGTCCACACTGCTGGCGTGAGTCCCAGTATGGGGGATGCCGAGCGCGCATCATGCGCATAAACGCGCTGGGCACTCGCAACGTCACTGAGGGGTTCCTGTCCAGTGCTCACGAGCGATTCGCCATCGTGAACATCGCCTCTGTGGCCGCACACATGCTGCCCGATCTACTCGTCCCGAGAAGGCACTTCGCCAAGGCTCTCCACGACGAGACCGACTTCATGACCGCCATGATGCGATGGTGCGATGGTGGAAGATCGCTCCACCGAACCTCAGACCGGGAATGGCGTACTCGATCAGCAAGAATTTCGTGCTTTGGTACACCGCATCTCAAACTAGACGTTTCGGCGACAACGGAACTCGTGTCGTTTCGGTATCGCCGGGATCAATCGACACGGACATGGGACGGCTAGAAGAGCGGACCGGTTCTGGGCGATGCTGCGATTTGCGGCGCTGAAACGTTTCGGTAGCCCGGAAGAGATTGCACAGCTCCTAGCCTTCTGTTCAAGCGCAAAGGCAGGCTATCTCACAGGCGTCGACATACCCTGCGGCACAACGATCATCCTTCTGCTCAATCTCATCACGCCGATGCTGCCGGAGCCGCAACGGCGACACGGCGGAGCCTCGGCGAGATCGACTTCGAGATCACTCGCCGTAATAATCTGCAACCCATTGACTTCCACGTGCATCTTGATGAGCTCTTCATGCTGCTACCTGGTCAGCCACGGCGGACACTTCGGCGCACCAGGTGGCGTGCCCCACGCAGCCGCGCGGGCCGTCACGAGTCCGATGTCCCTTGCCTACCGTTTCTTAGATCCCTGCTGCTCGCCCGTTTACCCCAGAAAGACACCCTGATGAGCACCAGCAAACCGACACCTGCCGGTCAGCGGCCTCGCCAACGTGACGGACAGTTCCACAACTGCGCTCACGCGCGTAGACACTGAAATCCGTCGAGCCCTTGGCATTAAACGCGCAAGTACGACGAGGACCTGGATGAGGTTGCGGACCGTCTTGACGCCGCCATCCAAGGCACTGCGGACGCACTGCGGACTGGCTAAAGCCCGATCCGCTAAAACCGCCCTGAACTGCTCGAACTCTGTGGAGCTAAGGGGAATCGAACCCCTGACCTTCTCGATGCGAACGAGACGCGCTACCAACTGCGCTATAGCCCCTTGACCGATAGCAGGCTACCAGGAACACCTGCGGCAGCCGAAACCGGTGGTTACTGCCCCGCCGCCCGCGGCAGGTCGTACTCGCGGGCGAACCGGGCGTACTCCAGATGCTCGAAGGCCGGGTCCTCGTCGTCGATCTCCAGCACGGCCGCACCGGGGCGGCGCAGCCGCGAGGGGACGACGTCGAAGTCGCCGTCTTCGGTGTTCTCGACACCCAGCCGGGACCGCATCATCCGCTGCGCGCGCCGCCGGCGCACCTGCTCCTCGATGCGGGTCTGACGCCGCAGGTAACCCAGGTACAGCACGGTCACCGTGGCCACCGAGCCGACCACCCACCACAGCCCGGGCGTCACCACCGCGGCAAGCACCGCGGAGAGCACCAGCAGCGCCGACATCGACATCAGCACACGCTTACGGAAGGCGTACTTGCGGGCGCTCACCGCCTGCGCGGTCTTGGATTCGTAACGGTTGCGCCGCGCCGAGGCCATCGACTCGGCCAGTTCGGGCTCGTTGTCGGCCTCGGCTTCCAGACCGGACGAGTCCTCGACGTACTCGTAGTCGTCGTCGGCCGCAAGGTCGTCCTCGGTGAGGTCATCCTCGGTGATCGGCTGCTCGGCGTCGGCCATCTCATCGGCGGTCTCGGCGACCGGCTGCGGCGCCGCCTCGGGCTCCGGGGCGTCGAAATCGAGGGTCAGCTCTTCGGTCACCGGGCCGGCCTGTTCCTGACGGAACGAATCGCCGATGGGC
This sequence comes from Mycobacterium sp. ITM-2016-00316, assembly GCF_002968335.2. NCBI lineage: Bacteria > Bacillati > Actinomycetota > Actinomycetes > Mycobacteriales > Mycobacteriaceae > Mycobacterium > Mycobacterium sp. ITM-2016-00316. The sequence goes on from NZ_CP134398.1 coordinate 4,755,512, forward strand.
AGGGCGCCGGAGTCCTCGTCGACGATGTCGACATCGAGGTAGGGCGATTCGGCCGACTCTTCAGCAGCGGCGGCCAGCACCACGGCACGCCGGCGTGACGACTCGTCGGCAGATCCGTCGTCGCGATCGTCGGCGTACTCACCTTCGTACTCGTCGGCCGGCTGCCAGTGCGGGTCGCTGTTGTGGCCGGCCGACGCGCGCGGACGCCGAAGCCGGGCATTGCGCCCGGAATTGAGCACGCGAGTCGCCAGCGCGACATCGCTTGTGCGCCGGACATTGTCGCGTTTGCTCACCAGCATCGGCACCAGCACGAAGAGCCAGAGCACGACGAGGGAGATCCACAACAGAGATTGGGGGATGCTTGGCATGACGCCTTTCCTTTCCCCTTCAGGCTAGGTCCGTGACCAGCGCATCCGTAGGCGGCGCGCCGAGGTCAATTACACACCTGTAATTCGCTGGATACAAGCACCATTAGCCACATAAGTCACACGAGTAACAATTAACCGTGTCGAGAAACGCGAAATTGCGGCATTCCCCTCGTGTGGACGACCGGTACGCGAGTTTCGCGCACAGGTTCAGGTCCAGCTCGCCCGGCCCGAGCGCACCAACTTCGCGGCCACCGAGCCTTCGACCTCCTCGACGGTGATCGCCACCAGCAGGTGGTCGCGCCAAGCGCCGTCCACATCGAGATACCGCTTGAGCAGGCCTTCCTCCCGAAATCCCGCTCTGGCCAGCACTGCCCGGCTGACCGCATTCTCGGGCCGCACCGTCGCCTCCACGCGGTGCAACATCACCGGGCCGAAGGCATGGTCGAGCCCCAGCGCCAGCGCCGCGGTGGCCACGCCGGCACCGGTGAGATGCTTGGCGACCCAATAGCCGATCCATGCCGAGCGCAGCGCGCCGTGTGTCACATTGCCGATGGTGATCTGGCCGGCGAACTGCCCGTCGACTTCGATGACGAACGGCAGCATCCGGCCCCGCCGCGCCTCCCCCCGCAGACCCGAACACACCGCGGGCCACGACGAAAGTGCGTGGCGCAGTTCCCAACTCACCTCAGAGCTGGGCTCCCAGGGTTCCAGATGCGCACGATCGGCCAGCCGCAACCTGCTCCACTGGGCGCCGTCTCGCAGCCGGACCGGGCGCAGACCCACCAGTCCCGCCGGGACCCGGATGGGCCCCACCGGCACCGGCCATCCGGGATGGGCCGGACTGGTCCGCCAGCGATTCATCAGCCGCGTTGCGCAAGGAAGGCGACGTCGACGACCTCGCCGGTACGGATCTGCTCGGCTTCGCTGGGCACGACGACCAGGCAGTTCGCCTCGGCCAGGGTGGCCAGCAAATGCGAGGACGCCCCGGGCGCGCCGCCGAGCGCCTGCACCAGATACTCGCCGGTGTCCTGATCGCGCATGAGCTGCCCGCGCAGGAATCCCTTGCGGCCTGCCACCGAGGAGATCGGGGCCAGCGTGCGGGCCTGGATCACCCGGCGCATCGGCTGACGCTTACCCAGCGACATCCGGATCAGCGGACGCACCATCACCTCGAAGACCACCAGCGCGCTGACGGGGTTGGCCGGCAGCAGGAACACCGGAACACCGTCACGACCCAGCTGCCCGAAACCCTGCACCGACCCGGGGTGCATCGCGATCCGCACCACTTCCATCTCACCGAGCTCGGACAGCACCGCACGCACGGCTTCGGCCGCGGCACCTCCGACGGCGCCGGCGATCACCAACACCTCCGAGCGGCTGATCTGCCCCTCGACGACTTCGCGGAGCTTCGCGGGGTCGGTGTCGACGATGCCGACGCGGTTCACCTCGGCACCGGCGTCCCGGCCGGCGGCGGCCAGCGCATAGGAGTTCACGTCGTAGACCTGACCGTTGCCCGGGGTCCGGGACACGTCGACGAGTTCGCCCCCCACCGAGAGCACTGTCATCCGGGGACGCGGATGCACCATCACCTTGTCGCGGCCCACCGCGGCGAGCAATCCCACCTGTGCGGCGCCGATGATCGTGCCGGCCCGCACCGCGACATCGCCGGGCTGCACATCGTCGCCGGTGCGGCGCACGTACGCACCGGAGCGCACGCCACGAAGCACCCGCACCCGGGACTCGCCACCATCGGTCCAGCGCAGCGGCAGCACGGCATCGGCGAGGGTGGGCATCGGCGCACCGGTCTGCACGCGGGCTGCCTGGCGCGGCTGCAACCGGCTGGGCGTCCGCGCACCGGCCTCGATCTCGCCCACCACCGGCAGGCTCACCTCGCGGTTGAGACCGTCGTCATCGGTGCCGCCCACCGAGAGCACATCGACGCTGCGCACCGCGTAGCCATCGATCGCCGCCTGGTCGAATCCCGGCAACGGCCTTTCGGTGACCACCTCTTCGGCGCACATCAGACCCTGGGATTCGGCGATGGCCACCCGCACCGGCCGGGGAGCCACCGCAGCCGCCGCTACTCGAGCCTGCTGCTCCTCAACCGACCGCACCGCATGCCTTTCTCCTGTCCAAGACCCGCCGTGCTGTCGTTAATCCGCAGCCAGGCCCAATCGCTCGACCAACCAGCGCCGCAGTTCCGGTCCGTAGTCGTCGCGTTCTAGCGCAAAGTCAACCGCAGCCTTGAGGTAGCCGCCGGGATTTCCCAAGTCGTGTCGGGAGCCGCGGTGCACCACCACGTGCACGGGATGGCCCTCGGCGATCAGCAGGGCGATGGCGTCGGTCAGCTGAATTTCGCCGCCGACACCTCTGTCGACCCGGCGCAGCGCGTCGAAGATCGCACGGTCGAGCACATAGCGGCCGGCCGCGGCGAAGTGCGACGGCGCGTCCTCGGCCTTGGGCTTCTCGACCATGCCCTTGACCTTGAGCACATTCGGGTTCGCCGCGTCGGGCACCACCTCGACGTCGAACACGCCGTAGGCACTGATCTCGTCGCCGGGAACCTCGATGGCGCACAGCACCGTTCCGCCGCGCTTGGCGCGGACCTTCGACATCGTCTCCAGGACGCCGGTCGGCAACACCAGATCGTCGGGCAGCAGCACGGCGATGGCGTCTTCGTCGGGCAGCAGACTGGCCTCGACGCAGCCCACCGCGTGACCCAGACCGAGCGGTTCGGCCTGCACCACGGCCTCCACCTTGATCAGGGCGGGTGCGCGGCGCACCTTTTCGAGCATCACGTGCTTGCCGCGTGCTTCCAGCGTGCCCTCGAGTACCAGGTCCTCGACGAAGTGCGCGACGACGCCGTCCTTGCCCTCGGAGGTGATGATGATCAGCCGCTCGGCACCGGCTTCGGCGGCCTCGGCCGCCACCAGCTCGATGCCCGGAGTGTCGACCACCGGAAGCAGTTCCTTAGGGACCGTCTTGGTCGCCGGGAGAAATCTGGTTCCCAGACCTGCCGCGGGGACGACAGCTGTCCGCGGAATCGGTACAAGTGCCTGTGCCATCGTTGACACACTAATGCCCAACGGTGCTCGAGGCGAAGGGTGTCGACGCAAAGGTGGCAATCCTGACGAAACCCGCGCTCAGAGTGAGGATCCTTGCGGCTCGGCGGGCGCTCACCCAGGTCGAGCGGGCCGCGGAGACGCGTTCCCTGCAAACGCAGGTAATCGACGTCACCGCCGGTGCGGGCACCGTGGCCGCCTACATTCCGGTCGGATCCGAGCCCGGCGCGGCCCGTGGCGCGGTACCGCTGCTGGATGCGCTCACCGGGGTACGGATTCTGGTGCCGATCGCCCGTAGCGGCCTACCGATGCACTGGGCCGAATACCGGCCCGGTGAGCTGGTCGCGGCGCCCTTCGGATTGCGGGAACCGCCCCCGCCGTGGCTGCCGCCGGAATCCATCGCCGAGGCGACGGTGCTGCTGGTGCCCGCACTGGCGGTGGATCACGACGGCAACCGACTCGGTCGCGGCGCAGGCTTCTACGACCGGGCGTTGCCACTGGCCGGGGCCGACGCGCGGCTGGTCGCGGTGGTGCGTGACGACGAGGTTCTCGACGCCATCCCGGCCGAACCGCACGACGTGCCCATGACCCATGCCCTCACCCCCGGCCGGGGCCTGATCCGGCTCGGGCGGGGCAGCGGGAAGGACCGGGCGGGGCGGCGGGAAGGACCGGGAATGACCCAGCCCACGTAGCGGTTCTAGCACTTGAGCCGCTAGAGTGCTAGAAGGTTTGACAGTCTCGGAGGATTTCGTGCCTACCTACTCCTACGCGTGTACCGAGTGTGACAATCGGTTCGACGAGGTCCAAGCGTTCAGCGACGATGCGCTGACCGTGTGCCCGCAATGCAACGGACGGCTGCGCAAGCTGTTCGGCAAGGTGGGCGTCGTGTTCAAGGGAAGCGGTTTCTACCGCAACGACAGCCGCGACACCTCGAAGTCCAGCAGCGCCGCCGCCTCGTCCAAGAGCAGCGACAGCTCGACCTCGACGGCCGGCAGCTCTTCGGACTCGTCGAGCTCGTCGAGCACACCATCTTCTTCGTCGACGAGTTCGACCACCTCGACGCCGGCCGCCGCCTCCAGCTGACGAGTTATCCACAGGCACGCCGTTCGCGGCTGCCGTCATCTCCCCCGGGCGCCTAGCGTTCTCCCAGTGGGGGAATCACTGAATCCGACGGCGCTGTCCCGGTTGCGCCGGACGTTGCGCCCGGACTGGACGCGTACCGTCACCGCACGACGAATCGCCGCGGGGCTTCTCGTGGTGCTGGCGGCCGTGGCAGCGCTACGCCCGGATCCGGCCGGCGAGCGCACCGATGTCGTCGTCGCGCTGCGCGACCTGACCCCGGGCACACCGCTGCGTGACGGTGATATCACTGTCGAATCACGTTTGGCCACAACCGTTCCCGATGGCGCGACCGGCGATATCGGCGTCGCGCTCGGTGCCACGCTGGCTGGACCGGCGCGCCGCGGTGAGGTGCTCACCGATGTGCGATTGCTCGGAACACGCCTGACCGAGGCGAGCGCCGGCCCCGACGCCCGGATCGTGCCGCTACATCTCGCCGACGACGCGCTCGTCGACCTCATCCGGGCCGGCGATGTCGTCGACGTGCTCGCGGCGGGCAGCACCGACGTCGGACCGGACGCCCCGCCGGAGGTCATCGCCACGGAAGCCGTCGTGGTGCTGGTGTCCGCCGAACCTGCCGGGCCCGCGGGCTCAGCGCAACGGGTGGTGCTGGTGGCGTTGCCCCGACACGCCGCCAATGCGGTGGCCGGTGCCGCATTGACGCGACAGATCACCGTCACCTTTCACTGACACCGGCCGCTACCTGCTCGGTTAGTGTTTGCGTGTCCACGCACGCCACCAATCTGCTGGAAGGGTCCCCGCATGATCAAAGGTTTCAAAGAGTTCCTGCTCCGCGGCAACATCATCGACCTTTCGGTCGCGGTCGTCATCGGCACCGCGTTCACCGCGCTGGTCACCAACTTCACCGCCAGCATCATCCAGCCGCTGATCGACCGCATCGGCGCCGGCGGCGACGCCGAATACGGCATCCTGCGTATCCCGATCGGCGGCGACCAGACCATCGATCTCAACGTGCTGCTCTCCGCCACGATCAACTTCATCTTGGTGGCCGCCGTCGTGTACTTCCTGATCGTGCTGCCGTACAGCAAGTTCCGGAAGAAGGAGGAGGAGACCGTCGAAGCCGAGGTGGTGCTGCTCACCGAGATCCGCGATCTGCTGGCCACGCGCCCCGGTCCGTCTGCGTCAGAACGCGTCACTCCAGACGCCTGATCCCCCCGGCCCGTCAGACGCGGAACGCCCGGCTGGAGAACCAGCCGGGCGTTTCTGCGTGGAGAAGATCAGCGGGCGATGATCACCAGTCGCCGATGGGCGGGCTGAAGATGAACGCGCCGTTGCTTGCGAGGTTGAAGGGTGCGGCCTTGGTGCCCGGCACCGCCTTGACCGTGTCCTTGTTGCCCGCGCCCTGGGCGTGCACGATGCCGGACTCGGCGTTGCGCGTCTCCAGGAACCCGCGGGCCTGACCGTAATCGGCAACCCGCAGCGCGTTGTCGTCGATCAAGATGGCCTGACGGCTGGTGACATAGGGAGCCGGCGCCGATTCCTCGACCTCTGCACTGGCGGTGGCACTGCCGAGACCGGCCAGAATCATCGCTCCCGCGAACGAACCGAGCCCCAGAATTGCGAGCTTCTTCGATGAAGCCATGAGCACCACTTTCTCGACTGTCGTCCAGCATGAACACCTGGTGCACCAATGGTAGCGCGTGTCACACCGGCGGGTTGCCGGTTCCACCCCGGCCCCGGTGATCCGCACAGCAAAACGCCCGACCGGGAGATCCCGGTCGGGCGTTCGCGTGAAGCAACTTCGTATGAAGCACCTACGACACGTCGGTCACCAGTCGCCGATCGGCGGGCTGAAGACGAACGAGCCGTTGGACTCAAGGTTGAACGGCGCAGCCTTGGTGCCCGGCACCGCCTTGATGGTGTCGACGTGCACACCCTCACCCTGGGCATGCACGATGCCGGCGTCGGCGCTGCGCGTGTCCAGGAACCCGCGGGCCTGACCGTAATCGGTGACCCGCAGCGCGTTGTCGTCGATCAGGAGGGCCTGACGGCTGGTGACATAGGGAGCCGGCGCCGATTCCTCGACCTCTGCACTCGCGGTGGCGCTGCCCAGACCTGCTAGCAGCGTGGCACCCGCGAATGAACCGAACCCGAGAACAACAAGCTTCTTCGATAGAGCCATGAGTTGTGTCTTCCTTACCGGCAGCCGATGGTCAGTTCATGTTCCAGGGCGCGCCGTAGGTGGTGACGCTGTCACCCTCTGCGGCGATGAGCCGTGCGTAGGGGCGCAGCAGCACGCCACCGGCAGCACCGGTCACGGTGCCGTGAGCGTTGGAGACGGCAACCGCACCGCTCTCGCCCGCGACATCAGCGGAGAAGGTCGCCACTTCCTGGATACCGGGACCATTGCCGAGGTCGGCACTGATCGAGGCGCCGGGGAACAGCGGCGGGGTCACGATGGCCGGGATGACATCGAAATCGAGGCCGGCAGGACCGAGCGTTCCGTAGTCCTGGCCGTCGAACGCGATGTTCGGGGTGGTGTAGCTGAAGTTGATACCGACGCCCAGCGACCACGGGAAGCCGACCTGGTAACCCAGCTCCAGCACACCCTCGAAGTCCTCAGCGCCCGGACCCGAGACGATGTACTTGGCCTTGCCCGAGTGGAACCACTCACGGGTCAGGCGGTTGCGATCCAGCGGGAACACACCATTGAGGAAGGTGTCCCACTGCTGAATGGTCAGGGTCCGGTCCTTGCCATCCACGAGGCTCAGCTCGTTGTCCAGACCCGCGTTGGAGGTGCCCGTGCTCACGAACAGCGACGCAATGGCCGCGATCATCGCGATCAGCACCCGACTGATTGTCTTCATGTTCTCCCTAAGCTGCCGACGGTTGGTGTGCTGTCAACCGTGATTTGTCGATGCCGATCCCGGCCCTACCGAGACGTCACACCTTGCAAAAGCGCCGTGCAGATTAGAAACTCACACGCCGCTCTTACCTTCTGCTCATCGTTGACACGAGGAACATAACGGTGCGCCATCAACCCGGCAACGCGTAGAGAACGCTGCCATTCATCGCCGGCAGCACCATCCGATCTTTGCTGGGACCACTCGCCGGCCCGACGGCAATGGGAATGGGGGCCGACAAAACAGCGCCAATCAGCCGGCCTCGCGTGTCGAGACGAGGAGCCGCCTGCCGATACGCCGCCCGCCCTTACGCGACACCGAAAAAGCCCTGATCAGCCAAGGTTCGGCGGCGGGCCCTTCGGCCCGCTCGGCCCACAACTCGGCGGCTCCCCATGCGGGCCCCGCGTCCCCGCCCCGGACTCGGCCACCTGTACGGCGTTAACTACGCCCATGCCGGCCGGCCGGGCCCGATGACAAAGCGCAGCGCGGTGTGGCAGAACTCACATCGCAGCGCCCCTGCCGTTAACCTGTCGTTTACCGAATCGCCGAAAAGGGTGCGAAGAGCAGCATGAATATCGCCTCCGCCCGCATCCGGCGGCCACCCCGTCCCGTTGCCACCCGCCATGGGCGCCGCATCGTCACTTGACAACCACGACACCGCGGAGGCATCGGACACCGGGATGGTCGAGCCGTTTGCGGTTGCCGTCCACTGCGGGGCATTCGGGACAGGGCCGACATCGCATAGCAAAACGCCCGACCGGGAGATCCCGGTCGGGCGTTCGCGTGAAGCAACTTCGTATGAAGCACCTACGACACGTCGGTCACCAGTCGCCGATCGGCGGGCTGAAGACGAACGCACCGTTGGACTCAAGGTTGAACGGCGCAGCCTTGGTGCCCGGCACCGCCTTGACGGTGTCGACGTGCACACCCTCACCCTGGGCATGCACGATGCCGGCGTCGGCGCTGCGCGTGTCCAGGAACCCGCGGGCCTGACCGTAATCGGTGACCCGCAGCGCGTTGTCGTCGATCAGGAGAGCCTGACGGCTGGTGACATAGGGAGCCGGCGCCGATTCCTCGACCTCTGCACTCGCGGTGGCGCTGCCCAGACCTGCTAGCAGCGTGGCACCCGCGAATGAACCGAACCCGAGAACAGCAAGCTTCTTCGATAGGGCCATGACCCTGTCCTTCCCTGCTTGGGTAGTCCCACTCGGCACCATGTGGTCCGCCTGTCGGAGCACGGACCACATGGCGACGTCGGGTTTAGGAGCGAACTGTCAGTTCATGTTCCAGGGCGCGCCGTAGGTGGTGACGCTGTCACCCTCTGCGGCGATGAGCCGTGCGTAGGGGCGCAGCAGCACGCCACCGGCAGCACCGGTCACGGTGCCGTGAGCGTTGGAGACGGCAACCGCACCGCTCTCGCCCGCGACATCAGCGGAGAAGGTCGCCACTTCCTGGATACCGGGACCATTGCCGAGGTCGGCACTGATCGAGGCGCCGGGGAACAGCGGCGGGGTCACGATGGCCGGGATGACATCGAAATCGATACCGCCGGGGCCCACGTAGCCGTAGTCCTGGCCGTCGAACGCGATGTTCGGGGTGGTGTAGCTGAAGTTGATACCGACGCCCAGCGACCACGGGAAGCCGACCTGGTAACCCAGCTCCAGCACACCCTCGAAGTCCTCAGCGCCCGGACCCGAGACGATGTACTTGGCCTTGCCCGAGTGGAACCACTCACGGGTCAGGCGGTTGCGATCCAGCGGGAACACACCATTGAGGAAGGTGTCCCACTGCTGAATGGTCAGGGTCCGGTCCTTGCCATCCACGAGGCTCAGCTCGTTGTCCAGACCCGCGTTGGAGGTGCCCGTGCTCACGAACAGCGACGCAATGGCCGCGATCATCGCGATCAGCACCCGACTGATTGTCTTCATGTTCTCCCTAAGCTGCCGACGGTTGGTGTGCTGTCAACCGTGTTTGTCGATGCGGATCCCGGCCCTAACCGAGACTTCACACCTTGCAAGACCACCATGTGATGCGAATTAGAAACTCCACATGCTGTTCTTACGATTTGCTCATCGTTGACACGAGGAACATAACGGTGCTCCCCCAACCCGGCAACGCGTAGGTCCCACCGCTCGAGGGCGGCCGAAAGTGGGGTCAACGTTTGCTGGTGCGGCCATACAAACGTATTCAGAGTGTCGTGACCAGCGCGCCGACTTGTGGCGACCCGGTTTGCCTCGCACGTGCTGCAGAAAGAGCTGATCGGCTGGAATCTGGACGATTCCAGCCGATCAGAGGGAAATTACTGCTCAGCCGTGGTGTGGCGGGATGTTGTCCCGGAGCCACCGGTCGCGGTCGGAGTTTTCTTCCGGGGTGTCGCCATCGCGCTCGTCGCGAGTGGTACTCGGCATCTCCTCACCGAAGATCGCGTTAACTACATCCTTCGACGGTCGCGTTGGCCGGGTCACGATGAGGTACCCCTTGTGACCAACGTCACATTTACGACGGGATTACCGTTCACCTGTCCGTAACCTGCCGATCTTGAAAAGGGTGCGCAGACCTGCATAGTTACCATCTGGACACCCACTTCCCGCTCAGATATCGAGGCTCGACAGCTGCCCGATCACCTGGACGGCCAACGGGTTGAGGGTGGCCATGCCGTCCCGCACCGCGGCGCGGGAGCCGGCGATGTTCACCACGAGGGTGCTGCCCGAGATGCCGGCCAAGCCACGCGATACGCCGGCGTCCACGATGCCGGCGGACAACCCGGACGCGCGCAGCGCCTCGGCGATGCCCAACAACTCACGGTCGAGCAGTTCGACGGTGGCCTCCGGGGTCACGTCGCGCGGGCTCACGCCGGTGCCGCCGACCGAGATCACCAGATCGACGCCCCCGATGACCGCGGTGTTGAGCGCATTGCGGATCTCCACCTCGTCGGCGGAGACCACCACGACCCCGTCCACCAGGAAGCCGCTCTCACCGAGCAGTTCGGTGACCAACGGTCCACTGTGATCCTCTTCGCCGTGTGCTGTCCGGTCGTCGACGACGACGACGAGCGCCCGCCCGACCAACTCCCCTGGTTGTTCCATGCCTGTCACCGTATATCCGGCCGACGACAAGGACCCCGGCAAGGTCACATCCAGTCCGCGGGTCACTGCTGGGCCTTACCCAAGGTCACGTCCAGGGTCTCCGGTCCGCCGGATCCCTGAAAGGTCAGCGTCACCTTCGTCCCGGGAGCCTTCGACCGCACCGCGGCGACCAGGGCATCGGCGCTGTTGATCACACGACCGTCGACCTTGGTCACGACGACGCCGCTGGGCAGTCCCGCCGCGGCCGCCGCGCCACCCTCGGTGACCTCGACGATCTTGGCGCCGTCCACCGATGCGTCATTGCCGACCTGGACACCCAGCGAGGCGTGCGATGCGGTGCCGCCCTGCACCAGTTCGTCGGCGATCCGCTTGGCCTGGTCCACCGGGATGGCGAAGCCAAGGCCGATCGAACCGCTCTGGGACTCCGCGGAAGCACCGCCCAGGGTGGCGATCGCGGAGTTCACGCCGACCAACTCACCGTTCATGTTGACCAGCGCGCCACCGGAGTTGCCGGGGTTGATCGCGGCATCGGTCTGGATCGCGTCCAGCACCGTGTTCTGGTCGCGGCTGTTTCCGCCCGCGGCGACCGGACGGTTCAGCGCGCTGACGATGCCGACAGTGACGGTGCCCTCCAGTCCGAGCGGCGATCCGATGGCGACGACGTCCTGGCCGACCCGCAGGTCTCCCGAGGACCCGAGCGCGATCGGCGTCAGGTCCGACACCCCCTCGGCCCGCACCACGGCGATATCGCTGCTGGGATCGGTGCCGACCACGGTGAACGGCGCGGTGCGGCCGTCCGCGAAGGTCACCTTCGTCTGCGGACGCCCGGGGGCGCCCTCGGTGGCCACGACGTGGTTGTTGGTGAGGATCAATCCGTCGGTGGACAGGATGATGCCCGACCCCTCTTCGGAGGCGCGGCCCAGGTTGGTCTCCAGCTTGACGACACTGGGCACCACCTTCGCGGCGACCTGCTCCACCGAGCCCACCGGCACGCTCGCCGCCGGCATGCCCGGAGTGGCACCGCTGCTGCTGGAGAAGCTGGTGGAGGGCTGGTCGGGTTGAGCCAGCACAGCCACCCCGCCACCGATACCGGCGGAGACCACCGCGATCGCGGCCGCTCCTGCCACCAAAGCGCCTGCACGCGAACGCTTCTGGGGGCCGCTAGCGGTTGTTCCGGTGGTGCGGTACGGGTCGTACTGCGGCCGCGGCTGCTGAGGCTGCTGGGCATAACGCCAGTCATAGGACTGCTGCTGGTAGCCCTGCTGATAGGTGTTGCGCTGGGTGGAGTAGCCGGGCTGGGACGGAGGCGGCGTATACCTCGGGTCGTTCGTCATATCGCTCGGCGCTCTTTCTTTTCAGCGGTTCAGTTATCTGTTCAACGCATCGGACAGCCATACAGTGCCGAGCTGGGCTGAGAATCCACTTAGAGAATGACCCGGCCGAACCCATCAATTTCTGAAGATTTCGCCACGTCACCCCTGCCGGACGCTACCTATTGTCTGCGCCGGCGGACGTGGCGTCCATCGATGTGTCCCCGCGTGTCGGCGATATCCCGGTCGGTGCCTGGAACGGCGCGGTCGCCGTGGCGCTCTCGGGCAGCACCCGACGGCCCGGCAGCACGATACGCACCGAGGCGCCCGACGGCTCGCCTCCTGGCACGGTGTCGTCAACCTGAAGTGTCCCACCGTGTTTGAGGACCACCTGTTTGACGATCGCCAGTCCCAGACCCGAACCGGGCATCGCACGGGCCGATGTGGAGCGGTAGAACCGCTCGAACACGAGGTCGCGTTCCTGCGGCGGAATGCCCGGACCCATATCCGAGATGACGAGTTCGGCGTGCAATGCGTCGCGTTGCCACAGCCGCACCAGCACGGTGCTGTCGGGCGGGCTCCATTTGGCGGCATTGTCGAGCACGTTGAGCACCGCCCTGGACAGTCCGGCGACATCGCCGTCGACCTGCCAGTCGATCAGGTTCACGTCGAAGTCGATATCGTTGCGGCGGCGACGAACTCGTTCCAGCGCGCGGTCCACGACGTCGGACAGGTCGACCTTCTCCCGGATCACCACCCCTTCGTCATCGCGGGTCAGGTCCACCAGATCGCCCACCAAGGTGGACAATTCCTCGATCTGGGCGATCACATCGGCCTGCAGTTCGACCATCTCGCCTTCGGGCAGCCGGGGTGCGCCGGGCGCCATCGCGGCCATCAGCAGCTCGACATTGGTGCGCAACGAGGTGAGCGGGGTGCGCAATTCGTGACCGGCGTCGGTCACCAGCCGGGACTGGCGCTCCCTGGATTCCGCGAGCGCCCGCAGCATCATGTTGAAGGCGTCGGTCAGCCGGGCCAGCTCATCGGTGCCGACGACCGGGATGGGCCGCAGATCGTCGGTGCGCGCGACCCGCTCTGCGGCCTGGGTCAACCGTGCCACCGGGCGCAGGCCGGCGCGCGCGACCATCCCCCCGGATATCGCGGCCACCGCCATACCGGAGGCACCGACGATGGCCAGCACGGTGCCCAATCGGTTCAGCAGTGCGATTGTGGGCGCCAGGCTCTTGGAGATCAGCAGGGAGTTACCGTCGGCCAGATGTACCGCCAGCACCCGCTGGTTGTTCACGGTGCGCAGGGACATCAGCAACTCGCCCTGGACGACGGCCTTTTCCGGCGCACCGAGCGGCAGCGTCTGGCCCTGCTGATTGGCGGTGTAGATGTAGCGTCCGGGGCTGACCAACATCGCGTTCACGTCGGAGTAGGCGGTGCCCTCGATGGCCTTGCCGGGGTCCGCGGCCAGCGACCCGCTCTCGATGAGCAGTTGTGCGCGGCTGTGCAGCTGGGTGTCGATGTCGTCGTAGACGGAGCGGGAGACGACGGCATACACGGCGACAGCCATCAGCACCACGACCATCGCCACCATCGACATCGCCAGCAACATCACCCGCCAGCGCAGCGAGACCGCGCTGACGTTTCTGGTGTACCGGCGTTGGCTATCCGATCGGAACACCGGCTTCTTGAACAGCCGCATCAGGGCGGGGTTTCCCGCAGCACATAACCCACCCCGCGCACGGTGTGGATGAGCCGCGGTTCACCCTCTGCCTCCGTCTTACGACGCAGGTAACCGACGTACACCTCCAGCGCATTGCCCGAGGTCGGGAAGTCGAATCCCCAGACTTCCTCCAGGATGCGGCTGCGGGTCAGGACCCGCCGGGGGTTGGCGATGAGCATTTCCAGCAGCGAGAACTCGGTGCGGGTCAGGCTGATCTGTCGTTCACCGCGGGACACCTCACGTGTCACCGGGTCCAAGCTCAAGTCGGAGAAAGTCAACGCCCGGGAATCGGCGTTCTCCTCCGGAAGGGTGCGGCGGCGCAGCAGGGCGCGCATCCGGGCCAGCAGTTCCTCCAGCGCGAAGGGCTTGGGCAGGTAGTCATCGGCTCCCGCATCCAGGCCGGCCACCCGCTCGGAGACCGAATCCCGCGCGGTGAGCACGAGGATCGGCAGATCGTCACCGGTACTGCGGAGGTGCCGACACACTTCGAGGCCGTCGAGCCTCGGCATCATCACGTCCAGGACAAGGGCGTCCGGTCGATCACTGGAGATCGCCTCGAGGGCCTCGACACCATCCTGGGCGAGCTCGACGGAGTATCCATTGAACGAAAGCGACCGGCGCAGAGATTCGCGCACCGCGCGATCGTCATCAACGACAAGAATGCGCACAGCCACAGTGTCATCCCTCTATCTGAGAGCGACCTGAGAGGCGCGCCGTTGGGGCAGTTACTTGCGGTCGAGGTCGACCAGGCCGAGGCGGGCGGCCTTGAGCAGGCGACGCGGCACCTTGCGCTGCTGGCCGCCCACAGCGACGTTGACCAGGCCGACGGCCTCGGTCTTCCACTGCGACCGGCGGCTACGGGTGTTCGAGCGCGACATCCGGCGCTTGGGCACAGCCATGTTGGAGATCTCCTCTTGCGGGTTTCCGCCGCGCAGCGAACAGCGACGGCAAGTTGCAACACAGGATAGCCCGCACCGCCGGATGCCTCCAAACTGCCCAAGAACGTGCGCGGTTTCGGCCCCGAGGCGATGCCCCTGGCGCAAGACTGCAACAGCGGACGGATCAAGGCCCACCCCTTGACGCGGTACCGTCGGTACCGACTAATCTACCTACCGGTTGGTCGAAGTGCGATGGGAGCTTTCAGTGGAGTCTGCAGCAGTGCGGATCGGCAACTGCTCGGGGTTCTACGGTGACCGCATCGCGGCCATGCGGGAGATGCTCGAAGGTGGTGACCTCGACTACCTCACCGGCGACTACCTGGCCGAACTGACCATGCTGATCCTGGCCCGCGACCGGGCCAAGAACCCCGAGCTCGGCTACGCCAAGACCTTCCTGCGCCAGCTGGAGGACACGCTCGGACTCGCCCTGGACAAGGGCGTGAAGATCGTCGCCAACGCCGGCGGCCTGAATCCGGGCGCGCTTTCCACCGCGGTGCGCGAGCTCGCCGACCGCCTCGGACTGACCGTGAACGTGGCCCACGTCGAGGGCGATGACCTCGTCGCGCGGGCCGACGAGCTCGGGTTCGGGGGAACGGCACCGCTCGCCGCCAACGCCTACCTGGGGGCCTGGGGCATCGTCGAGTGCCTGAACTCCGGAGCCGATGTCGTCGTCACCGGTCGCGTCACCGACGCCTCGGTGATCGTCGGCCCGGCCGCCGCCCATTTCGGCTGGACCCGCACGGACTACGACGCCCTCGCCGGCGCGGTCGCGGCCGGCCACATCATCGAATGCGGCACCCAGGCCACCGGCGGCAACTTCTCGTTCTTCACCGAAATTCCGGGGATCCACGGCTGCTACCACCCCGGCTTCCCGATCGCCGAGATCGCCGCCGACGGTTCCTCGATCATCACCAAGCACCCCGGCACCGGCGGACTGGTCAGCACCGACACCGTCACCGCGCAGCTGCTCTACGAAATCGCCGGTGCGCGCTACCCGAACCCGGACGTCACGCTGCGCATGGATTCGGTCTCGCTCTCCGCAGCCGGTCCCGACCGGGTCCGGGTCAGCGGGGTGCGCGGCGAGGCCCCACCCCCGACGCTGAAGGTCTCCCTGAACAGCATCGGCGGCTTCCGCAATGCCACCTCGTTCGTGCTGACCGGCCTGGACATCGAGGCCAAGGCCGAGCTGATCCGGTCCCAACTGGAAAGCCACCTCAAGGTCCGCCCCGCCGAGCTGCAGTGGACGCTGGCCCGCACCGATCATCCCGACGCCGACACCGAGGAAGCCGCCAGCGCGCTGCTGCACTGCGTCGTCCGCGACCCCGACCCCAAGATCGTGGGACGCCAGTTTTCCTCCGCCGCAGTGGAACTGGCGCTGGCCAGCTACCCAGGCTTCACCTCGACCGCCCCTCCCGGAGACGGCCAGGTGTACGGGGTGTTCACCCCGGGCTATGTCGATGCCGCCGCGGTGCCGCATGTCGCCGTGCACGCCGACGGCACCCGCGTGGCCATCGCCCCGGCGACCGAGACGCTGGTCGTCGAGCCCGCCGAGGCACCCGAACTTCCCGAGCCGATCGAACCGGGCCCCACCGTCCGGGCGCCGCTGGGCCGCATCGCCGGCGCCCGCAGCGGCGACAAGGGCGGCTCCGCCAATGTCGGGGTCTGGGTGCGGGCCGGGGCGAGCGAAGCGACGGGAAACAAAGCAGATGCCCAATGGCATTGGCTGGCAAATACTTTGACCGTCGACAAGCTGCGCGAACTGCTCCCCGAGACCGCCGAGCTGCCGGTGAGCCGGCACCTGCTGCCGCGGCTACGGGCGGTCAACTTCGTCATCGAGGACATCCTCGGACAGGGCGTCGCCTACCAGGCCCGCTTCGATCCGCAGGCCAAAGGCCTGGGCGAATGGCTGAGATCCCGATATGTCGACCTCCCGGAAAGGCTGTTGTGATGCGAAGGCGAACCCACGTGAGGATCGCAGCGAGGCACGAGCGAGGACCGGAGCAAGGGAGAGCCAAGCAATGAGGAACAGCATCTGGCACGCCCCCGAACGTGACGACCTGCGAAAGACGGTGCGGGCGTTCGCCGAACGCGAGATCCTGCCCCACGCGCAGGAGTGGGAACGCGCCGGTGAAATACCGCGCGAACTGCACGCCAAGGCCGGTGCGGCCGGGTTGCTCGGCGCGCCCTACCCGGAAGCGGTCGGCGGCGGGGGCGGTGACGGCGCGGACGCGGTGATCATCTGCGAAGAACTGCATCAGGCCGGCGTACCGGGCGGCACGTTCGCCTCGCTGTTCACCTGCGGCATCGCCGTGCCGCACATGATCGCCTCGGGCGATCAGCGCCTCATCGACACCTACGTTCGGCCCACCTTGCGCGGTGATCTCATCGGGTCACTGGCCATCACCGAACCCGGCGGCGGCTCCGATGTCGGGCACCTGACCACCAAGGCTGTCCGGGACGGGGACGATTTCATCGTCAACGGCGCCAAGACCTACATCACCTCAGGTGTGCGCGCCGATTACGTGGTCACCGCGGTGCGCACCGGCGGACCGGGCGCCGCCGGGGTGTCCCTGCTCGTCGTGGACAAGCACACTGCGGGCTTCGAGGTCAGTCGCAAGCTGGAGAAAATGGGCTGGCGTTCCAGTGATACCGCCGAACTGTCCTACACCGATGTCCGCGTGCCCGCCGCGAACCTCGTCGGCGCCGAGAACACCGGTTTCGTGCAGATCGCCGGCGCCTTCGTCTCCGAGCGGGTGGGCCTGGCCGCCCAGGCCTATGCCAGTGCACAACGGTGCCTGGACCTGACCGTCCAGTGGTGCCGGGACCGGGAGACCTTCGGCCGACCGCTGATCTCGCGGCAGGCCGTGCAGAACACGCTGGCCGACATGGCGCGGCGCATCGATGTGGCACGGGTGTACACCCACCGGCTGGTGGAGCGCGAGATGGCGGGTGAGACGAACCTGATCACCGAGGTCTGCTTCGCCAAGAACACCGCCGTGGAGGCCGGCGAATGGGTCGCCAATCAGGCCGTCCAATTGTTCGGCGGGATGGGCTACATGGCCGAATCCGAGGTGGAGCGGCAGTACCGCGATATGCGCATCCTGGGCATCGGCGGCGGCACCACCGAGATCCTCACCTCGCTGGCGGCCAAGACGATGGGCTTGCAATGACCCGACTGACATCGACCCTGGATCCGCGCGCGGCCACCTACCACGAAGCCGCCGACGCCATGGCGGCCAAGCTCACCGAACTGGCCACCGAACACGAACGCGCCCTCGCCGGCGGCGGCAGCAAGTACGTCGACCGCCACCATGCCCGGGGCAAGCTGACGGCACGCGAACGCGTCGAACTGCTGCTGGATCCGGATGCCCCGTTCCTGGAGCTGAGCCCGCTGGCCGCCTGGGGCAGCGACTTCACCGTCGGCGCCAGCGTGGTCACCGGTATCGGCGCCGTCGAGGGTGTCGAATGCCTGATCGTCGCGAACGACCCCACCGTCAAGGGCGGCACCAGCAACCCGTGGACGCTGAAGAAGATCCTGCGCGCCAACCAGATCGCCATCCAGAACCGGCTTCCGGTGATCTCCCTGGTGGAATCCGGCGGCGCGGACCTGCCGACCCAGAAGGAGATCTTCATCCCGGGCGGGCAGATGTTCCGCGATCTGACCAGACTGTCGGCGGCCGGCATCCCCACCATCGCACTGGTTTTCGGCAACTCCACCGCCGGCGGCGCCTACGTGCCCGGCATGTCCGATCACGTGGTGATGATCAGGGAACGCTCCAAGGTGTTCCTCGCCGGACCCCCGCTGGTCAAGATGGCCACCGGCGAGGAATCCGATGACGAGTCCCTGGGCGGCGCCGAGATGCACGCCCGCACGTCCGGTCTGGGTGACTACCTGGCCGACGACGAACTCGATGCGATCCGCATCGGACGGCGCGTCGTGGCGCGGCTGAACTGGCGCAAACAGGGCCCGGCCCCGGCCCCGGTCGTCGAGCCCGAGTACGACGCCGAGGAGTTGCTCGGCATCGTCGGCGCCGACCTGCGCATCCCGTTCGACCCGCGCGATGTGATCGCCCGCATCGTGGACGGCTCGGACTTCGACGAGTTCAAACCGCTCTACGGTTCATCGCTGGTCACCGGATGGGCCACGCTCTACGGCTATCCGGTCGGCATCCTCGCCAACGCCCGCGGCGTGCTGTTCTCCGAGGAGTCGCAGAAGGCCACCCAGTTCATCCAGCTGGCCAATCGCGCGAACACGCCATTGCTGTTCCTGCACAACACCACCGGATACATGGTCGGCAAGGCGTACGAGGAGGGCGGCATGATCAAACACGGATCGATGATGATCAACGCCGTCTCCAACTCGACGGTGCCGCACATCTCCCTGCTCATCGGGGCGTCCTACGGGGCCGGCCACTACGGGATGTGCGGGCGCGCCTACGACCCGCGTTTCCTGTTCGCTTGGCCCAGTTCGAAATCCGCGGTGATGGGCGGCACGCAGCTGGCCGGCGTGCTGTCGATCGTCAGCCGGGCCGCCGCCGAAGCCCGCGGCCAGCAGGTCGACGAGGCCGCCGACGCCGCGTTGCGCGCCGCGGTCGAGGCGCAGATCGAGGCGGAATCCCTGCCGATGTTCCTGTCCGGCCGGCTCTACGACGACGGTGTCATCGACCCGCGCGACACCCGCACCGTGCTGGGAATGTGCCTGTCCGCCATTGCCAGCGGACCGATCGAGGGGACGTCGAACTTCGGCGTCTTCAGGATGTGAGCGTCGTGACCACTCCCTCCTCAGCGATTTGCGCACCATCAGTAACGGTGAGCGTTACAGATGGTGCGCAAATCGCGGAAAGCATCGCGAAATGATCACCAGAATCCTCGTCGCCAACCGTGGCGAGATCGCCCGCCGGGTGTTCACCACCTGCCGTCGCCTCGGCATCGGTACCGTCGCGGTGTACACCGATCCCGATGCCGCGTCCCCGCACGTCGACGAGGCCGATGTCCGGGTGCGCCTGGAGGGCCGCAACGGCTACCTCGATGCCGGACAGCTCATCGCCGCGGCGCATACGGCCGGCGCCGACGCCATCCATCCGGGATACGGATTTCTCTCCGAGAACGCGGATTTCGCCGAGGCCGTGCAGCGGGCCGGGTTGGTCTGGATCGGCCCGCCGGTGTCGGCGGTGCAGTCGATGGGCTCCAAGATCGAAGCCAAGAAACTGATGGCCGCCGCCGGCGTTCCGGTGCTGGCCGAACTGGATCCGGCCGCGGTGACGGCCGCGCAGCTGCCGGTGCTGATCAAGGCGTCCGCCGGCGGTGGCGGACGCGGTATGCGGGTGGTTCGCGATCTCGCGGCGCTGCCCACCGAAGTGGCTGCCGCGCAACGGGAAAGCCAGTCTGCGTTCGGCGATCCGACGGTGTTCTGCGAACGCTATCTGGCCGCCGGCCACCATATCGAGGTCCAGGTGATGGCCGATCAGCATGGCACCGTGTGGGCCGTCGGCGAGCGTGAATGCTCGATTCAGCGCCGGCACCAGAAGGTCATCGAGGAGGCGCCCTCGCCCCTGGTGGAACGCACACCGGGGATGCGCGCCAAGCTCTTCGAGGCGGCCCGGCTGGCCGCGGGAGCCATCGGGTACACCGGAGCGGGCACCGTCGAGTTCATGGCCGACGCACACGGGGACTTCTTCTTCCTGGAGATGAACACCCGGCTGCAGGTGGAGCATCCGGTCACCGAGGAAACCACCGGTCTCGACCTCGTCGAATTGCAGATCGAAGTGGCCGACGGGGTCGCACTTCCCGCGCAACCCCCCGCGGCGCAGGGGTATTCGATCGAGGCCCGGCTGTACGCCGAGGATCCGGCCAGGGGCTGGCAGCCGCAGGCCGGTGCCGTGCACCATTTCGCGGTTCCCGCTGCGCGCACCGAGTTCGGCACGCTCGGCCGGGTCGGGGTCCGGCTGGATTCGGGCATCGTGGACGGTTCACAGGTATCGGTGTTCTATGACCCGATGCTGGCGAAGGTGATCTCGTTCGCGTCCACCCGGCAGCGAGCCGCGGCGACCCTTGCGGATGCGTTGGCCCACGCCCGGATTCACGGGGTGGGGACCAACCGCCATCTGCTGGTCAATGTGTTGCGGCACCCGGCGTTCCTGGCCGGTGACACCGACACCGCGTTCTTCGACACCCACGGACTGGCCGACCTGGCGGCCGCCCCGCCGGACACCGCCGCCCTGTCGGCGCTGGCTGCCGCGCTCGCCGATGCCGCACACAACCGCAGCACCGCCACTGCTTTCGGTCCCGCGCCCAGCGGGTGGCGCAACCTCTTCTCGGGCTACCAGACCCGGGTGTTCCGGGACGCCGCCGGAGAGGAACAGCTCATCCGGTATCGCGTCGGCCGCAGTGCGGTCGAGTTGCCCGACTTCCCGGATGTCACCGTGGTGTCGAGCAGCCCCAGCCGGGTGGTGCTGTCCGTGGGCGGCGCCGAGCAGCCGTTCGACGTGGCCCGCTACGGAGACGACGTCTTCGTCGATTCGCCGATCGGTCCCGCCCCGCTGATCAGCCTTCCGCGTTTCCCGGACCCGGACTCCGCGGTGGCGCACGGTTCGCTGCTCGCCCCGATGCCCGGCTCGGTGGTGCGGGTGGGTGCCGCAGCAGGAGACACCGTCACCTCCGGACAGCCGTTGATCTGGCTGGAGGCCATGAAAATGGAGCACACCATCACCGCCCCGGGCGACGGTGTGCTCGCCGAACTGAATGTGCAGCCCGGACAACAGGTCGAGGTCGGAGCCGTCCTGGCCCGGATCGAGAACCCCGAAGGAGATCAATCGTGACCAGCTTCATCGAGACCGAGGAACAGCAGGCGCTGCGTAAGGCCGTCTCGGCGATGGCCGCCAACTACGGCCAGGACTACTACCTGGAGAAGGCGCGCGCCGGCGCTCACACCGACGAACTGTGGTCGGAGGCAGGCAAGCTCGGCTTCATCGGGGTCAACCTGCCCGAGGAGTACGGCGGCGGCGGCGCTGGCATGTACGAGTTGTCGATGGTGATGGAGGAGATGTCGGCGGGCGGCTGCCCGCTGCTGATGATGGTGGTCTCCCCCGCCATCAACGGCACCATCATCAGCAAGTTCGGTACCGACGAACAGAAGAAGCGCTGGATCCCGGGGATCGCCGACGGCTCGATCACGATGGCCTTCGCCATCACCGAACCCGATGCCGGCTCCAACAGCCACCGCATCACCACCACCGCGCGCCGCGACGGCAGCGACTGGATCCTGTCGGGGCAGAAGGTCTACATCTCCGGTGTCGACCAGGCCCAGGCGGTACTCGTGGTCGGGCGCACCGAGGATCACAAGACCGGCAATCTGAAGCCGGCGCTGTTCGTGGTGCCCACCGACACCCCGGGGCTGTCCTGGACGAAGATCGAGATGGAGATCCTCAGCCCCGAGTACCAGTTCCAGGTCTTCCTCGACGAGGTGCGGCTGCCGTCGGACGCGTTGGTCGGTTCCGAGGACGCGGCGATCGCGCAGCTGTTCGCCGGGCTGAACCCCGAGCGCATCATGGGGGCGGCCAGCGCCGTCGGCATGGGACGCTTCGCCATCGGCAAGGCCACCGACTACGTCAAGACCCGGCAGGTGTGGAAGACACCCATCGGCGCGCATCAGGGCATCTCACATCCGTTGGCGCAGAATCACATCGAGATCGAGCTGGCCAAGCTGATGATGCAGAAGGCCGCCGCGCTCTATGACAGCGGTGACGATTTCGGCGCCGCTGAGTCCGCGAACATGGCCAAGTACGCCGCCGGCGAGGCTTCGGTGCGCGCGGTGGACCAGGCCGTGCAGTCGCTGGGCGGCAACGGGTTGACCAAGGAGTACGGCATCGCGTCGGTGCTGACCGCCTCCCGGCTGGCCCGTATCGCGCCGGTGAGCCGGGAGATGATCCTGAACTTCGTCGCGCAGACCTCGCTGGGCCTGCCCCGGTCGTACTGATGCTCGTCCAGTACGCCGTGGAGGGCCGGGTCGCCCGGCTGACGCTGGATTCCCCGCACAACCACAACGCGCTGTCCACCGCGCTCGTCGAACAGCTGCACCGCGGTGTCGACGACGCCGTCGCGGCCGGGGCGCGGGTGGTGGTGCTCGGGCACACCGGGCGGACCTTCTGCGCCGGCGCCGACCTCAGTGAGGCCGCCGACCGGGACCCGGGAGACATCGCGGTGGACAGCGCCCGCGAGATGACCCGGCTGCTGCGGGCCATCTTGGCCGCACCGGTGCCGGTGATCGCCGCGGTGGACGGTCACGTCCGCGCCGGCGGCATGGGACTGGTCGGTGCGTGCGATATCGCGGTGGCCGGGCCGCAGAGCACGTTCGCGCTCACCGAGGCCCGCATCGGTGTCGCCCCGTCGATCATCTCGCTGACGCTGCTGCCGAAGTTGACCGCGCGGGCGGCGGGCCGCTACTTCCTCACCGGCGAGAAGTTCGGCCCGGCGGAGGCCGCCGACATCGGGTTGATCACCATCGCCGCCGACGACGTGACCGGCACGGTCGACACCCTGACCGCCGATATCGCCAAGGCCTCCCCGCAGGGTCTGGCGGCGTCCAAGGCGCTCACGACGGCCGGGATCCTCGCCGGGTTCGATACGCACGCCGACGCGTTGACCGCACAGTCCGCCGAGCTGTTCACCTCCGCCGAGGCCCGCGAGGGCATGCTGGCCTTCCTGCAGAAACGCAGCCCCGACTGGGCGTGAGCGAACACCTCGGGTTTGCCAGTTTCGACGACGAGCTTGCGTTTACCGGCGTGAGTCGTAGGCTCAGTAACGATGAGCACTTCGTCGTGGCAGAACGGCTCGACCCGCGCCGGCGACGCCGAGCGCATTCAGGTAGCTCAGTTGCTGACCGACGCCGCCTCTCAGGGCAGGCTGTCGATGGACGAATACGAACAGCGGTTGGCCAAGGCCTATGCCGCCACCACGCACGGCGAACTGGCCCGGTTGTCCGCCGATCTGCCGGATTTCGCCACCACCGCCAATTGCGGGGGCACCCGCAAGCCCGCACCATCGACGTTGCTGCTGGCCATCCTGAGCGGCTTCGAGCGGCGCGGCCGCTGGAACGTCCCGAAGCGGCTCACCGCGTTCGCCCTGTTCGGGGGTGGTGTGATCGATCTGCGGTACGCCGATTTCACCTCGCCCGAGGTGGACATCCACTCGATCTCGATCTTCGGCGGGCAGACCATCCTGCTGCCGCCGGAGGTCAACGTCGCCGTCCGCGGCCACGGCGTGATGGGGTCCTTCGATCACGTCGGCGAGCAGGGCACACCCGGCGCACCGTGCATCACCATCCGCGGGTTCTCACTGTGGGGCAGCGTCGGCATCAAGCGTAAGAAGCGCAAGAACAGCTGAAGCGTTTTCTTTGCTCGAACTCCACGCGTACGCCCGGAATCCGTCAGCGGCGGCGGGCCCGTAGATAGTCCCCGACCACCGCTGCGCCCAGCCCGTCCAGATCCGGCACCACCACCCGGCCCCCGACGCGGCGCGCCACCTGGTCGATGAACCGGGCCAGTCCCGGATCGCTGCCGAGGCGGAAGATCGTCAGCTGCGCCCCGAGCGCGGCCAACTCGTCGAATCCCTTCACCGTCAGCGCAATGGTGCGTGGGTGCGGTGGGTAGTAGAAGAACGCCTCGGCACCGTCGCCGAAATCCTCCAGGTGCGCGGTCGGCTCGCCGTCGGTCACGATCATCACCACTGGCTGCGCATTGGGGTGCCTGCGCAGATGCCGGGCGGCCAGCGCCAGCGCGTGGTGCAGGTTGGTGCCCTGATCGCGCACGCCCTCCAGCGCGGTCAACTCCGCGGCGCTGACGGTGCGCGCGTGCCTGCCGAACGCGATGATCTCCAGGTCGTCGGAACGGAACCGGGTGCTCACCAGATGGTTGAGCGCCAGCGCGGTCCGCTTCATCGGCAGCCACCGGTTCTCCATCACCATGGAGAAGCTGGTGTCGACCAGCAGTGCCACGGCCGACTGGGTTCGGGTCTCGGTCTCGGAGATCTCGACATCCTCGACGCTGAACTGCACCGGGCCGTCGGTTATCCCTCCGCCGGCTTGCCGCAGCACCGCATTGGTGATGGTGCGGGTGACGTTCCACGGTTCGGTGTCCCCGAACGCCCACGGCCGGGTGGCGCCGGTCAGCTCGCCCGCCGCACCGGCCCGGCGCGTCTCACGCTCACCGTGGCGACCGGAAAGCTGTCGCGCCACATCACGCAGCGCGGTCTGCCCGAGCTGTCGCATCGCCTTGGGTGACAACCGGAACTGACCGTCGGAGCCGCGGTCCAGGAAGCCCTGTTCGGTCAGGGCGCGCTCGAGGTCGGCGAGCGTGCGCGCGTTGACCGCGGCCTCGTCGCCGAGCTGGCGGGCCAGCATGTCCAGGTCGACGTCCTCCATGGTCGCGCCGGCGTAGCTCTGCGACAGCTGCTCGGCGAGTTGCTCGAGCTCGCTGATATCGGCCAGCGCCTGAGTGCCCTGGCCCATGCCCATCGGGTCGTCACCGCTGAATTCTTCGGAACCCGACCAGTCCTCGCCGGGGCGGGCCGCCTGCAGGTTGGCGTCCAGCCGGTTCAGCGCGTTCATCAGCGACGGGGATCCGAAGGCCTGCTGCGCCAGCGCATCCAGTTCGGCACGCTGGGATTCGGACAGGCTGTTGCGGAAACGCTGCGCGGTGGCGGAGCGCTTGGCCAACGAGTCCATCAGTTCGTCGACATTGCGCGGGTTCTCCGGGAAGTGCTGGCCGTGTTCGGCCATGAACTTCTCGAAGTCCTCTTGGGTGTCTTCGCCCTTGGCGTGCTTCTCCAGCAGATCGTTGAGGTCGTCGAGCATCTTGTTGATCGCCTGCCGGTCCTCGTCGGTGGCGTTCTGCAGCGCCTCCTTCATCCCGGCGAAGCGTTGGTCGAGCATCTCCCTGCCGAGCAGATCCTTGATCTGGTCGTACTTTTCCCGGGCCTCCGGTGAGCGCCAGTCGTATTCGGCGAGTTCCTGGACCGCCTTGGCCGGGGACGGCGACAGCGCCTCGATCTGCATCTCGTTGAAGCGGGCGTCATCGTCCAGCGCCCGCGCGAGCTCCTTGCGCTCGGCCAGCACGGCCTCGTCGAGCAGCTTCTTGACCTCGGCCAGGGTCCCGTCGAGATTGTTGCGCTGCAACAGTTCCCGACGCCGGCGGTTCACCTCGGCGGCCAGCCGATCGGCCCCCGGCATGTTCTCGGTGCCGCGGCGCATCAGCTCCTGCAACGCCCGGCGCGGTGAGGCACCGGACATGACGTCCTCACCGATCGCATCGAGCGCCTCCCGCAGATCGACCGGGGGCGCCAGCGGGTCGGGCCCACCGGAGTACCGCGAATACCTGGAAAGGCGTTTAGCCATAGACGGTTTCACCCTCATCGGATTGCTTGTCGATGCGCTTGGCCAGATACAGGCCCTCCAGCACGAGCTCCACCGCGGCCGCGCGCTGCCCCTCGGTCTGGGCGCCGAGGCGCTCGGCGATCTCGTCGAGCACCGGCAGTTCGGGCAGAGCGGCCAGCACGTCCTTCGCCGATACCCGCTCCCCCGTGGTCACCGGCGAACCGGCCTCCACGGCAGCCACCAACGGCCCGACATCGATGCCGCCGAGGGCACGGGACGCGGTATCCGCGGTGGCGCGGCGCAGCAGGTGCTCCATCACCGCCTGCTCGCGGCCCTCCTCACCGGATTCGAATTCCAGCTTGCCGCGCAGCACCTCGATCACGGTGCCGAGATCGACCACCCTGGCCACCGGATCCTGCTCGCCGAGGATGGCGCCGCGGTGCCGGGCCGAGGCCGCCACCGTCTCGGCGGCGGCGATGGCGAAGCGCGCCGAGACACCCGAGCGCTGATCGACCGCGGTGGATTCGCGCAGGGCGCGGGCGAACCGGGCGATGACGGCCAGCAGATATTCGGGGACCTCGGCGGACAGGTGCGCCTCCTGGGAGATGACACCGACCTCGGCATCGAGTTCCAGCGGGTAGTGCGTCCGGATCTCGGCGCCGAAGCGGTCCTTGAGCGGGGTGATGATGCGGCCGCGGTTGGTGTAGTCCTCGGGGTTGGCGCTGGCCACCACGAGCACGTCGAGCGGCAGCCGCAGCGTGTAGCCGCGCACCTGGATGTCGCGCTCCTCCATCACATTGAGCATCGCGACCTGGATGCGCTCGGCGAGGTCGGGCAGCTCATTGACCGCGACGATGCCCCGGTGCGAACGCGGAATGAGACCGTAGGCGATGGTTTCCGGATCGCCGAGACTGCGGCCCTCGGCGACCTTGATGGGGTCGATATCGCCGACCAGGTCGGCCACGCTGGTGTCCGGGGTGGCGAGCTTCTCGGTGTAGCGCTCGCTGCGGTGGATCCACCCGATCGGCAGGCCGTCGCCCGCGGCGGCCGCCTGGCGGATCGATGCCGGGGTGATCGGGGAATAGGGATGCTCGCGCAGCTCGGAACCTTCGATCACCGGCGTCCACTCGTCGAGCAGCCCGATCAGCGACCGCAGCAGCCGGGTCTTGCCCTGGCCGCGCTCACCGAGCAACACGAAGTCGTGGCCGGCGATCAACGCACGCTCCACCTGGGGCAGCACCGTGTCCTCGAAACCGAACAGCCCGGTCCAGATCTCGTCGCCTTCGGCGAGGCGTGCGAGCAGGTTCTCCCGGATCTCCTGCTTGATCCCGCGCTCCTGATGGCCTGAGGCGCGCAGCTCGCCGACGGTGCGGGGCAGATCATTAGGTGACGTCACGACGTCCACGCTACGACTGCTGTCGACTGTGGGCTTGCCCACCTGACCGTTCCGGGCTTCGCCATGAGAAAAATACCCAGTACCATGGGTACCGTGAACTTGCACGAATGGCGTGATCGGCCCAGCACAGTGAGCTTCGGCCCGGCGTCCTGGCAGTCCCGCGCACTGGGCATACTGACCGCACTCACGCTGCGGCCGGTCCTGGGATTGCTCACGTGCATCGGCCTGCTCGTCAACCGGATCTGGCCGGCCGGCCTGCAGCGCGCGCACCTCGACATCATCGACCGCCCGCTGCGCCTCATCCGGGCGCTGCCCGGCACCGTCGTCACCCCCGAACGGCTGCCGCACTGTCCCGCCGAATGGGTGCTGGCGCCCACCTCTGAGGATTCGGATCGCGTCATCATCTATTTCCACGGTTCGGCGCTGGTGACACTCGGCCTGAACTCGCACCGCCGGTTCGCCTCGAAGCTCTCGGCCGCCACGGGTGCCCGGGTGCTGAACGTCGGCTACCGGCTGGCACCGCAGGCCAGCATCGACGAGGCCGTGGAGGACGGGTTGGACGCCTACCGGCACGCGCTGACGCTGGGCTTTGAGCCCGGCCGCATCGTGCTCGCCGGCGATTCGGCGGGCGGGCTGATCGCCGCCGACACCGCATTGGCCATCCGGGACGCCGGGTTGACGGTCCCCGCCGGGCAGGTGCTGCTGTCGGCGTTGACGTCCGCCGATATGGACCTCAAGTACCGCGCCCTGCGCGATCACAAGGACGTGCTGTTCCCGTTCATGACGGTGAAGTTCATCTACGACGTGTTCGCCACCGTCAACGGGACACGGCCGGTGCCGGTCATGCCCGCCGAGTCCAACGCGGCGGGGTTGGGCCCGTTCCTGCTGCAGATCGGCACTGACGAGATGCTGCGCAACGACACCTTCGTGCTGGCCGATCAGCTCACCGCCGCGGGTGTACCGGTGTGGGTTCAGGTCTGGGACAAGGCGATGCACATGTTCCAGCTGTCCTTCGACGTCAACCCCGACGCCCGCCGCGCCGTCGGGGAGATCGCGTCCTTCGTCGACCACGTGACGGCAGCCGCAAGTCGCGAAGCCACCGCCTGACCCCGGTTCGCCGTACTAGTGCGCGAAGTGCCGTGCCCCGGTGAGGTACAGCGTGATGCCGGCCGCCGTCGCCGCCGCGGTGACCTCGTCGTCGCGCACCGATCCGCCCGGATGCACCACCGCCTTGACCCCGGCGTCGATCAGCGTCTGCAGGCCATCCGGGAACGGGAAGAAAGCGTCCGATGACGCCACCGCGCCCTGGGTACGCTCACCGGCCCGCTCGACGGCGAGCCGCGCCGCGTCGACCCGGTTGACCTGTCCCATACCGACACCGACAGTGGCGCCGTCCTTGGCGATCACGATGGCATTGGACTTCACCGCCCGGCCCGCACGCCAGGCGAAGACCAGATCGGCCAACATCGCCGGGTCGGCCGGATCGCCGGAGGCCAACGTCCAGTTGTTCGGATCGTCGCCCTCGGCGTCGAGTGCGTCGCGCTCCTGCACCAGCAGCCCGCCACTGATCGGCCGGAAATCGACAGCGGCCCCCTCAGGTTCAGCGGCCACCAGGATGCGGATGTTCTTCTTCTTGGTCAGCGCCTCCACCGCGCCGGGCTCATAGGCCGGGGCCACGATCACCTCGGTGAAGATATCGGCCACCGTCTCGGCCATCTCGACGCTGACGGTGCTGTTGGTGGCGATCACTCCGCCGAAGGCCGACAACGGATCACACGCGTGCGCCTTGGCGTGCGCATCGGCGACCGACACCGACGACACCGCGATACCGCAGGGGTTGGCGTGCTTGATGATCGCCACGCAGGTCTGCTGGTGGTCGAACGCGGCACGCCAGGCGGCGTCGGCGTCGGTGTAGTTGTTGTAGGACATCTCCTTGCCGTGCAACTGCTCGGCCTGGGCAAGTCCCGGCCAGCCGGAGTCGTCGCGGTACAGCGCCGCCTTCTGGTGCGGGTTCTCGCCGTAGCGGAGCACCACGGTGCGGCGCGAGGTCGACCCGACCCACCGCGGCAGTTCCGCACCCTCTTCCGGGGCGAGCACCGAGACCATCCAGGCCGCCACCGCCACGTCGTACTCGGCGGTGTGCTGGAAAGCCAGCGCGGCCAGCTTCTTCCGCTCCGTGAGGGTGAACCCGCCGGAGCGCACCGCGGCCAGCACACCGTCATACCCGAGCGGGTCGACGACCACGGCGACACTGGGATGGTTCTTCGCGGCCGCCCGCACCATGGACGGGCCACCGATATCGATCTGCTCGACGCACTCGTCGGGCCCGGCGCCGGAGGCCACCGTCTCGCTGAACGGGTACAGGTTCACCACCACGAGTTCGAACGGCGCGATGCCCAAGTCGGTCAGCGCCGCCTCGTGCTCGGACTTGCGCAGATCGGCCAGCACGCCGGCGTGCACCTTGGGGTGCAACGTCTTCACGCGGCCGTCGAGCACCTCGGGGAAACCGGTGACATCCTCCACCGGCGTCACCGGGACCCCGGCGCCGGCAATGGTTTTCGCGGTCGAACCGGTGGAGACGATGCTGACGCCCGCCTCGTGCAGGCCGCGGGCGAGGTTCACCAACCCCGTCTTGTCGTACACACTGATCAACGCACGCCGGATCGGCCGCTTGTCACTCATCGCTGTCTCTCCTCAACATCCGAACATCGCTTTTCGTCCGGTCCAGGTCACACCGCGCGTCGCCAGCGCGGCCAGCACGTCCACCAGCAGTCGTCGTTCGACGTCCTTGATGCGTTCGTGCAATGTCTCTGCGGTGTCATCCTCGTGCACCGCCACGGCTTCCTGCGCCAGGATCGGCCCGGTATCCACCCCGCTGTCGACCAGATGCACGGTGCACCCGGTGACGCGCACGCCGTAGTCGATCGCGTCCGGTACCGCGTGGGCGCCGGGGAAGGCGGGCAGTAGGGCCGGATGGGTGTTCACGATCCGGCCTTCGAAGCGCGAAAGAAACTGTTGCCCAAAAATTTTCATGAAACCGGCGCTGACCACCAGGTCCGGCGCGTGCTGTGCGACGGCCTCGGTGAGCGCGCTGTCCCAGGCGGCGCGATCCGGATGGTCGCGCAGACGCACCTGGAATGACGGGATCGCCGCCTCGGCGGCGACGTCCAGCGCGGGGCAGGCCCGGTCGGCGCCGACGGCCACCACGCGCCCTGGGTAGTCCCCGGTGCCGGCCTCCAGCAACGAGGACAGCAGCGAACCGGTACCGGAAGCCAGTACCACCAGCCGGGCCGGCGCGGTCGCCGGTACGCGGAGTGGTCGCTGCTGCACCCGCAGCAGCCTAGTCGTCCTGATCGCGTGGCTTTTCGGCGGTCGTGCCGGGAAGATCGCCGTCGACCACGAAATGCTCCTCGGGGTCCAGCAGCGGGTCGTCATGCGGCTCGGCGGGCGCCGGCGGTGCGCCGAGTTCGAGGGACTCGGCGCGCTCGGGCAACTCGGCCTGCGCGTCCAGCAGGACGATATCGGTGATCGTGTCCTCGTCCTCGAACACGTCCTCGGGTTCCGGTTCGGGAGCCGGAGTCGGGACCGGCTTCACCTTCTTCGGCCTGCGCACCAGCCCGCCGGCCATCACGACCGTCAGACCGCCGATGGACAGGAACCACAGCAACACCGCGGGCCCGAAGGTGACCTGGTCGACACCGACGTCGCCGAAGTTACCGAGCCGGCCGCCACCGGCGTACCCGAGCAGCGCCATCGTCAGCGCGGCCACCAGGGCGGCCACCCCGAGTTTCGCGGCGGCGATCGGCCAGGGTGCCGCCCGGCGCGCACACTGCTGGCCCAACGCCACCGCCGAGACCGCGGCCACGATCAGCAGCGCCACCCAGATCGGCCCCAGCGGCGGCGTCGGCACCGCAGCGAGCACCGGCACCGCCGGGATGTCCCCACCGAGCACGGTGAAGGAGCTGAAGTTGGCCAGCCCGATGTGCGCGCTGGAACCCACCGCGACGGCGGCCGTCCCGACCAGCACGTTGGGGATGTAGAGCACCGAGAGCAAGGCCAGGCTGAACTGGCCGAACATCGAATCGGTGATACCGAACAGGTCGTGCATGGTCCCCCAGTGCACGACGATCGAACCGGCCGCCACCACACCGGACAGGCCGAGCAGCGCGAGCACCCCGGCCGCGGCGGCCCGCAGCGACTCGGGCAGCCAGTTCGGGACCCCCGGCAGCGTGAGCAACCGCCCGGCCATCGCGACGCCGATCAGCGCACCGATGGCGTGCACCACCAGCACCCCGGCGAACGCCCGGGAGGCCTCGGGGGTCTGCAATTCGGTGATCACCGAGGCCGCGTCGTGGATGACGGCCAGCGACAGTGCCGCGATGAGCAGCGGCCCGCCCAGCGCCGAGGCCACCACCCAGCGGATGACGAACCACGAGGACCGTGCCGCTGCCGCCGCGGTGGTACGTGCGGTACCCCACACCATCAGCAGCACCGGCAGCAGCGGCATCACACCGAGTTCGCTGCCACCGATGGAAACCGGAACCTGGTGCACGCCCAGCCACATGCTGGCGATCGCGCCGAACGCGCCGGTCATATCGCTGTTGGCGATGAGCAGCTGAATCAGCGTCACCGCCGCGATCACACCGAGCGCGACGACCGACGGCCCGAACGCGACCCTGAGCAGGTCGCGAGCCTGTCGGGTACCGACTGACCGGTTGTCCACCACTAGCTGGGTCGCTCCTCGCGCGCGTCGACGCATCCGACGTCCGGGTGCGCGACGCCCAGACTACGACGAGGGCGTGCCGGACTGCGGTGAGGACTCGGGCTGGCTCTGGGGTGTCGCGGACGGTTGCGCCGGAACCGCGGCGGTCGGCGCCGAGGAACCCTGCGGCTGTTGCGGCTGCCCGAACGCCGGGAATCCGGTGGGCGGCGTCGGCGGGCCGTTGTGCGAACCGGGGGCGCCGGCGGCGGACTGGAATCCGCCGGTGTTCGGGGCGCCCTGGTAGCCGTACTGCGACGGGTAGCCGGGACGCTGCTGCTGCGGTTGATGCGTCGGTGCGCCGTACTGCTGCTGGCCGCCCGGCTGTCCGTAGTACGGCGAGCCGTACTGGCCGTAGGGCTGCTGCTGCTCGTAGCGGGGCTTGGGGGCCGGCGGCGACAGGACACCCGCATCGAACAGCAGCGCGGCGATGGCGGCGCCGGTCTGCAGCAACGTGGCGGCGATGACCAGGTACAGCCCCCAGCCGATGGACAGCCCGGCCGGGGCATTGATGACCTCGGCCAGCACCAGCAGGAACGACAGCGTGGACGCAACGGCCACCAGACCGGTACGGGCCTTCTGCTTGGGCAGCAGACCGACACCGGCCAGCAGCGCGGCGAGCACCGAGGCCGCGACCGCCAGGCCGAGACCGGGCGTGCTGCCGCTGGCGCTGCCGAACTGCGGGAAGTCCGAGTTGCTGATGGTCAGCAGCGGACCGAAATTGAACGCGTAGGTCGCCAGACCGAACACTGCGACGGCAGCGCTCAGGTAGACAGGCAGCTTGCTGGGGCCTACCTCTGCGGGCTCGCCGTACTGCTGGGTGGGCGCGTACTGGTTGCCCTGCTGGGCAGGCGGATATCCGGGGTTACCGGGCGGGTAAGTCATGACTCTCCTGTGTGAGCGATTTCGAACCCACGCTAGCGCACCCCGCTGGGCGGCGGCTCAGGCCGATACGAGCACCGGAGCGTCCGGAGCGCTCTGATCGACGGCCTCGATTTCCCGGACGAGCGGCAACACCTTTTGCCCGAAGTACTCGATTTCCTCCTGGAAGTGGAGGAAGCCGCCCAGGATGAGGTCCACCCCGCGTTTGCGGTACGCCGCGATCCGCTCGGCGATCTGTTCCGGGGTGCCGATGAGCTGGGTGCGGAATCCGTCGTTGTATTGGACGAGATCCTCGAACGACGAGTCCGCCCACATGCCCTTCTTGTCCCCGGTCGAATTGCCGGCCTGCTGCACGGCCCCCCGAAAGCCCTCGACGGCCGGCTTGTTGGCCTTGTCGATGATCTCGCGCAGGGTGTCACGGGCTTCCTTCTCGGTATCGCGGGCGATGATGAACCCGTTCAGCCCGACCTTGACCTCGCGGCCCACGGTGCGGGCGTGGTCGCGCACCTCCACCACCTGCTCGGTGATGCCGGCGAAATCCTTGCCGTTGGAGAAGTACCAGTCCGAGTAAAGGCCGCCGTTGCGGCGCGCGGCGGTGGAGTTGCCGCCCTGGAACAGTTCCGGGTTCGGACGCTCGGCGGTATTAAGCGGCTTGGGCTTCAGGGTGAAATCGTGAATCCGGTAGAAATCCCCGCGAAAGTCCACCTCGTCCTCGGTCCAGATCTTGCGCAGAACCTGCAGGAACTCCGCGCTGCGGCGGTAGCGCTCGTCGTGCTCCAGCCACGGCTCGCCCAGATGGGTGAACTCGTCCTTGAACCAGCCGGACACCACGTTGACCGCGAACCGGCCACCCGACAGCTGGTCGGCGGTGGCCCCCAGCTTGGCCAGCACCGCGGGCTGCCACAGGCCCGGGTGCACCGCGGCGATCACCTTGAGCCGTTCGGTGGCCAGCAGCAGCGCCAGGCTGAAGCTCGTCGACTCGTGCTGATACTCCGCGCCGTAGCTGGCCTCGTAGCGCACCTGGGACAACGCGTACTCGAAACCGTTGTTCTCCGCGGTCTGCGCCAGCTTCTTGTTGTACTCGTAGTTCCAGTCCGTGCGCTGCTCGATATCGCTGGTCACCAGGCCGCCGCTGACGTTGGGCACCCAGTAGGCGAACGTGATCTGGTCGGCGATGCGTTCGGTCGTCATGGCTGCCATCCGAGCACCCGGGCACCCCCGCAGTCACCAGTAACGATCTGGCTGAGCGGAACGGCTTGCGGCCCGGCCTTGCGCTGGCGGACTAGAACACGTTCTAATTCTGGGCATGGACTACGGGCTCGTACTTTTCACCAGTGACCGCGGCATCGCTCCGGCACCGGCGGCCAAGCTGGCCGATGACCACGGTTTCACCACCTTCTACGTGCCCGAGCACACCCACATCCCGATCAAGCGGGAAGCGGCGCACCCGACGACCGGCGACGAGTCGCTGCCCGATGACCGCTATATGCGCACCCTCGATCCCTGGGTCAGCCTGGGCACCGCGGCCGCCGTCACCAGCCGGGTTCGGCTGTCCACCGCGGTGGCCCTGCCCGTCGAGCACGACCCGATCACGCTGGCCAAGTCGATCGCGACGCTGGATCACCTGTCCGGGGGCCGTGTCAGCCTGGGCGTCGGATTCGGCTGGAACACCGATGAATTGGCCGACCACAAGGTGCCGCCGGGCCGTCGCCGCACCATGCTGCGCGAGTACCTGGAGGCCATGCGCTCGCTGTGGACCGACGAAGAAGCCTCCTACGACGGCGAATTCGTCAGCTTCGGCCCGAGCTGGGCGTGGCCCAAGCCGGTGCAGTCACACATCCCGGTGCTGGTCGGCGCGGCGGGCACCGAGAAGAACTTCAAGTGGATCGCGAAGTCGGCCGACGGCTGGATCACCACCCCGCGCGACTTCGACATCGACGAGCCGGTGAAGCTGCTGCAGGACACCTGGGCGGCGGCCGGCCGCGAGGGCGCCCCGCAGATCGTGGCACTGGACTTCAAGCCGGATCCCGAGAAGCTGGCCCGCTGGCGCGATCTCGGTGTCACCGAGGTGCTGTTCGGGTTGCCCGACAAGCCCGAGGCCGAGGTCGCCGCCTACGTGGAGCGGCTGGCGGGCAAGCTCGCCCAGCTGGTGTAGCCCCTAGGCCAGGGTCGCCAGGTTGATGCCGTCCTCGGTGGACTTCACCTCGATGCGCGCACCCAGCGGATCACCGTCGGACATCAGCGCCACCAGGGCTTCGTCGGTGCTCAGTGCCATGAACCGCGAGCCGTCGGCCTCGAGCCGGCCGATGATGACACCGGTGGTCTCGGGCCAGTCATAGCGCACCGAATACGTCTCGATGACACCCGTGCCGTCGGCGTCACGGGTGACGGGCACCGTGGGAAGCGCGGCGATCTCGGCCTGCCGCGCCTTGCTGTCATCGGCCGCCCACTCGGCGGGCGTCGTCGAGTACACCCCGACCGAATACTTGCTCATCACCCCGCCGTTGGCGCCGACCAGTCCGAACGATCCTGGCTCGGAACGCATTTCGTTCACGGTCTCGGCGATACCGTGCAGGGAGTAGCTGTTTCCCGGTCCGCCGAAGTACGGCAGTCCACCGGTCAGGGTGAGACCGCGCGGATCATCGGTCGCCAGCCCGGTTGAGTCGCAGACGGAGAACACCGGGAACGGGAAGCAGCTGTACAGGTCGAAGGTCGACACTTCGGCCAGCCCGATACCGGCTACCCGAAGCGCCTCTGCCACAGCCTTTTCCGCGGACAAGCTCGTGCTCAGGTCCTCGCGGTCGAGCAGCTGCTGCTCCACCATGTCGGCGTGGCCGTGCAGGTAGACCCATTTGCTTTCGGGCACCGACAGCCGGCGGGCCGCGGCCACCGACATGATCAGCACGGCGGCGCCCTGGTTCACCTGGTCGCGGGCCACCATCAACCGCGGGTAGGGATCACAGATCATCCGGTTCTCCGAGGTGACGGTGAGCAGTTCCTCGACTGAGCGGGGGACCGGAGACGAGGACAGCGGGTTCCTGGCGGCGACTTCGGAGAACGGCGCGAACAACTCGGCCATGTCGCGTCGGTAGTCGTCCACCGTGACGCCGAGGCGGGCCCGCCGCGCGTTGTCCAGCAACCCGTACTGCACGGGAGCACCGGTCAATCCGTGCTTGGCGGTGTACTCGTTCATGTACTGATCGAACCCGTATCCGCGGTCCTCGAGTTGCCCGCCGACCCGTTCGGAGTGGTCGGGTTTGTCCTCGCGGCCGGCGAAATACCGCAGCGTCGAACCGTTCTCGGACCCGAGCACCAGGACCACCTCGGCGTCGCCGGCCGCGATGGCG
Source organism: Mycobacterium sp. ITM-2016-00316 (assembly GCF_002968335.2). Lineage (NCBI taxonomy): Bacteria > Bacillati > Actinomycetota > Actinomycetes > Mycobacteriales > Mycobacteriaceae > Mycobacterium > Mycobacterium sp. ITM-2016-00316. The sequence continues at coordinate 4,791,740 of NZ_CP134398.1, forward strand.
CCGGAGAACTCGGTGACGACCTTCTGCGATCCGTGCCCGCCCAGCGGTTCGAGCACCGCGCGAGCCGGATCGGCACCGGTACGGGCCGCGACCGATCGCGGGTAGTTGTCCGAGCACCCCAGCGGCGCCTCGGAGAACGGCGTGCAGATCTCGAACTGCCGGAGCCCGACGAAGACCTCGATCGCCGCAGCCACCGCGGCCGCGTCGGCGCCGGTGTCGGCCAGCGCGGCCCGCACCGCCTCGGTGGCGAGGTCGACCGACGACATCCCGCGGTAGTCCGGCGCGTCGACGCGCTCGGTGAACTGTCCGACACCGACGATCACCGGCGTACGTGGATCCACCATTACAGGCCTCCTGACACGTGTTAGTTCGTCAGGCTAACTGACCGACTGGAACATGTTCCAGTCCGGGCACCGCCACACCTGCACGGCCCCGATCTCGCTTGACGGTCTTGTCACTTAGTGACACTGTGGAGTTGTCACTTAGTGACACTCCATCGAGAAAGGACCTCGTGACCGACACGACGCAATCCCCCGCGATCATTTCCGTCGAGGACTTCTTCAGCCCGCCCGAGCGGGCCGGGGCCACCATCTCCCCGGACGGCACCCGCATCGCCTACCTCGCCCCCTGGCGGAACCGCCTCAACGTGTGGGTGCAGGACGTGGACGGCAAGGAGGACCCCCGCTGCGTCACCGCCGACGAGACCCGCAGCGTGTACTTCTACAGCTGGACCCACGATTCGCGGTGGCTGCTGTACATGCAGGACAGCGGTGGCGACGAGCACTGGCACGTGTACCGGGTGGACCCGGATGTGCCGGACACCCCGGCCGTGGACCTCACCCCGTTCCCCCGGGTGCGCGCCTCCTACGAACTGCTCAAGGCGCGTCCGGGCAAGGCCCTGGTCCAGCACAACGCGCGCAATGCCGAACTGGTCGACGCCTTCGAACTCGACATCGCCACCGGTGAGCTCACCCTGCTCGCCGAGAATCCCGGCACCGTGGTCAGCTGGATCGGCGGGCCCGGCGGCGAACTGTTCACCAACACCCTGACCGCCGAGGGCGATGTCGAGATCTCGCAATGGGATCCGGCCACCCGGTCACTGCGCACGATCAGGGTCTACGAGGGTCGGGACTACCCCCTGGGCATCCACCCGATCGCCGTCTCCCCCGATGGCGCCGGCATCTGGCTGGGCTCCTATCAGGGCAGCGACCGGCTCCGGCTGGCCCGTATCGACGTCGCCTCCGGCGAGGAGACCGAGGTACACAGTCACCCGACGCTCGACCTCGGCGCGCAATTGGTGCTGCCGTCACCGTTCATCATCAGCGAGCGGACCGGGGAACTGGTCGGCGCCCGCTACTACGGTGAGCGACAGGTGATCCACGCTCTCGACGACGAGTTCGCCCAGGTATTGGGCAAGCTCACCGAACTTTCCGACGGCGACCTGGCCGGAATGTCGTGCGATGACAGCGGGCAACGCTGGGTGGTCAACTTCAGCCACGACCGCGATCCGAATGTCACCTATTTCTACGACCATGCGACCGGCGAGAGCAGACTGTTGTTCCGGCCCTATCCACACCTGGATCCCGCGGCGCTGGCCGAGATGACACCGGTCACCATCACCTCACGCGATGGACTGGACCTGCATTCGTATCTGACGCTGCCGGTGGGTAGGCCGCCGGAGAACCTGCCGCTGGTGCTGCTGGTGCACGGTGGCCCGTGGTCACGGGACTGCTGGGGCTACCAGCCCGACGTGCAGTTGCTGGCCAACCGCGGATATGCGGTGCTGCAGGTCAACTTTCGCGGATCGACCGGATACGGCAAGGCCTTCACCCAGGCCGCCATCGGCGAATTCGCCGGCAAGATGCACGACGATCTGATCGACGCGGTGGACTGGGCGGTCAAGCAGGGCTTCGCCGACCGGGACCGGGTGGCCATCTTCGGCGGCTCCTATGGCGGATACGCCACGCTGGTCGGCGTCACGTTCACCCCGGACGTCTTCGCCGCGGCCATCGACTACGTCGGGATCTCCAGCCTGCCCAACTTCATGCGCACGCTGCCCGATGTCGGCCGCAGGTTCCTGGCCAACAACTGGAACCTCTACGTCGGTGACCCGAAGGATCCCGCGCAGGAGGCCGATATGCTGGCCCGCTCGCCGATCACCAAGGTCGATCAGATCCGCACCCCGCTGCTGGTGGTGCAGGGCGCCAACGACTCTCGCGTCGTACAGGCCGAGTCCGACAACATGGTGGCGGCCCTGCGCGCCCGTGGTGTCGAGGTCGAGTACATGGTCAAGGAGGACGAGGGGCACGGATTCCTCAACCCGGACAACAACATCGACATGTACCACGCCGTCGAGAAATTCCTCGCCAAGCACCTCTGAGCCGGTCCACGAGAAAGCCCCTGGAATCCTATTGATTCCAGGGGCTTTTCGCGTGCTTGGGGTTACAGGCCTGCGAGCAGCTCGCGTGCCTTGGCGGCGGTCTCCGACGGGGTCTTGCCGACCTTCACGCCGGCGGCCTCGAGCGCCTCCTGCTTACCGGCCGCGGTACCCGCACCGTCGGACACGATGGCGCCGGCATGGCCCATCGTCTTGCCCTCGGGAGCGGTGAAGCCCGCGACGTAACCGACGACCGGCTTGGTGACGTTGGCCTTGATGTAGGCCGCGGCCTTCTCCTCGGCGTCGCCACCGATCTCGCCGATCATCACGATCAGCTTGGTCTCGGGATCCTTCTCGAACGCCTCGATGGCGTCGATGTGGGTGGTGCCGATGACCGGGTCGCCGCCGATGCCGATGGCGGTGGAGAAGCCGAGATCGCGCAGCTCGTACATCATCTGGTAGGTCAGGGTGCCGGACTTGGAGACCAGTCCGATCGGGCCCTTACCGGTGATGTTGTTGGGCGTGATGCCGACCAGCGACTCACCGGGGGTGATGATGCCGGGGCAGTTCGGCCCGATGATGCGGGTCTTCTCACCCTTCTCGACGTTATAGGCCCACGCATACGCGCTGTCCTGCACCGGGATGCCCTCGGTGATGACGACCAGCAGCGGGATCTCGGCGTCGATGGCCTCGATGATCGCGTCCTTCGAGAAGGCCGGTGGCACAAAGGCGATCGACACGTCGGCGCCGGTCTCCTTCATGGCTTCGGCCACCGAGGCGAACACCGGGAGCTCGATGTCGTTGCCGTCTTTGTCGACATGCGACACCGTGGTGCCGGCCTTGCGGGCGTTGACGCCACCGACGACCTGGGTGCCGGCCTTGAGCATCAGCTTGGTGTGCTTGGTGCCTTCACCGCCGGTGATGCCCTGGACGATGACCTTGGAATCCTTGTTCAGGAAGATAGACATCTTTGTTGGCTCCCTTACTTGTTGGCCAGCTCGGCGGCCTTGTCGGCGCCGGCGTCCATGGTGTCGGCCTGGATGACCAGGGGGTGGTTGGCCTCGTCGAGGATGCGACGGCCCTCTTCGACGTTGTTGCCGTCCAGGCGGACCACCAGCGGCTTGTTCGCACTGTCGCCGAGCTTCTTGAGCGCACCGACGATGCCGTTGGCGACCGCGTCGCAGGCGGTGATGCCGCCGAACACGTTGACGAAGACGCTCTTGACCTGGCTGTCGCCCAGGATGACGTCGAGACCGTTGGCCATCACCTCGGCCGAGGCGCCGCCGCCGATGTCGAGGAAGTTGGCGGGCTTCACGTTGCCGTGACGCTCACCGGCGTAGGCGACGACGTCCAGCGTCGACATGACCAGGCCGGCACCGTTACCGATGATGCCCACCTCGCCGTCGAGCTTGACGTAGTTGAGGTCGTTCTCCTTGGCCTTGAGCTCGAGGGGATCGGTGGCGTCCTTGTCCTCGAACTCGGCGTGGCCGGGCTGCCGGAAGTCGGCGTTCGCGTCCAGGGTGACCTTGCCGTCCAGGGCCAGGATCTGATCGTCGGGCGTGCGCACCAGCGGGTTGACCTCCACCAGGGTGGCGTCCTCACCGATGAAGACCTCCCAGAGCTTCTGGATGGTCACGGCCGCGGCGTCGAGCACCTCGGCGGGCAGGTGGCCCTTCTCGGCGATCTCACGTGCGAAGGCCAGATCGACACCCTTGACGGCGTCGACGGGCACCTTGGCGAGCCGCTCGGGCTTGGTCGCGGCGACCTCTTCGATCTCCATGCCACCCTCGACCGAGCACATGGCCAGGTAGGTGCGGTTGGAGCGGTCGAGCAGGAAGGAGATGTAGTACTCCTCGGCGATGTCACTGGCCTCGGCGACCAGCAGCTTCTTGACGATGTGGCCCTTGATGTCGAGGCCCAGGATGTTGGTGGCGTGCTCCAGGGCGTCGGCGGGGGTGGCCGCGTACTTCACGCCGCCGGCCTTGCCGCGGCCGCCGACCTTGACCTGAGCCTTCACCATGACCGGCTTGCCGATTTCTTCGGCGATCGCCTTGGCGTCCTCCGGCGAGTCGGTGACCCGGCCGGGCGTCGTGGGTACGTTGTGCTTGGCGAAGAGCTCTTTCGCCTGGTATTCGAACAGATCCATGAGCTTCCTAAATCGCGTCGGTGCGAACTGATCTTCTGAAGTGGGCCGCCGGACCGGCCGGAAGGCCGCGACAGGCTCGCTGGCACTGTATCCACCTCGGTGTCGGCCGCCGTCATCGCCCACCGCTCATGTGGTACATCTCACCGGGCCTCGTTGGTGATACAAGTCACATTCGGAGTGGGAATGCTCACTTGAGTTGCCACCAACATTGGGATTTGGTTAACGTGCCTACTGGTCTTGATAACGGACAGGTCACGACGCGAAGGGCACTCCAGGTTGGCTGAGCACAGTTCGTCCCGAACCCTCCGGGGGGTAGCGACGAAAGGGCTCTCCACCCCACGCCCCGCAGAAGTCACCGACATCATCCCGTTCAACGAGTTCGGCGACCTGCATGACCTGGACTTTCGCGAGAGCTCCGCGTTCGACAAAGAACAGCGGGTGATCGCCGCCCCCGAACTCGACGACCTTCACGACACCGACGACCTGGTGCCGTTGCGGCTCCTCATCCCGAGCGAATTCCGGTCACGGACGGCATCGACCGGCGATGCCGGCGAGGATCACGGTTCGACGCACGCCTATCGCGATAGTCACACCGACCTCAGCGACGGCAACGCCCTCACCGATGTGATCGACATGCGCGGCGGCCCCCTGCAACGCAGCGGCGGCGCCCACCGCAAGCAGACCGTCGGAGCGGTCAAGAGCCGCCTGATGATCGCGGCCATGGCCGCCGGCGCGACCGCCTCGGGCGCGTACTCGCTGAGCAACCCGGAGAGCACCCCGACCACCGACACGGTGCTGGCCGCCGACAACGCGCTCATCAACGGCGCCGCCATCAGCGGCTCCCCCGACGGTATGCAGATCGTCGCGGTGCAGCCGGTCGCCTCAGGGGCGATCCACGCCGAGGAGATCACCAAGGCCGCCGCGTTCGCGCAGGAGCGCGCCGAGCGCGAGGCGCGCCTGGTGCGACCGCTCTTCGCGATGCCGACCAAGGGCGTGTGGACCTCCGGATTCGGGTACCGCTGGGGCGTGCTGCACGGCGGCATCGACATCGCCGGTCCGATCGGCACCCCGATCATGGCGGCCAGCGACGGCGTCGTCGTCGAGGTAGGCCCGACGGCCGGTTACGGCGCGCTGGTGAAGTTGCGCCACTCGGACGGCACCGTGACGCTGTACGGCCACATCAACACCTGGCTGGTCAGCAAGGGCCAGCGGGTGATGGCCGGTGACCAGATCGCCACCATGGGCAACCGCGGCAACTCGACCGGCCCGCATCTGCACTTCGAGGTGCTGATGAACGGCTCCAACCGGATCGACCCGGTGCCGTGGCTGGCACAGCGGGGGCTCAGCCCCGGCAGCTACGTCGGCTGAGAAGGCCACGTCGGCCGAAAAGCTACATCGGCCTGAAAGCTACGTTGGACGGGTGACCCCGGATCCACCCGAACCGCCTGCTGATCACCCTCGCATCATTCGCCGGACCCCCACCGGTTCCTTTCCCGCGTTGAACGCTCCCTCGTTGAGTGACGACCGCACCGTGTTTGTCCCTAACGCGGCCGCCGTACGTCACGACGCCGAGGCGGGACAGACCGCCTACATCCCACGGCCCGTCCCGGTCGCCGTCCCCTCGCGACGGTCACCCGGGCCCGCCACCGCCATCGCGGCCGCCGTGCTGAGCATCCTGTCCGGCTGGGCCACGGCCGTCATCGCGACCGATCTGATCGCCGGGTGGTGGAACACCGATCTGCTGTTCTGCATCGCCATCGGATTCCTCACCGCCATCTCGGCCGCCGCCGGTATCGGCGGGCTGATCGCACTGCTACTGCAGCGCCGGATGGGACGGCTGTTGATCGCCGTCGGCGCCGCCATCGGGCTGCTGATCTTCGGCAGCCTGTTCCTGGCCGGCGCCAAACTGCACCCGGTGGTGTACGCGATGCCGCTGTTGCCGGTCTCCGCGATCGTGCTCGCACTCTTGCCGAGCACCCGCGAGTGGGCGCGGGATTAGAGTTTCTGCACCGGTGCGTGGTTGTGCATCAGCTTGACGCGGCCGGCGCTGCCGAAGTCGATGAGCGACATCGCCGACTCCCCCATCCCGGAGACCTCTTCGACGCGGCCCAGCCCGTACTTGTCGTGGGTGACCCGATCCCCCGGCTCCAGCGTGAAGATCGCCCGGTTGCGCGCCTTCGCCGGGACCGGCGCCGGGCGTGCACTGTCGGCGAACCGTCCGACCCGCGGGGCGCTCAACGCCGCCGACGGCGCCTCGACGCGGCGCCAGTTGATCAGGTCCTCCGGGATCTCGCGCAAGAACCGCGACTCCGGATTGAGCATCGGCTGCCCCCACGACGAACGCACCTTGGCCCGGCTCAGGTACAGCCGCTGCCGGGCGCGGGTGATGCCGACATAGGCCAGCCGGCGTTCCTCGGACAGCTCGGTCGGGTCACCGAGGGCCCGCATGTGCGGGAACATGCCGTCCTCCCACCCGGTCACGAACACGACCGGGAACTCCAGACCTTTGGCGGTGTGCAGCGTCATCATGGTGACCACGCCGGATTCGTGTTCGGGGATACCGTCGGCGTCGGCGACCAGCGACACCCGCTCCAGGAACTGGGCCAACACGCTGGTGTCGGGAACGTCCTCGTCCTCGGGTATGCCCTCTTCGTCGCGTAACGCCTGCGCGTTGGCCAGGTCGATACTGAATTCGTGTGCGACGCTGACGAGTTCGTTCAGGTTGTCCAGCCGCGCCAGATCCTGCGGGTCGCTGGAGGCTTCGAGTTCGCGCCGGTATCCGGTGCGGTCCAGCACGGCCTCCACCAGATCGCCGAGCTCACCGTCCAGACCGCCGCGCAGGCTGTCGAGCAGCTGGGTGAACGACGCGATCGCCTTCTCCGAGCGGGTGTTCAGCATCGGCACCCGCCCCTCGGCGGCGGCCTGCAGGGCATCGTTGAAGCTGCCGCCGGTGTTCTCGGCGTACACCGCCACGCAGGCTTCGGCGCGGTCACCGATACCGCGGCGCGGGGTGTTCAGGATGCGCCGCATGCTCACCGCATCGCCGGGGTTGTCCAGCACCCGCAGGTAGGCGACGATGTCGCGGATCTCTTTGCGCTCGTAGAACCGCACTCCGCCAACGACTTTGTACGGGATGCCGGCGCGGATGAACACTTCTTCCAGCGCCCGCGACGAATTGTTGGTCCGATAGAAAACGGCCACATCGGAATAGTTGACCTGGTGCCCGTCGGCCAGCGCGTCGATCTCCTCGGCGACGAAGCGTGCCTCGTCGTGCTCGTTGTCGGCGACATAGCCGACGATCAGTTCACCCTCACCGGAGTCGGTCCACAGCCGCTTCTCCCGGCGCCCGGCGTTGCGGGAGATGACGGCGTTGGCAGCGTTGAGGATCGTCTGCGTGGAGCGGTAATTCTGTTCCAGCAGAATCGTGGTCGCGTTCGGATAGTCGCGCTCGAAATCCTCGATATTGCGGATGGTGGCGCCGCGGAACGCATAGATCGACTGATCGGCGTCACCCACCACACACAGCTCGGAAGGAGGCACACCGGCCGGGTCCTCAGGGTGTGTCTCCACGCCGACGAGCTCGCGCACCAACATGTACTGGGCGTGGTTGGTGTCCTGGTACTCGTCGACCAGGATGTGCCGGAACCGCCGCCGGTAGTACTGGGCGATCTGCGGAAAGGCTTGCAGCACAGCGACTGTCTCACCGATGAGATCGTCGAAGTCCAGGGCGTTGGCCGCCCGCAGCCTGCGCTGGTACTCGCCGAACACCGAAGCCACGGTCTTGGACATGTCGTCGGCGGTCTCGGTGAGATCGGCGAGCGCCCGGTCCGGGTCGATCAGCTCGTTCTTCAGGTTGGAGATGCTGTTGGCCAACAGCCGCGGCGAGTACCGCTTGGTGTCCAGGCCCATGTCCTTGGCGATCATCATGAGCAGCCGCCGCGAGTCGTCGGCGTCATAGATGGAGAAGTTGGAGTTCAGCCCGGGCAGCAGCGAGGCCTGGTTGCGCAGGATGCGCACGCAGGTGGCGTGGAAGGTGGACACCCACATGCTCCGGGCACGCGGCCCGATGAGTGCCACGACACGTTCGCGCATCTCCGCGGCGGCCTTGTTGGTGAACGTGATGGCCAGCACCTGGCCGACGCCCACCTCGCGGGCGGCCAGTAGATAGGCGATGCGCCGGGTGAGCACCGCCGTCTTGCCCGACCCGGCACCGGCCACGATGAGCAGCGGGGACCCTTCGTGCAATACGGCCTGGCGCTGCTGCGGGTTGAGCCCGTCCAGCAGCTGGTCGGTTTCGGAGGCCCCACCGGAAGCGTGAGCTGGTGCGTGAGAAAGCGATGTCATTTCGGTCTCGAATCTACCGCTGAACGGTGACATCCCCGTGACCCGGCTTTGCACCGAATCTGCGTCGGGTGGCACACTCGGTTCGTGTCACCCGAGCCCGCCGCCAACATCGACGATCTGCGTCTGGAGATCGACGAACTGGACGCCACGATCCTGGCCGCGGTGCAACGCCGTACCGAGGTTTCCCGGATCATCGGCAAGGCCCGGATGGCCTCCGGTGGCACCCGGCTCGTGCACAGCCGGGAGATGAAGGTCATCGAGCGCTACAGCGAGCTCGGCCCGGAGGGCAAAGACCTGGCCATGCTGCTGTTACGCCTGGGCCGCGGCCGGCTCGGCCACTAGCCCCGGCTCAGGGCGTGAAGGCGATGTACTTGGTCTCCAGGTACTCCTCGATACCTTCGGAACCGCCCTCACGCCCGAACCCGGATTCCTTGATCCCGCCGAACGGGGCGGCCGCATCCGAGATGACGCCGCGGTTCACCCCGACCATGCCGGCCTCGACGGACTCCGCCACCCGCAACGCCCGGTCGAGTGACTGGGTGTAGATGTAGGACGCCAGGCCGTATTCGGTGGCATTCGCCGCGGCGATGCCCTCCTCCTCGGTGTCGAAACCGGTGATCGGCGCGACGGGACCGAAGACCTCCTCCTTGAGGATGCGGGCGTCGGCGGGCACGTCGGCCAGCACGGTGGCCGGGTAGAAGTGTCCGGGGCCGCCGGGCGCGACCCCGCCGACCGCCACCTCGGCGCCGCGCGCCACCGCGTCGGACACCAGGTCGGCGACGATGCCGAGCTGCTTTGCCGAGATCAGCGGGCCCAGCGTCGACGAATCCTCCAGGCCGTTGCCCAGGGTGTACTCGCTCATCCGCTTCACCAGCTTGTCGGTGAACTCCTCACGCACCGCGTTGGCCACGTGGAAGCGGTTGGCGGCGGTGCACGCCTCGCCGCCGTTGCGCATCTTGGCCAGCAGGGCGCCCTCGACCGCGGCGTCGACATCGGCGTCGTCGAACACCACGAACGGGGCGTTGCCGCCCAGTTCCATCGAGGTGCGCAGCAGCTTGTCGCTGGACTGTTTCACCAGCGCCTTGCCCACCCCGGTCGACCCGGTGAAGGTCAGCTTGCGCAGCCGGCCGTCGTCGATCAGGGCGCCGGTCAACTCGCCGGGCTTGGTGGTCGGCAGCACCGACAGCACCCCCTTGGGCAGGCCGGCATCGTCGATCAGCTTGGCCAGCAGCAGCATGGTCAGCGGCGTCTCCTGGGCGGGCTTGACCAGCATGGTGCAGCCGGCGGCCAGGGCCGGTCCGATCTTGCGGGTGCCCATCGCCAGCGGGAAGTTCCACGGGGTGATGGCGTAGCAGGGGCCGACGGGCATCTTGGTGACCAGGATGCGGCCGGTGCCCGCCGGCGCCGGGGTGTAGCGGCCGCCGATGCGCACCGCCTCCTCGGCGAACCAGCGGAAGAACTCGGCGCCGTACTTGACCTCGCCGCGGCTCTCGGCGATCACCTTGCCCATTTCGAGGGTCATCAGGGTGGCGAGGTCTTCGCTTCGCGCGGTGAGGGTTTCGAAGACCGAACGCAGGATCTCGCCGCGTTCGCGGGCCGGGGTGGCGGCCCAGTCCGCCTGTACCGCGGCGGCGGCGTCCAGCGCGGCGATACCGTCCTGCGCTCCTGCGTCGGCCACCGAGGTGATGACCTCGTCGGTGGCCGGGTTGAGCACGTCGAAGGTGGACGAGCCTGCCCGTTCCTCACCGCCGATCCACAGCCCGGTCGGCACGGATGCAATCAAGTCTTCAATGCTCATACATCCATCATGTACACCCTCGATCCGGGCGCCGCACTAAGGTCAGAAGAATGAGTGCTGACATCACCGAAACGGCCGCATGGCATTCGCTGCAACGCCACCATGACGCGGTGGCGTCGAAGAATCTTCGGGAGCTCTTCGCCGAGGACCCGGCCCGCGGCACCGAACTGACCCTCACCGTCGGCGATCTCTACATCGACTACAGCAAGCACCGGGTGACACGCGAAACCCTGGGCCTGCTGGCCGATCTGGCCGCGGCCGCCGACCTGGAGGGCCGCCGCGCCGCGATGTTCTCCGGCACGCACATCAACACCTCCGAGGACCGTGCGGTGCTGCACACCGCCCTGCGCCTGCCCAGGGGCGCCGAGCTGGAGGTCGACGGGCAGGACGTCGTCGCCGACGTGCACGAGGTGCTCGACGCGATGGGCACGTTCACCGACCGGTTGCGGTCCGGCGAGTGGACGGGCGCGACGGGTGCGCGGATCACCTGCGTGGTGAACATCGGCATCGGCGGCTCTGACCTGGGTCCGGTGATGGTGTACGACGCGCTGCGCCACTACGCCGACGCCGGCATCTCGGCCCGGTTCGTCTCCAACGTCGATCCCGCCGACCTGGTCGCCACGTTCGACGGTCTCGACCCGGCGACAACGCTTTTCGTGATCGCCTCGAAGACGTTCTCCACCTTGGAGACGTTGACCAATGCCACCGCGGCGCGGCGCTGGCTCACCGCGGCACTGGGCGATGACGCGGTGTCCAAGCATTTCGTGGCGGTGTCGACCAACAAGAAGCTGGTCGACGAGTTCGGTATCGACACCGACAACATGTTCGGCTTCTGGGACTGGGTCGGCGGCCGGTACTCGGTGGACAGCGCGATCGGCCTGAGCGTGATGGCGGTGATCGGCAAGGAGCGGTTCGCGGAGTTCCTGGCCGGCTTCCATCTGGTCGACGAGCACTTCCGCACCGCGCCGCTGGCCGAGAACGCTCCGGCACTGCTCGGCCTGATCGGCCTCTGGTACAACAACTTCTTCGGTGCGCAGTCCCGCGCGGTGCTGCCCTACTCCAACGACCTGTCCCGGTTCGCGGCCTACCTGCAGCAGTTGACGATGGAGTCCAACGGCAAGTCGGTGCGCGCCGACGGCACGCCCGTCACCACCGACACCGGCGAGATCTATTGGGGCGAACCGGGAACCAATGGACAACACGCCTTCTATCAGTTGCTGCACCAGGGCACCCGGCTGATCCCCGCCGATTTCATCGGGTTCTCCCAGCCCACCGATGATCTGCCGACCGCCGACGGCACCGGCAGCATGCACGACCTGTTGATGAGCAACTTCTTCGCCCAGACCCAGGTGCTGGCCTTCGGCAAGACCGCCGAGGAGATCGCCGGCGAAGGCACCGCCGCCGACGTCGTCCCGCACAAGGTGATGCCGGGCAACCGCCCGACGACGTCGATCCTGGCGACCAAGCTGACGCCCTCGGTGGTGGGCCAGTTGATCGCGCTCTACGAGCACCAGGTCTTCACCGAGGGTGTGATCTGGGGGATCGACTCGTTCGACCAGTGGGGTGTGGAGCTGGGCAAGACCCAGGCCAAGGCGCTGCTGCCGGTGCTCACCGAGGATGCGGCACCGGCCGAGCAGAGCGACAGTTCCACCGATGCGCTGGTCCGGCACTACAGGAGCGAACGCGGCCGCAGCGCCTGACTATTCGGGCTCGACGTCCACGCGCGTCCAACCCAAGATCATGGCGGGCAGACAGCCGCCGATGAGCAGGACCGTCAGCGCCATCAGCCCGCCGGCATACGCCATGTCGGTATCGGTGCCGTCGGTGATCGTGGAACCGAAGATCAGGTACCCGATGGGCAGCATCATCAGGTACTGCGTTGCGGTCAGCCCGATGGACCGGGCGCTGTTGCGTTGGGCGATCTCGAATTCGTCGAGCGCGGCCTCCGGTGCGTCACCGCGCCTGCCCGAGACCAGTTGCAGCACGGTCCACATGGGGAAGAACGCCACGCAGGCCGGCAGCCACAGCAGCGGCGCCCACCACAGGCCGAACGCGCACAGCACCGCGACGGCGGCCATGAACGCGAACGTCACCGCCAGTCCGACCACGAGCATCCGTCGGCGGCGGCGGTTGCGCCACGCGGGCAGTGAATTGGCATATGTGCGTTCCTGTTTCAGGAACCTTCTGGTCCGGAAATCCTGGTACCTGTCGAGGATGCTCGTCTCTGTCACGGCCGCGTCCCTTCCGTTCGTTGCCTGTTTCCATAGAGTTCGGCCGACAGTGGCGTGAACGGTTCTCGGGAGAACACCGCCTCCACCGGCAACTCGAAGACGTCACAGATGCGGAACGCCAGGTCAAGGCTCGGGTAGTGGTCGCCTCGCTCCAGCGCACCGACGGTCTGCGGGTTGACGTCGATCAGCCCGGCCAGCTGCACCCGTGTCATGCGCCGCTCGGCGCGCAGCACGCCGATGCGGTTATGAATGGGAAGCTGGTCCCCACGCCGTACCGGACTCATGCAACCTATTGTTAGGAAAACCCAACACTCTGTCAAGAAAATGACCCAGGATGCCCATCCGAGGCGCACGGGCCGCGGCCCGAAATGCGCGAAATGGCTGCCCCGGACGTACCGGGAGCAGCCATTTCGTGAACTTCGAGAGCGTGTTTACGTCTTAGGGAGCGGGGATCGTGGCACACCCGATACCCGGGATGCAGCCACTGGCTCCACCGGGGCCTGCGCTACCGACCGGGCCGCCGGGGATCACTCCGCTGGCACCGTCGGGACCGGCAGTCCCGCCCGGGCCACCCGGGATCGAGCCGGTGGCACCCTCGGGGCCGGCCGAACCGCCGGGACCACCCGGAATCACGCCGCTGGCGCCTCCGGGACCGGCTTCACCGGCCGGGCCACCGGGGATCGCACCTTCGGCGCCACCGGGTCCGGCCTCACCAACCGGGCCACCGGGCACCGCGACATCGACGCCGCCGGGACCTGCGGTGCCGACCGAGGCACACGGGGTGCCGTCGGCGTTCCAGCACGGCGGCGGCGGCGGCGGGGGTGCGGGGGTCGCGCCGGCCACGGGCGAGAAGGCGATAGCCGCGCCCATGGCACCGGCGAACAATACGGGCGTCATCTTCGTCAGTTTCACCATCATGCAAGGACGGTTACCACCCGCTGAGACGACATAAACATCCCGCAGACGAAGCTCTCAGGCGAAGCGTTTGGTGTACTTCGGCGGCAGCAGTCGCATGATCTGCGTGATCGGCGCCCACGGCCAGGACGGCACCACGGCGCGCCCCTTTTCCTTCTCGATGGCCTCGACCATCTTGCGGACACCGGTCTCGTTGTCGACCATCAGCAGGGTGGTCGCCGACTTCGCGGTCATCTCGGACTCGATGTAGCCGGGCTCGATGACGGTGATCCGGATGGGCCCCTTGTCGTACTCGGCGCGCAGGGATTCCCCCAGTGAGGTCATTCCGGCCTTGCTCGCGCAGTAGGCCGCCTTGCCGCCGGGCACCCCGGTGTTTCCGAGCACCGAGGAGATCAGCACGAGGTGTCCACCGCCGGACTTCTTGAACATCTCCAGTGCGGTCTCGATCTGCACCATGCCCGAGATCAGGTTGGTGTTGATGGTGGCCTTGTTGGCCCACGGCTTACCTTCACCGAGCGGCCAGCCCTTACCGATTCCCGCGTTGACGATGACACGGTCGATACCGCCGAGTTCGTCGGACAGTTCGCCGAACACCCGCGGGATGGCCTCGTGGTCGTCGACGTCCAGCGCAGCGATGGCGACCTTGGCATATGGGTGCTTGTCGAGGATCTCGGCGCGCAGTTCTTCGAGCCGCTCGACGCGGCGGGCACACAATGCCAGGTCCCGGCCCTTGGCCGCGAAGGCACGCGCCATGCCGGCGCCCAGGCCCGAGCTTGCACCGGTGATGAGGATCTTCTGGCGGGTCATGGCAGCAGGATAACCGAGTTATACATCTTGGGAGCAAACCCTCACAGCTCGGTCGTCGATTCGGGATCCGTTCCACGGCGCGCAATCGCGTTCCAGGCCGCGAATCCGCTGGTGAATCCCAACGCGATCGACATCATCGACACCAGCATGACCGTGATCGCCGCACTGCCCTGCCCTGACGCCAGTGCGGCGACCCCGATCATCCCGATCGAGCTGGGCACCAGCAGCCAGAACCCGGGGGCGAGCATCACCTGGGCCACCGGTGTCATCGACAGTCTGCTGAGCGCCAACGCGCAGAGGATCAGGATCAGCCCGCCGCCGAAGCCGCTGACATACCCGCCGAACGCCGCGTTGGTCAGCACCTGGGCGCCGTACGCGGTGAACAGGACCAGCATCAGCCACGGGGCGAAGCCGCGGGGCGGCCCGAGGTGCAGCGTGATCCCGACGGCGTACACGGCGACACCCAACCAGGGCGCCCAGCTACCGAGCGTGTTGACGGGGGCATCGGCGAGCTCCGACCAGGACAGCCCGAGCAATTGGACGGCCAGCAGGATCCCCAGCGCCAGTTGTGCCAGTCGCATCAATCCGGCCATCAGCCGCGCCGATCCGGACACCATCTCACTGGTCGACGATTCGATGACCGCCAGCGTGATCGCCACCCCGGGCAGGAACAGCGTCAGCGGCGCGATCAACACCCGCAGGCTGTCATGGCCCATGTGCAGCAGCCGCCCGAGACTGAAGGCGACATAGGTGACCAGGAATGCGCTGAGGACCGGCAGCAGTTGGCGCAACGCGGCATTCTTGCGGGTCGCCAGCTCCAGCAGTCCGACGATCAGCCCGAACCCGGTGGCGGCGATCAGCGACACCACCGTCGGTTGCAGGATCAGGCCGTAGGCGGCGCTTTGCAACCCATAGCCGATCACCCCGACCCAGCCGGGGAAGCGCCGCGGCAGCGCGTGGATGCGATCCAGCTCGGCGATCCCCTCGACCGGGTCGACCCGGCGGCGCTGGGCCTGCTCCACCAACTCGCCCAACGGGAAGGTCTGGTCGTAGCGCAATGCGGCACCACGCACCACCGTGGTGTGGTGCCGGTCGCCGGCCTGGATGAAGTTCGGCAGCACCAGCACCGGGCAGTCTGTTTCCTGCCGGGCGGCCACCCGCTCGAGAGCATGGCGCACCATCGTCACCGGATAGTCCGCGCTGAGCATCGCCGAGCCGAGCCGGGCGATGAACTCGATGGCGGTGGGATCGTCGTTGTCAGGCACGGGCAGGCCTCATCAGGATCAGCGCCGCCACGATGGCCGCCAGCGGCACCGCGGTCAGCGTCCAGCCGAGCGTATGGATGGCGTCGATCATGCTCGCGTGCGCGCCGTCGACCACCTCACGGGCCCGCTGTGGGTCCAGCACGTTGGTGCCCGCGGCCGAACCGGCCCCGCCGTGGGCCGCCCGCAACGCCTCGCGCGCCTGCTCTTCGCTGATCCCGCTGCCGGCGAGCTTGCCGGCAGCGGAGTGCACGAAGACGCTGGTGCCGATCAGCGCGAACAGCGCCGGCCCCATCGAGTACGCCGCTTGTCCGACAGCGCTTTTCACCGCGGCGACCGCGCCGCTCAGCTCCACCGGCGCGGTCTGCAGCATGACGGTGGCCTCGATGGTCTCGACGACGGCCGCGCCGACGGCGTTGAAGGCCACCGCCGCGAACAGCAACCACAGTGAGCTCTGCTCGCCGAGCCGGGTGACCACCAGCAGTCCCGCGACCAGCAACACCAGCCCGCCGACGAGCACGCCGCGCTGCCCCAGTCGCACCGCGGCCCGGCCGGCCGCCGCGGCCGCGACGGCCGACAGCAGCGCGGCGGGCGCCATGAGAAGACCGAGCACAGTGGGTGATTCGCCGCGGACGGCGACGAGGTAGAAGGCCAGCAGGACCGTCACGCCGCCGCTGAGGAAGTTGAAGGCGATGCCGGCGAAGACGGCGGCATTGAACGGCCCGGAGGAGAATATGCGCAGATCCAGTGCGGGGCTGGGCGTGCGTCGTTCGAAGATCACGAAGGCGACCGCGGCGACCAGCCCGACGGCCAGCGACCCGATCACGCCCGCGTTCAGACCGCTCTGCAGCCGGGAAAGCCCGAAGACCGTCCCCGACAGTGCGACGGCCACCAGCAGCAGACCGACCACGTCGAGTCGGCGCTCGGCGCGTGGTGTCTCCGGCACGTACCTGCGCACCATGGCCAGCGCGATCAGCGCCAGGACGGGGGCCACCAGAAAGCAGGTGCGCCAACCGAAGTGTTCGGCGAGCAGTGACCCAATCGCCGGCATCGGCACCGCAGCGACGAACCCGGCCCCCAGGTGCAACGAGATGGCGGTGGCCCGGCGCTCGGGCGGGAAGACGACGTTGACGATGGCCAGCGCCAATCCCAGTTGCAGGGCGAATGCCAGTCCCACCCCGGCGCGGGCGGCGATCAGCACCCCGGCGTTCGGCGCCGAGGCGGCCAGCACACCGAACACGACCGTGCCCATCAGGCCGAGCGAGAACATCCGCCTCATGCCGTACTTGTCCCCGAGTGCGCCGGCTCCGAGCACGCCCGCCGCCAGGGACAGGGTGGCCACGCTGGCGACGAAGCTGGCGGTGCCCGGCGACAGCTCCAGCCCGTCCCGGACCGCCGAGATGTTCGCCGACAGGATCACCGGATCCGCCGCGGTGATGCTGGCGCCCAGGCCCGTCGCCACAATCGTCATCGTCGCGGCGGTGCCGGACACCACGTGCGGACGGGTCACGGCTGGAAATCTACTTGAGCAGACGCGACATTCTGCGATCTGCGAGCACTTTGCCGCCGGTCTGGCATGTCGGGCAGTACTGGAACGACTTGTCCGCAAACGACACCTCGGCCACCGTGTCCCCGCAGACGGGGCACGGCAGCCCGGTGCGGGCGTGCACCCGCAACCCGGAACGCTTCTCCCCTTTCAGCGTTGCGGCCTGCTGGCCCACCGAACGCGACACCGCATCGGTGAGTACCGAGGACATCGCGTCGTGCAGGTCGGCCAGTTGCGCGTCGGAGAGTTTGTTGGCGGTCGCGAACGGCGACAGCTTCGCCACGTGCAGGATTTCGTCGCTGTAGGCGTTGCCGATCCCGGCGATCACCTTCTGATCGGTGATGACGTTCTTGATGCGGCCCCCATGACCGGCCAGCACCTCGCGCAGCCCGTCGGGATCCAGCGCCAGCGCATCGGGTCCCAGGCCGGCGATCTGCGGGATGTCCATCGGGTCCCGGACCACCCACACCGCCAGGCGTTTCTGGGTGCCGGCCTCGGTCAGGTCGAAGCCCTGCGAGTCGCCCAGGTGCACGCGCAGCGCGATGGGGCCCTTACCGGGTTTCAGCGGCGTCGGCGACAGCTTGTCCGACCAGCGCAGCCAACCGGCCCGCGACAGGTGGGTGATGAGGTAGAGCTCGCCGACCTGCAGACCGAGGTATTTGCCCCACCGAGCCGCCCCGGTGACGTCGTGTCCGTGCAGCGCGGTGACCGGCGGGTCGAAGGTTTTGAGCACCGACAGGGCGGAGATGTCGACCCTGCCGACGGCCTTGCCGACGGCATGCCGGCGCAGGTGATCGGCGAGCGCCTCCACTTCGGGCAGTTCGGGCATGTCACCAGTGTGACTCGAGTGTCGCCCGGGCGGGCACCGATATCGTCTCCCGTGTGCGCGGGTGTGCCGGAGCGCCGGCCGAGCAACGCGCGGCGGGCCACGGGCAGTTAGAACGCCGCCGATCCCGGGGCGATCGCGGCGACGGGGCCTGATCCGTTACTGCACAGCCTTTTTCGCATCACCGGCCACCAGGGACAGTAGCCAGCTGACGATGGACAGCACGATCGCGGCCCAGATCGCGGTCCACCAGAAATCCTCGATGAACAGGCCCCAGTGCGTGGTGTGTTCGGTGATCCACGAGGTGATCCAGAGCATCAGGGCGTTGATGACGATGTGGATCAAGCCGAGGGTCAGGATGTAAAGCGGTATCGAAATGAACTGCACGATGGGCTTGATCACCGCATTGACGAGCCCGAAGACCACCGCGACGACGAAGATGATGCCGGCCCGTTGCAGGGTGGAATCGCCCCCGAGGATGCTGACGCCGGGCACCACGAGGGTCACCACCCACAACGCGACTCCGGTCAGTGCGGCGCGCAGCAGAAAATTCATGCGGTTGCCTCGCAGGCTCGGCTACCGCATGCCGTCTGTCGATTCGCTCCGCAAGCTTCGCTCATGCGGTTGCCTCGCAGGCTCGGCTACCGCATGTCGTCTGTCGATTCGCTCCGCAAGCTGCGCTCATGCCGCTCAGTCTGCCGTGCGCAGCAGGTAGATGTCCATGATCCAGCCGTGCCGTTCCCTTGCCGCGGCGCGCATTTCGGCGATCTGCTCACCCACCTCGCCGACGGTGCCGTGGACGAGCAACTCGTCGGGCGTGCCGAGGTAGGCACCCCACCAGATCCGGGTGTCGGGCAGGGTACGCAGGAACGAACATTCGCCGTCGAGCATCACCACGGCCGCCCCGTGCACACCCTCATCCCGCAGCCGGCGACCGGTGGTGATGAGGACGGCCTCGCCAATATCGTTGAGCGGGATGCGATGCCGCGCGGTGAGCGCCTGGATGGCGGTGATGCCGGGAATCACGTCGAAGTCGAATTCCACATGCTCGGCGACGCGGTCCAGGATGCGCAGCGTGCTGTCATACAGCGACGGGTCGCCCCAGGCCAGGAATGCCCCGACTCCGTCGGGGCCGAGTTCGGTCTCGATGGCCCGCGCCCACAGCGCGGCGCGCGCGGCGTGCCAGTCGCTGACGGCCTGCTCGTAGGCGGGCCCGTCGGTCGCCGGGGCCCTCTTGGGGTCCGGCAGTGCGACGAACCGGTAGCCGGGTTCGTCGATGAACCGCTCGCAGATGAGCCGCCGCAGTGCGACCAGATCGTCCTTGGCGTCGCCCTTGTCCATGGCGAAGAAGACCTGCGTGTCATTGAGCGCCGAGATGGCCTGCGCCGTCACGTAGTCGGGATCGCCCGCACCGATACCGATGACATGAATTGTGCGCACCCGCGAAGGCTAGCGGGGCCACCGCAGGAGAGAATTACCCAGTACCGCGGGTATTGACTACCGCTGGTATCGAACGTAGCTTCAAGGCTCACGCACCATTCGAGGGAGTCGACGATGACAGCTTCGGTGAAGACACAGACCACTCGCGCGGAGTTCGCCGAACGCCTGCTCAAGGGGTCGGTGCGCAAGTCCTACGAACCCGTCGTGGATATCGACTGGGAAGCGCCGCTGGATCCGGACAAGTTCTATCTGCCACCCAAGGTGGTGTCGCTGTACGGCACGCCGATCTGGGAGGCGATGAGCCGGGCCGAGCAGATCGAACTGTCCCGCCAGGAACTGGTGAACACGCTGTCAGCCGGCATCTGGTTCGAGAACATCCTGAACCAGGCACTGCTGCGCAAGATGATGCACCAGGACCCGACCGCGGCCACCACCCACTACGAACTCACCGAACTCGGCGACGAGACCCGGCACATGGTGATGTTCGGCAAGGCCATCGCCAAGGTCGGTGCCGATCCGGTGCGCCCCAGGCTCTATCAACGCATCGCCATCAACGCCCTGCCGTTCGCGTTCCGCGGGTCGGTGCTGTGGGTCGCCGCGCTGATCGGCGAGGAGATCTTCGACTCGCTGCAACGCCAGATGATGGACGATGACGAACTGCAGCCGGTGGTGCAGCGCCTGATGCGCATCCATGTCACCGAGGAGGCCCGCCACATCCAGTTCGCCCGCGACGGACTGCGCAAGCGCATGCCGACGATGTCGCGCGCCAAGCGGATGTGGGTGGGCAACCTCAACGGACTCGGCGGACCGTTCTTCCGGTTCCTGTTCACCAACAAGGTGCAGTATCACCGGGTCGGCCTGGACGGCCGGGCGGCGCGGCGGATGGCACGCCGGTCCCCGCACCGCCACCAGGTGCAGATCGCGGGCTTCGCCCCGCTGGCCTCGTTCCTGGAGGAGGTCGGCCTGATGGGCCCGATCGCGCGGCGGATGTGGCGGCGCAGCGGATTCCTGCCCGGCGGTGCGGTACAGCCGGCCGGGCGCGCCGAGATCGAGGAATCCGAGGACCTCTATGACGGACCCGCCACCATCGAGGGCCGGGTGTCCCGGGTCCGACTCACCGGCCACCTGGACCCGATCGATGGTCAGTACCACTGGCAGGGAACCGTTTTCGAGGCGCTGCCCGATGACGCACGCAATCCCCTGTCCATCACGATCGAAAACCGGTCCGCGTCGGCCCGGTTCACCGAACGCAGCCAGCAGGGTGGCTACTCGATCGCCGGCGTCGGCGTTCCGCCCTTCCCGCGGTAGCTCAGGTCATTCCATGCCACAGAACTAGAACGTGTTCTAGTATCGGCGTCATGCGGTTCACCTATGCGGAAGCCATGACCGATCCCAAGTACTACATCCCGTTGGCGAAAGCCGCCGACGAGGCCGGGTACCACGGGATGACCATCGCCGACAGCGTCGCCTACCCCAAGGTCTCGGACTCGACATATCCCTACACCGAGGACGGCAACCGCGAATTTCTCGACGGCAAGTCGTTCATCGAGACCTTCGCGCTCATCGGGGCATTGTCCGCGGTGACGACGAAACTCCAGTTCAACGTCTTCGTGCTCAAGCTGCCGATCCGGCCGCCGGCGCTGGTCGCCAAGCAGGCCGGTTCGCTCGCGGCGATGTTCGACAACCGCCTCAACCTCGGTGTAGGCACCAGCCCGTGGCCGGAGGACTACGAGATCATGGGCGTGCCGTACGCACGCCGCGGTAAGCGGATGGACGAGTGCATCGACGTCATCCGCGGGCTCACCTCCGGTGACTACTTTGAGTATCACGGCGAGTTCTACGACTTCCCGTCCTTCAAGATGACCCCGGCGCCCACCAAGCCGATCCCGATCCTGATCGGTGGGCACGCGGACGCCGCGCTCAAGCGCGCCGCGCGCAACGACGGCTGGATGCACGGTGGCGGCGATCCCGCGGAGCTCGACCCACTGCTGGCCAAGCTGAAGAAGTACCGGGAGGAAGAGGAACGCATCGGCCTGGCCGACGAGTTCCAGATCCACGTCATCTCGATCGACGGTTTCACCCTGGACGGCGTCAAGCGCCTGGAGGACAAGGGCGTCACCGATGTCATCGTGGGCTTCCGGATTCCTTACATCATGGGACAGGACACCGAGCCGCTCGACGACAAGATCCGCAACTTGGAGTGGTTCGCCGAAAATGTGATCGCCAAGGCCAACGGGTAGCTCCTCGGTGGGTACCCGGTACCCATGACGGACAATCTGGTCGACTCACTGCTGGACATGGAACGCGCGGGCTGGGACTCGTTGTGCGACTCCACCGGATCGGAGTTCTACGGCGCGACGATGCTCGCGGACGCGGTCATGGTGCTGGCCAACGGGATGGTGATGGACCGCCGGACCGTGGTGAACGCGCTGTCCGAATCACCGCCGTGGCGCACCTACGAGATCAGCGATGTCCGGTGCATCCCGATCGACGACGCCAACGCGGCACTGGTCTACACCGGCACCGCGTGGCGCGACGGCGCGGAACCCGCGTTCCGGGGCGTCATGTCGAGCGTGTACCACCGCACCGGTGACGCGTGGCGGCTCGCGCTCTATCAGCAGACGCAGGTGCCGTGAGGTCAGGCGCTCTGCGCGTCGATGGCCGCCACGCTGAGCACCTGATCGAGCACGATGGTGGCGGTGCCGACCGTGGCCGACCGGTCACCATGAGCCGCCGGACGCACCCGCAGCGCACCGGTGGCCTGCGCAGTCGCGTTGCGGTACAACGTCTCCCGTAGTCCCGCGACGAAGATCTCGTGCACGCCGGCCATATCGCCGGCCACCACGATCAGCGCCGGGTTGAGCAGGTTGACCGCCGGGGCGATGCCCTCCCCCACATAGCGGCCGCTGTCGCGGACCATCCGGCGGGCCTCCGGGTCGCCGTCATTGGCGAGTTCGGCCACATCGCGCAGGTGCCGCACCGGGCGCCCCTGCTGCTGCAGGGCGCGCACGATGGCCCAGCCGCCGGCGACCGCCTCCAGACAGCCCGTGTCACCGCAGCGGCACGGAACATCCTGTGCGGCAGGAATCTTGTTGTGCCCGAACTCGCCTGCGGCCTGACCGGCTCCGCGCAGCAGCAGGCCGCCGGCGATGATGCCCGCGCCCATCCCGCTGGAGGCCTTCAGCACCAGCACATCGTCCTCGTCGCCGCGTTCGGCGAGCGCGATGGCGTTGGCGTCGTTGTCGAGCACCACCGGCGTGCCGGTCAGGGACGGCAGCGAATCGAAATACGGCCGCAGCGCCACGCCGTCCCAGCCCCGCAGGATGGCCGATCCGCAGCTGCAGCCGCGTTCGGCGTCCACCGTGCCAGGCAGGCTCAGACCGACCCCGTAGACCGGCTCACCCGGGAACTGTTCGAGCAGCACGTCCAGGCCCTTGACCACGTCGGGCATCAGGTCGTCGGGGCCGAGCGCGACCTCCTGGTCGATATCGGCCAGCGCCAGAACGGTGCCCGCGAGGTTGCACACCGCGAGCCGGGTGCGGCTGATGCCGATGGCCACCGAGAGCACCACACCGGCGTCGGCGTTGAAGCTCAGTTGGGTGGCCGGACGGCCGCCCGTAGAGGCCGCCGGTTGGCATTCGACGACCAGCCCGGTCTCCAGGAGCACCGCCAGTCTTGCGCCCACGGCGGTGCGGGACAGTCCGGTGCGCGCGGCGATCTCCGCGCGGGTGATCTCGCCTTGCCCCCTGATCAGGGCAAATGTCTCACCGACGCTGGTCACGCCTTCGATTTCACCATGAATACGTAAGTTTCGCCACTTTCAACCGAAAAGAGCAAAACTAAGTTGTCGCTACGACCTAAGTCGTCCTACGCTGAACCGGTGACACCCAGCCTCGAACGCCCCACCCGCCCGCAGTCCGTCATCGCCACCGATCCCACGGTCCGATGGCTGGCCGTGTTCGCGCTGGCCCTGGGCGGTTTCGGGATCGGCACCACCGAATTCGTCGCGATGGGGCTGCTCCCCGATATCGCGGCCGGCTTCGGCATCAGCGAACCGACGGCGGGCCATGTCATCTCCGCCTACGCCCTGGGGGTGGTGGTCGGTGCGCCGACCATCGCCGCGCTGACGGCCCGCGTGCCGCGCCGCGCCCTGCTGCTCGGGCTGATGGTGGTCTTCACCCTCGGCAACCTGGCCAGCATGGTCGCCCCGACCTACGCGACGCTGGTGATCGCGCGGTTCGTCGCCGGCCTGCCCCACGGTGCGTTCTTCGGGATCGCGGCGCTGGCCGCCGCCCATCTGATGGGGCCGCAGAACCGGGCCAAGGCCGTCGCGCACGTGCTGTCCGGTCTGACGGTCGCCACCGTGCTCGGCGTACCGATCGCGTCCTGGCTGGGCCAGGGCCTGGGCTGGCGCAGCGCCTTCGCGCTCGTCGTGTTCATCGGCGTGCTCACCGTCATCGCGCTCTGGTTCTGGCTGCCCGATCAGTTACGCACCATGCACGTCACCAGCCCGCTGACCGAGCTCGGCGCGCTGCGCCGCCCGCAGGTGCTGCTGGCCGTGCTGGTCGGCATGATCGGCTTCGGCGGCATGTTCGCGGTCTACACCTACATCAGCACCACGATGACCGATGTGTCCGGGCTGTCCCGGACACTGGTTCCGGTGGCGCTCATGGTCTTCGGCCTCGGCATGGTCGTCGGCAACCTGGTCGGCGGACGGCTGGCCGATATCTCGGTGATCCGCGCGCTGTACCTGTCGCTGGGCCTGCTCGGCGTGCTGCTCGCGGTGTTCGTGGCCGCGGCGCACAATCCGTGGACCGCGCTGCTGGTGCTGTTCGGCATCGGCGCCGCCGGTTCGGCCGTCGGCCCCGCCCTGCA
Organism: Mycobacterium sp. ITM-2016-00316; assembly: GCF_002968335.2. Classification (NCBI taxonomy): domain Bacteria; kingdom Bacillati; phylum Actinomycetota; class Actinomycetes; order Mycobacteriales; family Mycobacteriaceae; genus Mycobacterium; species Mycobacterium sp. ITM-2016-00316. The sequence continues at coordinate 4,816,307 of NZ_CP134398.1, forward strand.
GACCCGGCTGATGGACGTGGCCCAGGATGCGCAGACGCTGGCCGCCGCGCTGAACCATTCCGCGCTCAACATCGGCAATGCGACCGGTGCGTGGGTCGGCGGCCTGGTGATCGCCGCAGGATTCGGCTACACCGCCCCGGCCGCGGCCGGCGCCGTGCTGGCCGTGGCCGGGCTGGCGGTGCTCACCGTCTCGGTATTGCTGGGCAGGTCAGCTACTCCTCGATGACGTGGACCGCGGCCTCCTCGGCCGACGCCGCGCCACCGTCGATACCGACGTCGCTGCCCAGCAGATCGGACTCGCTGTCCTCGCCGAAACCGGCATCCGGTGCCACCAGCCGGCCCGAACGACGGGCCCCGACCTCGTCATCGCCGAACTGCTCGTCGGGGATGGCATCACCGTCGAGGAGTGCCGGATCCGGCTGCTCGTCGGCCAGCCGCTCATCCAGCGATTCGTGCTCGCGCGGCTCCTGCCAGCGGTCGGGCGGTGAATATCCCTCGTCGAGCACGTCGTCGACGCCGCGATCCACGAGGGTGTCTTCCTGGGAAAGCTGGTCCTCGTCGTCGATGCTGTAGCCCTCGGCCTCTTCCGGCGTCTCTGCACTCATGCCACAACGATGTCACTGCAGCGCGCAGACGGCCACCCGTTACGGTGGACAGATGACCGACTGGGCCGACGAGCATCTGGCGATGTACCTCGAATCCGGCGGGGCCAAGGGCCACATCCTGGACCTGAGCGAAGGGGGCGGCCGCGCCTTCACCACCAACTGCCTGATCCGCTACCGGGGCCGCACGTCGGGCCAGACCTATGTCAAGCCGCTCATCTACGGAAACTTCGGCGGCGAACTCGTCGTGGTGGCCTCCAAGGGCGGCGCCGACGTTCATCCGCAGTGGTACAACAACATTCGGGCGAGTTCAACGGTCGACGTACAGGTCGCCACCCAGGCTTTCGAGGCGAGCTGGCGTGAGCTCGAGGATGAGGAGCGACACGAAGCCTGGTCGTATATGACCCACCTGTATCCGCCGTACATCACCTATCAGCAGTCGACGAGCCGCCGGATTCCACTGGTGGCGCTGGCCGTCGGCCGACCGATCGATATCTTCACGCAGCACAGCGCTTGAGCGCATTGGCAATGGCATCGATCGGTGTCGTCGCTTCGATCGCTCGTTGTATCCGCCGTCCCGCCGCCCGGTAGCGGTCATCGCACAGAACGCGGTCGACGGCATCACCGATGGCGGCGGCAGTGGGCATGGAGGTGCCCAGATCCACCCCGACGCCGGTGTGATCGACGCGGGCGGCCACCTCCGCTTTGTCGGATGTCTCGCCGGCGACCACCAGCGGCACCCCGTGACTCAGCGCGTACTGCACACCGCCGTAGCCGCCGTTGGTGACCATGACATCGACGTGTGGCATCAGCGCCGGATACGGCAGCCAGTCCGTCACCCGCGTGTTCGCCGGTATGGGGCAGGTCAGAGTCGCATCGGCGCGCGCGGTGGTGACCACCACCAGGAGATCGTCCCGATCACCGAGAGCCGCCAGCGTCGGCGAGATCAGCTGGTCGAGGTCGGTGTTGTCGAATGTCCCCTGGGTGACGTGCACGACCGCCCGGGCCCGCTGAACATCGGACCACCATTCCGGTAGTTCTCTGTCTCCCTTGTTTTTCGCGGCCAGGACCGGGCCCACGAACTCCACCGTCGGTGGCAGATCCGAACGCGGGTACTCGAACTCCTGGACCGACAGCTGGACCACCGCGTCGGCCAGGCGGGGCCAGTCGCTGATGAACACCGGGGCCGGACGGGAACCGGCGCTGCGCAGTGCGCGGTCGAACCGGCGCTGACTGCCGCGCATGATGACGCGGTGGGCGACGGCCGTCATCGGCCGATAGTCGACGCCCGTTTCGGGTTGCCACGCCATGCCGAAGGGCGGGATGTCGGCGCTGGAGAGGGTCAGCGGTCCCACGTTGCACACCAGCACCGGAGGCCGTGGCCCCTCCTGCAGCAGCAGGGGTAGCGCACCGGTGAAGGTCACGTCCGCCAGCACGGCGTCAAAGGTGTCACCCTGCAGCGCGGCACGCAGAGAACGGGCCTCCGCGGCAAGCGGTCTGGCAAAAACGGTGTCCAGTTCGGCGCGCCCCAACCAGAACCGCCGCAGTTGCGCCGGGACACGACGCAACACCGCGGGGGCAGCCGACGGCGGATCGATCTGGATGTCCTCGGGCAGGGCGAGTACGGGCAGCCCGGCCCTGCGTGCCAAGTCGCCGAACCCCGAGCCGGTCAGCAGGGTGACATCGTGCCCGAGTTCCCGCAGCCCCGTCCCGATATCGATCATCGGCAACACGTGACCCCGAATCGGGCTGACGGCAAGCAGGTATCGCGCCAATCCACTTCCTTCGCTCGGGACACCCCTGGTGCCCTGTTTGCTCCCCGCTCAAACCGAGCATCACCTGCACCACGCTACCCACTGAATATCGTTGTGCCGGAGACCCACTGCGAGCCCGTCACCGTCGGGGGGTGGGTGCCGTCCGGGCAATGCCGTCACTCGCCGCTTAGAACCGGAAAAAGTGGGTACATTCAAGATCGATGGCAGCACGAACCGAGGCCGCGACTCAGCCACCCGTCGTCGCCGGCTCGACAGACTCTCCGTGGCTGACGCCGTTGCGCGACCGGGTGCTGGCAGCCGTGGCCGACTTCCTGGACACGCGCTGCAGCGACGCCCTGCACGGCGCCCACGTCGATATCGCCGAAGGAGTCCTGCGCGGCATGCTGGCCGAAGGCAAGTGCGTGCGCTCCAGTTACCTCTATCTCGGCTGGCAATGCGGTGCCCAACCTTCCGAGGCGACGGTGCGGGCGGCGGCGAGCCTGGAATTACTGCATGCCTTCGCACTGGTCCAGGACGATGTGATGGACGAGTCCGATATGCGGCGCGGACGTCCGAGCGCTCACCGCGCGTTCGAGCGATGGCACCAGGAGCGCGGTCTGCCCGGATCATCGGCCCGATTCGGCGAGTCCGCCGCCGTCCTGCTCGGCGATCTGTGTCTGGTGTGGGCGGAGCAGATGCTTCGCGAAAGCGGTGTGGGTGCGACCGCACTGGCACGCGCCTGGCCGCGGTACGACGCGATGCGCACCGAACTCGCGGTCGGACAGTTCGCCGATCTGGTCAATGACAGTGCGGGGTTTCCCAGCCTCGCCGACGTGCTCGACGTCGCGCGCCGCAAGTCCGGCAACTACACGGTGCGCCGGCCGCTGGAGATCGGCGCCGCACTCGCCGGCTGTGATGACACGGTGCTCGCCATGCTGGGCCGCTACGGCGGCGCGATCGGTGAGGCCTTCCAGCTCCGCGATGACCTGCTGGGGGTCTTCGGCGCACCCGCGACGACCGGCAAGCCCACCGGTACCGATCTGATCGCGCGGAAGGCCACGACCGTGGTGGTCGCGGGATACGAACTGGCATCCGGCGCCCAACAGCGCCAGTTCAAGGAATTCATGACGGCCGACCATCTCAGCTCCGATGACGTGACTCGGTGGCAGGCCCTGATCTCGGAGGTGGGAACGGTGAACTGGATAGAGGACATGATCGGCCAGAGACACACGGCGGCGGTCGAGGCGTTGGGTAGCCTCAGCCCGAACGAACTCGATGCCGGCGCCCGGTCGGCGCTCATCACCATGGCCTCGGCCTGCACCGAGCGGGCGGCCTGATGCGCACCGTGCCCGGACGGACCGAGAACGTGGTCGTGGTGGGTGCCGGCCTGTCGGGGCTGTCGGCGGCGCTACACCTGGCCGGACGGGGACGGCGGGTCACCGTCGTCGAACGTGGCTCCCACCCCGGTGGGCGGGTCGGCCGCGCCGATGTGTCCGGGTACCGCATCGACACCGGACCGACGGTCCTGACGATGCCCGACATCCTCGATGAAGCCTTCGCCGCGGTCGGAGAATCCACCGCGGACCGTCTCGACCTGATGCCCGTCGACCCCGCCTACCGCGCCTCTTTCGCCGATGGCAGCAGCCTGGACGTGCACAGCGATGTCAACGCGATGGCCGCCGAGATCGAGCGGTTCGCCGGACGCGCCGAGGCCGACGGATACCTGCGGCTGCGGGAGTGGCTGACCCGGCTCTATCAGCTCGAGTTCGACGGGTTCATCGGTTCGAACTTCGACTCGCCGCTGTCCCTGCTCACCCCCCAGCTGGCGAAGCTGGCGGCGATCGGCGGTTTTCGGCGGTGGGAGCCGATGGTGCGACGGTTCATCACCGACGAGCGGCTGCTGCGGGTGTTCACCTTCCAGGCCCTCTATGTCGGGGTGCCGCCCAAGCGGGCACTGGCTGCCTACGCCGTCATCGCCTACATGGACACCGTCTCCGGTGTCTATTTCCCGCGGGGCGGTATGCGTGCCCTGCCCGACGCGTTGGCCGCCGCCGCGTCGGACGCCGGTGTCGAGTTCCGCTACGACGCCAAGGTTTCCGAAATCGAGCGGTCCGGATCGCGGGTCACCGCGGTGCGTACCGACACCGGTGAGCGGTTCGCGGCAGACGCGGTCATCCTCACCACAGAGCTGCCCGACACCTACCGGTTGCTCGGACGCACGCCCCGTCGTCCGGCCCGACTGCAGCCGGCGCCGTCGGCGGTGGTCGCGCATATCGGTTGCCGCGCTTCCGCTTCCGCGGATGCCGCATCGCATCACACCATCCTGTTCGGCAACGAATGGGACCGGACGTTCGATGAGATCATCGATCAGGGCCGGCCGATGGTGGACCCGTCGCTGCTCGTCACCCGCCCGACCGCCGGCGATCCGACCCTCGCCCCGGACGGCCGGGACCTGCTCTATGTTCTTGCACCGGCTCCCAATACCGATGTCGGGGGCAAGGATTGGGATAGCGACCGCGCCGACTACACCGCGCAGATGCTGGACACCGTCACCGCACGGCTCCCGCACCTCGGTGAGGATCCCGAGATCCTGCACGTCGTGACACCCCGGGACTGGGCCCGTCAGGGAATGATCGCGGGCACCCCGTTCGCGTTGTCCCACACTTTCGGTCAGACCGGGCCGTTCCGGCCGGCCAACACGATTCGCGGTATCGACAATGCGGTGCTGGCCGGCTCGTCCACCGTGCCCGGCGTCGGCATCCCGACCGCCATCGTGTCGGGTCGCCTGGCCGCCGACAGAATCACCGGAGTCGTAACACCGACCCGCGCACGGACTGTGACTCGATGATGGGGGCCAGCACATGATCCACTCCGAACTGGATGCGGCGGGGGTACAGGGGGCGCAACTGCGGGCGGCCTACCAACGCTGCCGGGCGCTCAATGCCGCCCACGGCAAGACGTTCTTCCTGGCAACCCGGTTGTTGTCGCCGCGGCAACGCCCGGCCGTGCACGCGCTCTACGGTTTCGCCCGGCGGGCCGACGACGTGCTGGACGGATTCGACGATCGCACGACCACCGAGCGCGCCGACGAGTTACAGGGGCTGGCCGACGCACTGCACAGCCGGTTGGTGATGAACCGCGTGGAAGGTGACGATCCGGTGCTGGATGCGGTCGTCGACACCGCCCGCAACTACGGTCTGGAGTGGCAGCTGTTCGACGACTTCCTGGCCTCCATGCGGATGGATCTCACCGTCACCGACTATCCCGACCGGGCTGCACTGGACAGGTACATGTACGGGTCCGCCGAGGTGATCGGCCTGCAGTTGTTGCCGGTGCTGGGCACCGTGGTCTCCCGCGCGGAGGCGGCCCCGCACGCCGCGGCCCTGGGAAAAGCGTTCCAGCTCACCAACTTCCTGCGTGATATCGACGAAGACCTCACCCGTGGGCGGGTGTACCTGCCCGCCGATGAACTGGCCCACCACGGCGTGGACCGCGAGGTGCTCACCTGGTGCCAGCAGAACCGCCGCACCGACCCGCGACTGCGGGCCGCCCTGGTCGAGCAGCACGCGCTGACCCGGGGCATCTATGACCACGCCGAACGCGGTATCCCGTTGCTGGAGCCGCAATCCCGGCCGTGTATCCGGGCGGCCCTGACGCTGTACTCAGAAATCCTCGACCGCATCGAGGAGATGAACTTCGAGGTCTTCAGCCATCGTGCGACAGTATCGAACCGCCGCCGCCTGCAGGTCGCAGGCCGTGGACTGATCGATGCATGGCGCGCCCGCGCCCGCCACAAGGGGGAACCGCCGGCGGGCAAGGCCGATGCCGCATGAGCACTACGCAATACAATGTTCCCGAGGCCTTCGACGCCGGCGCAGGCGCCTATGACGGGTTGGTCGGCGCCAACCCGGGCTACCACCGACACCTGCGGCTGTCCGCCGAGCGCATGCGCCTACCCGACGGCGGCCGAGGGTTGACACTGCTCGATATCGGCTGCGGCACAGGAGCTTCCACTGCTGCGCTGCTGCATGCGGCGCCGCACGCGCGCATCGTGGGCGTCGACGGTTCGGCGGGAATGCTCGCCTGTGCCCGCTCGAAGACGTGGCCCGCCACGGTGTCATTCGTGCAGAGCCGCGCCGAAGATCTGGCACAGGCCGGTGTGAGCGGGCCGTTCGACGGGATCCTGTCCGCCTATCTGGTCCGCAATCTGCCCGACCCCGACCCGGTGCTGCGCGCGCTGCTGGCCCTGCTGAAACCCGGTGGCATCTTAGCCGCGCACGAATACTCGGTGCGTGACTCCCGCCGCGCCACCGCGATGTGGAATCTGGTGTCGTGCGCCGTCATCATCCCGGCCGGAAAGATCCGGACCGGCGACGCGGAGCTGTACCGATACCTGCGCCGCAGTGTCAACGACTTCGACGGCGCTGCCCGGTTCCGGGAGCGGCTGCAACACAACGGCTTCGTCGATGTCCGCAGCGAGACCATGCCGGGGTGGCAGAACGGGATCGTGCACACCTTCCTCGGCAGGGCGGCGTCGTGAGCGATACCCGCCGGGTCCTGCACCCCGCGGCGCCGGGCCTGCCGCACGCCGCACAGCTACCCGACCGTCCCACGGTGGCGGTCGTGGGCGGCGGTATCGCCGGGCTGAGCGCGGCGGCCGCGCTGGCCGAGCGCGGTGTCCAGGTGCATCTTTTCGAGCGGCAGTCCTATCTGGGCGGGCGGGTGGGCGGTTGGACCGAGACCCTGCCGGATGGCTCGCCGGTGGCGATGAACCGCGGCTTCCACGCCTTCTTCCGCCAGTACTACAACCTGCGCAACCTGCTTCGACGCATCGATCCCGATTTGTCCATGTTCAGCCCGCTGGACGACTATCCACTCGTCGATGCGAATGGCCGACGCGACACCTTCCGGGGGCTGCCACGCACACCACCCTTCAACGCCATGGCATTCGCGTTGCGTAGCCCGACGTTCCGGCTACGCGATCTGGTGCGCCTGGACGCGAAGGCGGCGGCCCCACTGGCGGCGGTGTCGGTGCCCGAGACCTACTGGCAACTCGACGACATCGACGCCGAATCCTTCCTGCGGGATATCAACTTTCCCGCGGCGGCCCGGCATCTGGCGTTCGAGGTGTTCTCCCGCAGCTTCTTCACCCGGCCCGAGGCGCTGTCGGCTGCCGAGTTGGCGACGATGTTCCACATCTACTTTCTCGGCTCCAGCGAAGGCCTGGTATTCGACGTCGCTGCGGCGAACTTCGATGTCGCGCTGTGGCAACCGCTGGAGCGGTATCTGCGCGGCCACGGCGCCCAGATCTACCTGGAGACCGCGGTCCGCAGCGTCACCGATGACGGCGACGGCTCGTTCACGGTGACCGACGACTCCGGTGCCACCGTCAGCGCAGACGGCGTGGTGCTGGCCACCGAGGTGCCGGCACTGCAACACATCGTCGCCGCATCTCCGGGCCTCGGCGACAGCGAATGGCGCGGCCAGATAGGCGATCTCGGGTCGGCTGCTCCGTTCGTGGTGCGTCGGCTCTGGCTGGACCGCCCGGTGAACGACGACAGACCTGCCTTTCTGGGCACCGGCGGGTTGCCGCCGCTGGACAACATCAGCGTGCTGAACCGCTACGAGAGTGAAGCGGCGTCCTGGGCGCGGCGCACCGGGGGCTCCGTGGTGGAACTGCACGCCTACTCCGTCACCGAGGACACCCCGGAGTTGCGCAGCCGACTGGACGCCCGACTCTACGAGTTGTACCCGGAGACCGCAGCGGCCGGCGTGGTCCACGAAAGCACGTTGTGCCGCAGCGATTGTCCGCGCCTGGGCCCGGGGGATTTCGCGAACCGGCCCACCGTGGCGACGTCGCAGGACGGACTCGTGCTGGCCGGTGACGGTATCCGGATCGATCTGCCGGTGGCGCTGATGGAGCGTGCGGCAACCACCGGCCTCGCCGCGGCCAACACCCTCCTGGGGCGCTTCGGCGTGCGGGGCCACGATCTGTACACGGTGCCGGTACGCGGGCGCTCTGCCGTGCTGCGGGGCCTCGCCGACCGGGTGGAGGGGCGGGTGCGGACATGAAAGCCTGGCCATTTCAACTGCTTCCGCGCCTCGAATGGAGCCGACAGCGACCGACCTTCGGTCAGGCCGCGCCCTCGCTGATCGCCGCCGCGCTGGCCAGGTCCCAGCGCAGGCCCAGCGGGAACTGGTATGTGGTCGGGGCCAGCACCGATGTCGCGGGCACGCCGTTCGGTGTGACGGTCGCCGGGGCCGAACTGGTGTGCTGGCGCGATGGCGAAGGCGGACTCCACGCCGGACCGGCGCGGTGTCCGCACCTGGGCGCCGATCTGTGCACCGCAGCGATCGACCGCGGCCACCTGGTCTGCCCGTGGCACGGATTGCGACTGACCGGCCGGGGACGGCCGGACTGGCCCACCCTGCCGGTGTTCGACGACGGTGTGCTGGTGTGGGTTCGGCTGGATCGGATCGGCGGCGAGCAACCCACCGAGTCCCCGATTCTGTCAGCCCGCCCTGATGGTCCGCGAATCTCGGCGGTTGCCAGCATGTCCGGCGCGTGTGAACCGGCCGATATCATCGCCAACCGAATGGACCCGTGGCACGGCGCCTGGTTCCATCCCTATTCGTTCGCCCAGCTGGAGGTATTGAGCGCGCCGGCTGAGGATCCGGATCTGGCCGAGGACGAGGACCGGTTCCTGGTGGCGGTCACATTCCGGATCGGCCGGCTCGGGGTGCCGGTGATCGCCGAGTTCACCAGCCCCGAGCCACGGACACTGACCATGCGCATCATCGACGGTGAGGGCAGCGGTAGCGTGGTCGAAACCCATGCGACCCCTAACGGCCGCGGGCCGGACGGCCGCCCGCGCAGCACGGTGATCGAAGCGGTCGTCGCACACTCCGACCGTCCCGGGTTCGCGCGGGCGCTGCCGGCGCAGTCGTTGATCGTGCCATTCATGCGCAAGGCGGCCCATCGGCTGTGGCGTGACGACCTGGAGTACGCCGAGCGCCTGCAGGTGGTGAACCGTCAGGACGCCGATGGCACAGCGGATTTGCTCAGGCCGCCGGCCGAGCCCAGCCCGGCAGATCCGCAGCCTCCAGCAGTGGTACCTGATCCTGCGCCCAAGGGCTGATCGCCCAGTCCAGGGCGGCGGCGGAGCGCACCTCGCTCCAGTCGACCCACACCATGTCCATGACCTCACGCGGCTCCGGTGCAAGCGCACCGTCGATGAGCGCACAGAAGACCGGGCATATCTCGTTCTCCACGGTGCCATCGGCGGCGCGGGCGCGGTAGCGGAATTCCGGGAGCACGCAGTGCACATCCCGGATCGCCACGCCGAGTTCCTGGTAACCGCGCCGGTGCACGGCGTCGACGATCGCTTCACCGGGAGCGGGATGGCCACAGAAGGAGTTGGTCCACACTCCGGGCCAGGTCTGTTTGTCCAGCGCGCGACGGGTCAGCAGGACGCGGCCGGATTCGTCGAACAGGTAGCAGGAGAATCCCAGGTGCAACGGGGTATCGGTGTGGTGGACGGCGGCCTTGGCGGCGCTCCCGATCATGTTGCCTGCATCATCGAGCAGGACGACCTGCTCCTCCGGGATCGCATTCACAGTGCTGGAGATAGCCGGTGGGAACGATGCCGAAACCTGGTGGAGATCACCGCAGATGCTCCTCACAGTTGGAGGTGAGGTTCGAGAAGTGCACCGCGGGCGCGCCGTCGACGAGCACGAAGTCCGTGCCGGGGTACCACTGGGTGCCGGGACGGATCCAGGGCGGGGCACCGTCGGGGTAGGCGATCGTCATGTCCGCATAGAAGCGGGCGTCCGGCGGGCACGCGGCGCTGTTCGACGGCAGCGGGTTCCAGGCATGCACCACAACGGGATTCGTCAGGCGCGGGCCCTGCGCACAGTTGGGCTGACACTCGACCGAGATGTCGTTACCGAATCCATTGGCGCCCTGCGCATCCCAGGTCGACCAGACCATGTTGTGCAGCACCCCGGTGCCGTCGCAGTTGTAGTCGAACACCGCCGGGCGCTGCGGCAGCGGGTTCTGCGTGTCGTAGCACATGCCGATGGCATACCGGGCAGACTCGGCGGCCGGGTCGGCCCCGGCGGACGGGGCATCTGCCAGCGCGGCGCTCGACAACGCGACGAGGACGGCGGCGGGCGCAGCGAGCAGGCAGTTCACTCCGGGAGACTAGCAATCCCGGCACGCCGCGGCATGTCGTTCACGCTGCCGGTCAGAACGGTGCGACCAACTCGCGCCGATACCGTTGCACCCACCCGATGTGGGATTGCCGTTCGTCGTCGATGCGTGTGGCGCGGTCCTCGGCCCGGGTGCGCTCGCGCCGCGGCATGGTCAACCCCTCGGTGTGCTTCCGTGGCGGCGCCCCGACGATCTGGACCGCGGCCGTCGGTGCGCAGAGCTCGGGGAACAGCGCCCGACTTCCCGGCCTGGTGATGTGTGTGCCGCCGTCCGGGTCGGTCCATTCCAGGGTGCCGTCGGCGAACTGGCGGCTACGCCAGCCCGCCCAGAACGTCTTGCCCAGGTGGTGCTCGCGGCACAGGCAGGTCAGGTTCGAGGCTGCGGTCGGCCCGAACGGGTACGGGATCGTGTGATCGATATCGGTGACGGTGCGGGTACAGCCGGGGAATCGGCAGGTGCGGTCGCGGCAGCGCACGAATCCCGCCAGCGCCGTCGATGGCCGGTACCCCGATTCCGGCGGGGATTGGCCGGGGTGAATCAGGGGACGCAGCGTGGCGTGCAGCGCAACCTGGGCGATCACCGGGGCGGGCACGACCGGTCCGCCCACGATCACCCCGGGGGCCACCGGGCAGAACTCACCGCAGTCCCCGCGCAGGCCGGAGATCAGCTCGGGCCAGGTATGCAGGTACCACGGTTTGGCGAACAGCGGCCTGCGTCTGGCGGTCAGCGCCCGGCGCTGTGCCGTCAGGTCGCCGACCGGTGGCGTCTCCGATTCTGGGTCCGGCCCGGGCTCGGGCTCGGGCTCGGGCTCGGACTCGGGCTCGGACTCGGGCTCAGCTTCGGCCGGCCGGCCGGCGGGTGCGACACCGCCGCCGCTACCGTCACCCGGCCCCGGGTCCTCGGCGGGGGCCTCAGGCGCGGCGCCGACGGCATCCTGGCGGGCGATCACGTAGATCACCACCCCACCGGCGGGCGGCTTGGCCGCGGCCTCGCAGTCCGCGCGTTCACACAGACACGGCAGCCGATCCCAGCCGAAACCCATCGCTCCGAGCGCCGCAGCGCGTCGCATATCCCACGAGCGGGGGTCGTGATCGCACACCGTGCGGGCCAACGCATCGGCCCGCTTGTCGACGGCCATGCCGTCGGTGACCGACAGGGAGGCGTTCAGATGCGCGGTCCCCGAGGCGTCGTCGACACATACGTCGGCCCGGTGCCCGTGCGCGGTGGCCTCGGAGCGGCGCACCGCGAGCGGATCGTGGGTCAGAACCACAGTGTCGACGGCCTTCTCGATCTGATCCACCGACATCGCGGCGCCGGAAGCGAACTCGATGGACAGTGCGGTGTCGATGGTGCGCCGCGCATCGGGATCCTTGACCAGCAGGGTGCGGGTGCAGATGATGTGCACCGTCTTGTAGGACAGCGCGCCGGCGGCGAACAGCGCGCGCAGCTTCGGCAGCCGTTCGGCCAGCGCCACCGCGTCCATCAGCAGCCCCGAGGCCACTCCACTGGTGATGCCATGGCTCGCGCCGATCTGCGCACACACCGCCGACCAGTTGTCGAACCTCCACTGCTCACGCTCTGCCGAGCCCGCCGCGGCGTACGCGGCCGCGAGCATGTCGGCCATGGACGACAACCGGGCCGCACAGGCGGCGTTCTCCAGCCGCGCGTAGGCGCGGACCCGCGCAGCGGGGGTCCTGGCAGCACCCACTTCCGCCAACCGTTCCTCGAACATGCATTCGAGTATTGCCGGATCCGAGACGTGCCGCCACCGCCGAAACCCCAGCCTGTGGACGAATTCGGGATTGTGGATAACCCGGCCATTCACTCGCGAGGCCGGCCGGAAATAAACCGCAGCCACGCCTGGTTACACCCAACACAATTATGGAACGTTGTTCTATGAGATGGTCACACGAGAGAGGAATGACATGACAAACGTCGTCTTCATCCACGGACTCTGGGTCGCGCACACCGCTTGGCAACCCTGGATCGAACACTTCGAGACGCGGGGCCATCGGGCCTTCGCCCCGGCGTGGCCCGGCGAGCACGCCACCCCCGAGCAAACCCGGCTCCATGCCGCCGACCAGGCCGGCAACGGAATCGACGAACTCACCGAGTACTTCGCGCAATATCTCGCACAGTTCGACACCCCGCCGGTGGTGATCGGGCATTCGTTCGGCGGACTCATCGCACAGAAGCTGTTGGGCCAGAACAAGGCCGCCGCAGCGGTCGCGATCGATCCCGCCCCCATCAAGGGCGTCAAGCCGCTACCGCTCGCGCAACTGCGTTCGGCCTTCCCCGTCCTCGGCAACCCGCTCAACAAGGGACGCGCCAAAGGACTGACCGAAGCTCAGTGGCGCTACGGATTCGGCAATGCCCTGCCACACGAGGAATCCGACGCGCTGTGGCGGCGGTGGGCCATCCCTTCACCCGGCAAGCCGCTCTTCGAGGCCGCTACCGCGAACTTCGCCGGCAATTCGCCGGCCAAGATCGATACCGGCAACAGCGCGCGCGGACCGCTGCTGATCACCGGCGGCACCGCAGACCACACGGTGCCGTTGGTGAGCACCAGGGCCGCGCACCGGTTGTACGAGAAGTCCGGCGCCATCACCGATTTCCACGAGTTCGAGGGTCGCGGCCACTCGCTGACCATCGACCACGGCTGGCGCGATGTCGCCGACGTCTCCCTGGATTGGTTGGCGCAACGACAGGTCACCCGGGCGGCATGAGCTCACGAAAACGCACCGCCAGCCAACAGGTCTCGGCCGCGCTACTCAACGCGGCCGAGACCGTGCTGGATCGCGACGGCACTGCCGGAGTGACTGTGCGCGCCGTCGCGCACGAGGCGGCGGTCTCCCCCATGAGCGTCTACAACAGATTCGAGCACAAAGAAGGTCTCGTGGTCGCGCTGGCGATGCGCGCCCTTGAGGGGCTCGCCGATGCGATCGACGTGGCCGGGGAGGTCGAGCCCCGCGAGCGGTTCCGCACGGCGTGCCGCAATTACCGGGACTTCGCGTTGCGGCACCCGGCGCGCTACTCACTGATCTTCGGAGCGGACAGCCCGCTACAGGATCAATCGTCGGCGGTGGCGGCGACCGGGCGGGCGGTGTTCGACACCCTGACGGGGTTGATCAAGGCCATGAGAACACCTTCCTCTCAACCGGATTCGGCCGAGGCTGCGCAGATCGTCTGGGGCGCCATTCATGGCGCCGTCACCATCGAACAGGTGGGTATCGGGCAGACCCCCGACTGCGCCGCCACCTTCGAGAATCTGCTCGATCTTTTCGTCGGCAGCCTGTCGGCCTACCGGTAGCTGGGCAGCTCCGGGTCGCCGGCGGAGAGATTGATGGGGAGCTTGCCTGCCACTGACGCCGCCGAGGACAGGACTCTGCCGACCGGGCCCGCGACCACGCCGGCCGCCGCGTGCAGCACCCGGATACCGCTGCGGGTACGCGGGTTCATCAGCCGCAGCATCCTCGGCCGGATGAGGGGTGCCGCATCGATGAAGGGCTTCATCAGCCGTTCATAGCGAGCCAGCGCCCCGAGCACATCATCACCGGAGCCGAGTTCACCGGCCAGGATGTACGCGCCGATGAGCGCCAGACTGGTTCCGGCGCCACCGAAGGTCGCGTTGCAGTGCGCTGCATCCCCGAGCAGCGCGACGCGGCCCTTACTCCACGCCGGGCTGCTCATCTGCCCCACCGACGAGAAGTACATCGGCGCACCGGCATCCAATTCATCGAGGATGCGGGCCGTGACGTCGCCCAGATCATCGAACGTCCGTCGCAGGATGGCGTTCAGGTCCTCGCGGCCCAAGTCATCCAGACCGCGCACATCGGAGATGAAGCTGAGCATGGCGCGGGTGGTGCCGAGATTGTCCGGCCGCAGGTGCACCGAGCGGGACTCGGTCGCGTGCTGCCAGATCCACCAGTTGTCGTCATCGTCGCGGCGGGGAATGGTCGCGTACGCGATGTACATACCGAGGTCGTTGACCTCGGTGGCCGCGACGAAGCGCCGCGTCCGCGAATACAGCCCTTCGGCGATCACGACGAGGTCGGCGTCGATGATGTCGCCGTCGTCTAACGTGACAGTGACGCGCTCGCCGTGATCGACGACATCGGCGATCCGGGTGCCGAACCGGAAGTCGGTCGAGTCGGCGTGCTCGATCAGGATGCGGGACAGTTCGCCGCGCAGGATCTCCAGTTCCGCAGTGGGCCCGTCGGTTCCCGGCGAAACGGGGAACGCGGCCGCCGTCGCACCGTCGTCCCGCACGAAACGCATCCCGACCTCGGTGGTGTTGGCCGCACGCACGTCGGCGTCGATGCCCATCCGCCGGACGACCTCGCGGGCGGCGCCGCGGATGTCGACGTTCTGGCCCTCGTCGCGGCGCTCGGGATACCGCTCGATGACGGTGGTCCGCCAACCGCGGGACGCGAGCTGATGGGCGAGGGCGGGTCCGCCGATACCGGCGCCTGAGATGACAGCGTGTTGGGCCACCTCTCGAACGTAGCCGCTGGTTCTGTGAGACGGCTCGCGCCGTAGTCTCGGGGCCATGACCGTCACCGTCGACGAAATCCTGGTCGCCGACCCGCCCGAAGCTTGGGCCGCAGCGGGGTTCAGCATCGACGCCGACGACGTCTGCCGGGTGGGTGGTGTCCGCATCCGACTGGTGGGACGCGAGGCGGGCGCCGGCATCATCGCCTGGTCGCTGGGCGGGGCCGATGTGGATGACCTGGACGGCATTCCCACGGCCGCATCCCAGGCGGCTCCGGGGGCGCCCGCCGAACACGCCAACGGTGTCACCGGCGTCGACCACATCGTGCTGCTGTCCCCCGACCTCGACCGCACAGTCACAGCGCTGGGTGCGATCGGGCTACTGCCGCGCCGGGAACGGCTGGGTGAACTGGGCGGCCGGCCCATCCGGCAGATCTTCTTCCGCTTCGGTGCGGTGATCATCGAGGCCGTCGGCTCACCGGACACCGTCGGCCAGGGTCCATCCACGCTCTGGGGCATCACCTACACCGTCACCGATATCGACGAGACGGCAGCGTACTTCGCCGGCCGAACCACGCGGGTCAAGGATGCGGTGCAGCCCGGCCGCCGGATCACCACGGTGCATCATCAGGAGTTCGGTATGTCGGTACGGACCGCAATGCTCTCGGCACCTATTCTCAGCACATGACCGACGACCCGGTGGTGATCCACACCGACGGCGGGTGCCGTCCGAATCCCGGTCCCGGCGGATGGGGTGCGGTGCTGCGCCAGCGCCATCATGTCCGCGAGATGTGCGGTGGCGAGCCCGGCGACACGAGCAACAACCGGATGGAACTCACCGCGCCGATCATGGCGCTGGAAGCACTGACCCGGCCGGTGCTGGTGCACCTGTACACCGACAGCACCTACGTCCGAAACGGCATCACCAAGTGGGTGCTCGGCTGGGAGCGCAACGGATGGCTCACCGCCGCAAAGCAACCGGTGAAAAACGTGGATCTCTGGCAGCGTTTACAGGCCGCGTGCGCGCGACATCAGGTCGAGTGGTTCTGGGTGAAGGGTCATTCCGGCGTCGCCGACAATGAGCTGGCCGATGTGCTGGCGACCCGTGGGCTGGCAGAGGCCATCGCCAACGCGTGAAATGCATGCGCCGCACGCGGTGTGATATCCATCGCCCAGCACCCGTCTGGCTTTGCAGACCGTCACCGCCGGTGTCACGCTGGTGGCAATGTATGCACGGTTAGCTGGACGCCTTCGCTGGTACCTGCGTGCGCTCGGCTTCCATCCGCTGGTCCGCACCGTTGACCGGCTGGAAGCGCTCGCGGTGCTCGGCGTGCTGGTCGCCGGTCTCTTCGCGATTCCCGTCGCGGTTTCCGCGGGAACCCTGGTGCACGACGCCAGCCTGCGTACCGCGGAGCAACAGGCCGAGAGCCGGCACTCTGTGCAGGCTGTCGTGGTGGCGGGCATAGGTGCGCCCACCGAACTCGACACGCCTGCCTATGTGCGTGCGCAGTGGCGCGAAGGCACTCAGATGCGCACGGAGTCGGTCGTCAGCCCCGCGACGATCCGGCCCGGTGATCACATGACGGTCTGGGTGGACGACAGTGGGAAGGTGGTGTCGGCGCCGCTGCGCGCCGACGATGCCGCACTGACCGCCACGGCCGCCGCGGTGTCCTTCTGGATCAGCATCGTGACGTGCTGCGCGCTCGTGGCGTACCTCGTCCGCCGCGGACTGGACCGCTCTCGCCACCGCGCCTGGGACCGCGAGCTACTCGTGTTGGCGCACAACGACGACGGCTGGGCCAACCGGCACAGCTGAGGCCGGATCAGCGCGGCACAGCTGCCACGGTCACCGGGGCCCCGGTGCGCGCGGTCACCTCGTCGAGATCGACCCCGTCGGCGAGTTCGACCACCGCGAACCCGGTGCCGGTCACATCGAAAACCCCCAGCTCGGTGATGACCCGGCTGACCACCGCCTTGCCGGTCAAGGGCAGATCGCAGTGCAGAACCAGTTTGGCCGCACCGGATTTGGCGGTGTGGTCCATCAGCACGATGACGCGTTCGGCGCCGCTGACGAGATCCATCGCACCACCCATGCCCTTGACCATGGATCCCGGAACCATCCAGTTGGCCAGGTCGCCGTTGGCCGCGACCTGCATACCACCCAGGACCGCGACATCGACGTGGCCGCCGCGGATCATCGCGAAACTGGTGGCCGAGTCGAAGTAGGACGCACCGTCCACCACCGACACGGTCTGCTTGCCCGCGTTGACCAGATCCGGATCCACCTCGTCGTCATAGGGGAAGGGCCCGACGCCCAGGATGCCGTTCTCGGCGTGCAGGGTGACGTCGGATCCCTCGGGCAGATGGTCGGGGATCAGGGTGGGCAGACCGATCCCGAGATTGACGTAGTCACCGTCGCGCAGTTCCCCCGCCGCGCGGCCGGCCATCTGGTCGCGGGTCCAGCTCATGACGAAATCTCCTGATCTGTTGGCCTCGGGCGGGTGGTGCGCTTCTCGATTCCCTTGCGGGCGGCCTGTTCCGGGGTGAGTGCGACGACGCGCTGGACGAAGATGCCCGGCAGGTGCACCTCGTCGGGATGCAGTTCGCCAACCTCGACCACCCGTTCGGCCTCGACCACCGTGAGACGTCCCGCCATGGCGGCGGGAGGATTGAAATTTCGTGCCGCAGCGTGGAATACGCAGTTGCCGGCCTTGTCCGCGACCGCGGCACGGATCAGCGCGTAGTCGGTGACGATCGACTCTTCGAGCAGCATCTGCCGGCCGCCGAAGGTGCGAACCTCCTTCGGGGGCGAGGCCAGCGCCACGCTGCCGTCGGGGTGATAGCGCCAGGGCAGGCCGCCGTCGGCGACCAGGGTGCCAACTCCGGTCGGGGTGAAGAACGCCCCGATTCCGCTGCCACCGGCTCGCATCCGCTCGGCGAGGGTGCCCTGCGGAGTCAGTTCGACGGTCAGCTCACCGGACAGGTACTGCCGGGCGAACTCCTTGTTCTCCCCGACGTAGGAGGCGATCACGCGGGTGATGCGGTGCGCCTCCAGCAGCAGGCCCAGGCCGGCGCCGTCGACGCCGCAGTTGTTGCTGACGATCGTCAGGTCGCCGGCGCCCTGCGCGAGCAGCGCATCGATCAGGAACCAGGGAATGCCGGCCAGTCCGAATCCGCCGACCGCCAGGCTGGCGCCGTGCGGGATGTCGGCCACCGCTTCTGCCGGCGAGTCCACGAGCTTGTTCAATGTCATTGCTGCTCCAGGTGTTCGATGAGCGCGGGGGTGATGATGGCAGGCTGCTCGGCGTTGGCCAGGTGCGCGGCCTGCGGCACGGTCAGCAGTCGCGACCCGGGGATCCGGGCGACGATCTCCGCCAGCTTGGCCGGCGGTGTCGCGGGGTCGTCTGCACCGGCGATGGCGAGGGTCGGCGCGGTGATGGTGGAAAGCTGTTCGCGCAGATCGAGTTCGGCGATGGCCGCGCAGCACGCCGCGTAGCCTTCGGCCGGCGTGGCCGCGATCATCTGCTCATACTCATTGCGCACGCCGGGGTTCGCATCGAGGTATGCCGGGGTGAACCAGCGCTGCACGACGGCGGCGGCCACCGCCGCGCTGCCCTGGGCGCGAACCATCGCGGCACGGTCGGTCCACGCCGAGGCCGGGGGCAGCTGCGCTCCGGTGCACAGCAGCGCCAGCCGCTGCACCCGTTCCGGGTTGCGGATCGCCACCCGCATCACCGTCATCCCGCCGAGCGACAGACCGACCAGATGGGCCTTGGCGATGTCGAGCCGATCGAGCAGCGCCACCAGGTCATCGGCCAAATCGTCGATCGTATAAGGCCCTTCGGGCACCGGTGATCCGCCGTGGCCGCGGGTGTCATAGCGCACCACCCGGAAATGCCGCTCCAGGTCGGCGAGCTGGGCGTCCCACATGCGGTGCGTCGAGCCCAGTGAGTTGGACAGCACGACCGCCGGGGCGTCGGTACGGCCCGAGACGACGGTATGAACCTCGACGGCGCTCATCGGGCCTCGAAGACCGCGGCCAGACCCTGACCGCCGCCGATGCACATGGTCTCCAGCACAGTGCGGGCGCCGCGTCTGCGTGCTTCATGGGCGGTGGTGGCCAGGATGCGTGCGCCGGTCGCGCCGACCGGATGGCCCAGGGAGATCCCGGACCCGTTCGGGTTCAATCGCTCATCGAGCGGATCGACCTTCCACTCGGCCAGCACCGCCAGCACCTGGGCGGCGAACGCCTCGTTGAGTTCGATCAGGTCGATCTCGTCGAGGGTGAGACCCGCGCGTTTCAGTGCGGCGGCCGTCGCGGCCACCGGCCCGATGCCCATGGCCTCCGGGCTGCACCCCGTCACCGCCCAGGACCGCAGCGCCAACATCGGGGTCAGCCCCAGCCGCTCGGCGTCGGCGGCGGTGGTCACGACACACAGTGCGGCGCCGTCGTTTTGGCCCGACGCGTTACCCGCGGTGACCGTCGAGTCGGCGTCGATCTTGGTGCGCACGGCGCGCAGCCCGGCAAGCTTCTCGACGTCGACATCGGCGCGCGGGTGTTCGTCGCGGTCGACGGTGACATCGGGCCGGCCGCGCGTGCCGGCGATCGTCAACGGCACCAGCTCGTCGGCGAAATGGCCTCGCTCATGGGCGGTGATCGCCCGCTGGTGAGAGCGCACCGCCAGCTCATCCTGATCCGCACGGGTGATGCCGTAGTGGCGGCGCAGATTCTCCGCGGTCTCGATCATTCCACCGGCAATGGGATGGCCGGCGCCACCGGCAGTTTCGCGGGCCCGGTCCAACCGGTCCAGCAGCGCCACTGCGCCTTGGCGCACCCCGGTGCGCAACCCCAACGCGTAATGCTCGACATTGGACATCGACTCGGCGCCACCGGCGATGACCACGCTCGCCGCGCCGGCGGCCACCTGACCGGCGGCGTACAGCACGGCCTGCAGGCCGGAGCCGCAACGCCGGTCGATCTGCAGACCGGGAACCCCGGTGCCGAGGCCGGCATCCAGTGCCGCGATGCGGCCGATGGCCGGCGCCTCGCCGCTCGGATAACCGTGCCCGAGCACGACATCATCGACGTCTCCCTCACCGAGTCCGGTCCGATCGACGAGTGCACGCAGGGTGCGGGTGGCCAGGTCGGCGGCCGTCAGCGCCGACAGCGCACCGCCCATGCGTCCCACCGGGGTGCGCAGTGGATTGCAGATCACGATGTCGGTCATTCCTCGACCGTAGGCGGCACCAGAGATATTCTGAAATACTTAAATGGCACCTAGTGATATGCAGGAGGTCTTAATGGTGGAGCTGCGCCACCTGCGTTATTTCCAGGCGGTCGCCGAGGAACTGCACTTTGGCAGGGCCGCGGAGCGGCTGCACATGGCGCAACCACCGCTGTCCCAGCAGATCCGGCAGCTGGAGCGAGAACTCGGCGTCGCCCTGCTGTCCAGGAGTACCCGCCGGGTGGACCTGACGGCGGCCGGCGCGGCATACCTGAAGCGAGTCGTCGCGATCCTGGACGCAGTGGACGACGCCGGGCAGCAGGCGCGCCGGGTGGCCGACGGCGTGGAGGGCCACCTCACCATCGGTTGCGTGGGATCGGCGACGTACTCGGTGCTGCCGCGACTGGTCCGCGCCATGCGTGAGGCGCTCCCGCATCTGGAGATCAGCATCCGCGGTGAGATGCTGGCACCCGCGCAGCTGGACGCCCTGCGCTCCGGAGATATCGACATCGGGTTGATGCGGCCGCCGGTCCCGGATGCCGGCTTCCGGTGCGTCACGCTGCGGCACGACGCACTCATCGCCGCGCTGCCGGCCGGGCATCCGCTGGCCCGGCGTGATGAGCTCGACATCGCCGACCTGCGCGGCCAGGACTTCATCGCCCATGCCGGACACGGGCGTTCGGTGATGGGCGGCGTGCTCGCCGCGGTATGCGCGGATGCCGGGTTCGCTCCCCGAATCCGGCATGAGGTCTCCGAGACCTCGACCCTGGTCACGCTGGTCGCGGCGGGCCTCGGGGTTGCGGTGGTACCCGCCCCCACCGCCGACCTTGATGTCGTCGGCGTCAGTTACCGCCCGCTGCGGCCGGCAACGCTGGGAGTCGACCTGGTGGCAGCGCACCTGAGCGACGCCGCCTCACCCGCGATCCGGCGGGCACTCGACGTGCTGCGGGAGATCACCCGGTAGTCGGGTCAGCTGGCATGGCGAAATCTGTTGCCGCCGGCCCGCTTCGCGGTGTACATCGCCTCATCGGCGGCCATCACGAGGTGCTCGATTTTCGCGCGCAGGGTCGTCTCGTCGCCCGCCAAGGTGCGGACCTCTGCCGACGACGTCCCGACACTCGCCGTGACGGGCACCGGGAGATCGGCGATCGCCTTGCAGATACGGCGGGACAGCAGCGTCGGGTCGGCGGACAGGCAGGCGGCAGCGACGACGAACTCCTCACCACCGATCCGTCCGATCACCGCGGTGGTGTCGAAGACGGCGTGGCCCAGTGCGCGCCCGACCGCCACCAGGGCGTCATCGCCGGCCTGATGCCCGTACGTGTCGTTGATGTGCTTGAAATCGTCGAGGTCCACCACCGCGACCACCAGATGAGCACGGTCGGTGGCGGCCAGCATCTTCACGATGTGCTGCTGAAGCGCCCGCCGGTTGAGGAGACCGGTCAGCGGATCCCGGTCGGCCTGTTCGAGATCGACGCCGAGCGCGCGCACGAGGACATGTATGGCGAAGGGCATGACGATGTTGACCTGCAGCACCAGGAAGATGTCGACCAGTGCCAGCACAACGTGACCGGAGTCGACGACGCGGACCGCCACGATCAGCGCAACGACGGTCGCCAGCACGAAGTTGTACAGCACCAGCACCGTGCCGTGGAAGAACGCGATATAGGCGGCGGTGGTCGCGAAGGCGATGCAGCCGGTGAGACCGCCCTGCGGGTTCGGATAGGACAGACACGCGAGTGCCACCGACGTGTTCGACACCAACGCAAAGGCCAGCGACTGCCCGCGCGTCGGCCATGTCAGCGCCCACAGCACCGCGCCGGCGACGCCGCCGGCGAACGCCGTCCACATCATCGCGACCGGAATGGCGTCGCGGGGGCCGTCGACACTGTTCAGCAGCGCCAGCAGGCACAGGGCCAGCGACCCGGCGACCATGGCCATGGCCACCCGCACCGCCCCGGTCATGCGCCTGGTGACGAGGTAGTCGGTGATCCACTCGTAGTGGTTGGCGCGGAGCAACCACCTACTCGGTCCCGGCGCCGTCATCGTCGTAGTCCCTGCTCGTGGTGCTGGTCAGCAAATCATCCTCGACAGTACCGTGACCTCGACATAAGCATGGGTGAAGTGCAAGGACTGGTCATCCCGGGAACGCGGCGTCGCCGCCTGCCAGCAATGGTCCCATCGGGAGTGCCCGCGCAACGGGATACCGTCATCGGGTGACGGCGTCGCGATCGCGCGCTGCCCGGCTCGGTGCCGCGGCGGCCGCCCTGCTGACCGTCGCTGCGCTGCCCGCCTGCGGACAGCCGGCGCAGCCGCCGCCGGTCGCCGCACCCTCGGAGACGACACCCTCGACAACCGCGCCGCCTGCGGCGGGCACGACGACCGGCGCGGTGTCTGCTGCCGAGTTCTCGACGATCTCTGCGCTCATCAACGACGCGATTGCCCAACACCGGCTGCCCGGTGCGGTGGTCCAGATCGGGCACGCCGGAAAAGTGGTATTCCGCTTGGCTTTCGGCGAGCGCAAGCTCGCCGGCGAACCGGGACTGGACGGGTCACCGTCGCCCGCCGAGGCGATGACCGAGGACACGATCTTCGACCTGGCGTCCCTGACGAAGAGCATTGCCACCGCGACGGCCGTCATGCAGCTCTACGAACAGGGCCGAGTGCGCCTCGACGACCCCGTGCAGACCTACCTGCCCGACTTCAACCCGGCCAACGACCCGCGCCGCGCGCAGCAGGTGACGCTGCGCATGCTGCTCACCCATACGTCGGGCATCGCGGGCGACCTCAGCCTGGACGGTCCGTGGGGACTGGACCGGGCCGACAAAGCCGACGGCCTTCGCCGCGCCCTGGGCGCCTGGGTGGTGTTCGAACCCGGTGCGCTCTTTCACTACTCGGACATCAACTTCATTCTGGTGGGCGCCATCATCGAGAAACTGACCGGCCAATCCATCGACACCTATGTGCAGAGCCACGTGTTCACGCCACTGGGCATGAACGACACCCACTACTTCCCGGTGTCGAAAGCCTGCGGGCCGCATGAGGTTCGGGGCAACGCGATCGTCGTCGACCCGCGCGCACCCGACGTGACCGACTGCCCGGCCGGGTCATGGCGTACCGATCTCCTGACCCGGGTCGCGCCCACGGCGCGCGATGAGGACACCCCGGGGCTCAACCCTGACCATGGCCGTCTGCTGCGCGGCACGGTGCACGATCCGACGGCACGCCGGATGGGCGGCGCCACCGGTGCTGCCGGGGTGTTCTCCACCGCGCACGATGTCGGCCTGTTCGCGCAGGCCCTGCTCGACCGGCTCGCCGGCCGACCGAGCACATTCCCGCTGGCGCAGTCGACTCTTCAGCTGATGACCAGTCCGCAGCAACCCGGCCCCTGGCAAGACCTACGGGGCTTGGGCTGGGACATCGACACGGCGCATTCCAGGCCGCGCGGCACGATCTTTCCCGTCGGAAGCTTCGGCCACACCGGCTTCACCGGCACCACGTTGTGGATCGACCCCGGATCGGACACCTACGTGATCGTGCTCGCGAACGTGATCCACCAGCGCGGCGGCCCACCGATCGTGGGGCTCAGCGGTGAGGTTGCCACGGCCGCGGCCCGGGCGCTGCATCTGTACGGCACCTAGGCGAGCCGCACAACGCTCAACGTAGCTCCTTGCGAACGAATTCGAGTTCCGCCGCCACCAGCCGTGGTACCGCGACACCCAGGCCTCGCGCTGCCGGTGGCGCTTTGTCGGGCGCGCCAGCCACCTGTTCATCAGTCCACGCACAGTCGCGAGTTGAGACAGCGCGAATGACGGCGCTTTCCCGCGCACACCGGAGGAGGCAACAAAGTTCCGAGAGACGAAGAAGAGGCAGCACGGTCGCGGTACACCGGCCAGGCTCTTCTGAAATCTGCCCCGCCGATGGCGCCCGGCGGGTCAGCGTACCGCGAGCTGCGCGAGTCTCGAGGCCGCGTCGCTGCCAGGTGCGGCATGGTAGATCTGCAGGTGCTGGCCGTCCGAATCGGGGATGGGAAATCGGTGACGGCGCAAGCGCAATTCGCCGACTAGTGGATGCTGCAGGCATCCGTTGCACACGATCTCCCGCGCGTCGGTGACGCCGTGACGACGGTCGAGTGATGCGCCTGCACGCATGGTGCGGCGCCCAACGTTGACCTTCGGTCATTGACTTATGATGAGGGCCGTCCATCGGTTCGCGGTGGCCGGATGTCCGACGACGGGGGCGCCATGGCGACGGCGAAGAAGCCCACTGCGCGAGCCCGGCAAGCCGCAGAGACCCGCAAGCGGATCGTGAAGGCCGCCGTGCAGATCTTCTCCGAACAGACCTACGACGACGTTGCGGTCAGTGACATCGCCAAGGCCGCGGGAGTCGCACACGGGCTGCTCTTCCACTACTTCGGCAGCAAGCGCGGGATCTACCTGGAGGCGATGCGTGGAGCCGCCGAGCAACTGGAGATCGCCTTCGTCTTCAAACCCGATTTGGCGCCGGTCGAACAGATCCGCCACGCGGTCAAGTCGCACTTGCAATATCTGGCCACTCATCGCGGACTGGCCCTGCGCCTGATCCTCGGGGGCCGCGGCGCCGACCCGGTGGCGTGGGAGGTGTTCGAGGCAGCTCGATGGCGAGCGGTGGAGGCCACCGCCGCGTTGTTCGGTGTCGACCCGCGACGCCCGGCCGTGCGGATGGCGGGCCGTGCCGCCGTCAGCGCGATGGACGAAGCCGCCATTTTCTGGCTGGACAACGACGAGCCATTTCCCCTCGACGACATGGTCGACTGGATGGTGCGGCTCACGGCGTCCATCGTCCGCGAGGCGATGCGACTCGACCCCACGATCGGTGTCGAGGGCGCGTTGGACGAAATCGATGGTTCCTTGTCGACGACGTGACCGACCCGCGCCACCGTCGCGACGACCTGGTGGCATCGGCCGCAGAAGCATCGCGCCGTGACGGTCGCCGACGTGAGACACCGGTCCTCGTCTCTACCCACCGGTGACGACTTTGGCGAGTTTCTCCAGTGAATCGTTGAGCTCCTTGCGGAAGGCGCGCTCGACCACTTTGCCGAGCGGGCCGAACAGCACCGAGCTGGTGAAGACGATGTGAAGGGTCACCAACGAGCGTTCGGCGGTCTGCTCGCTCACGGTGAACTCCAGCACCACCGAGGACCCCGTGCTGCCGTTCCCTGACAGGGCCAAAAAGCCGGGGTCCTGGAAGTCTTCGGTGATGAAGTCGATGGTGTCGACGATGCCCTTGATCTTGACGACGTCGACGACACGGACGCCCTCGGACAGGGTGGCGGGCGGTTCTTCGGCCCACCTCTGATGCAAGGTGTTCCAGTCCGCGAAACGGTGCGGGTTGGACACCACGGCCCACACGTGGGCCAGCGGTGCGTCGATCTCTCGCGAGGTGGTGATCTCAGGCATCGTTGCGACCTTCCTGCGGTCGAATGACGGGCCGCATCAGAGGATGGCGGTGATGTGGTCGGTCTTGCCCAGCAGCGCCTTGCCGTAGGTCTCCATCGAGACTTGGGGAAGCATCACCGCGTGCCGTTGACCGACGTTGGAGTCGCGCCAGATGCGCTGCATGGGGTTCACTTCTGCGAAACTGCCTGCGCCACAGGCATTCAGCAGGGTGTTGACCGCGGAATTGATACTCGTCAACGCTACCGCGGAGTCTGCGCGCATCCGTGCACGCGCCGCGAAGTCCGGATAAACGCCCTGCTGGGCGTAGCGCTCGACGTCGTCGGCGGCGCGGTAGGCATGCAGATGGGCAGTGTCGATCTTCGTCGCTGCGTCGGCCACCAGCAGCTGAAAGGCCACCGAATCGGCCTGCCGTTCGATGTTGGTGTAGGCCAGCGCCTTGCCCGACGCCTTGGTCACCGCGATCTCCAGCGCGGCCCGCCCCAGTCCGAGCTGTGGTCCGACGAGCACCATGACGAGCATGGGCGCGAACGCCGCCCGGTAAAAGGGGT
The DNA here is from genome assembly GCF_002968335.2 of Mycobacterium sp. ITM-2016-00316. Classification (NCBI taxonomy): domain Bacteria; kingdom Bacillati; phylum Actinomycetota; class Actinomycetes; order Mycobacteriales; family Mycobacteriaceae; genus Mycobacterium; species Mycobacterium sp. ITM-2016-00316. The sequence continues at coordinate 4,842,577 of NZ_CP134398.1, forward strand.
TGTCGGGATATTGCTCCAGGTAGCCACCCGAAGCGACCGGCAGCATCGAGCTGAGTCGGTGTTCGGGCACGAAGACCTCGTCGGCGACGATGGTGTTGCTCCCCGATGCACGCATGCCGGCGACGTACCAGGTGTCCTTGATCTGGACGTCGGAAATCGGCATGACGGCCATGGACTGGTCGATCTCGTCGCCATCCTCGTCGACCTCCCACACGCCTGCGGACACCCAGTCGGCGTGCAGGCTCGCCGAGGAATACGGCCACTGACCGGTGATCAGGTAACCGCCGTCCACCTTGCGTGCCGTCCCGCCAGGTGAGACAACGCCCGAGAGGATGGTGTCGGGACCACCGGCGTAGATCTCGGCGACGGTAGCCTCGTCATAGAGGCACGTGGACCACGCGTTGATGTTGGAAAGCGTTGTCACCCAGGCTGTTCCGCCGTCCGCCTCGGCAATGATGGCCGACAGGTCGAGCATCGCACGCAGTCCGGCTTCGAGCCCTCCGAACCGACGTGGCGCAGCGAGTCGGAACGCACCAGCGTCCCGCAACGCAGCAATGACTTCGCCGGACACCTTGCGATCGCGCTCGTTCTGCGCCGAATGCTCGCGGATCAACGGCTGCAAAACTCCCACCCGGTTGAGTACGTCTTCGGCAGTCTCGGTCGCGTCAACGGTGGTCATTTGCTCTCCTTCGAAGTGGTGCGGCCGTTGCCGATCGCTGTGCGGCCTGACGGCTTGACGACAGGCGGCCCGACACCGGGTAGTGCAGTCACGGCACCGCCCTCGCCCAAGGACCTTCGAACTGTACGATTCGCTTGACTCCATGTCAATGACGTGTAGTCAGTCGAATCTTCTCGTGCCAGTACCTCGCGCCGGAACCCTGATGAGTGCCGGGCAACGCTCGCGATCGAGGCGAAGGTCCGCCCGGCGTGACGATGCACCGAGCCAGCCGTTCCCGCGATCCGCAACACCGTTGGCCGACGCCTTGGGTCGCGGCGCGATTCGCGTACGGTGGCCCAATCGCCGGTCCGTACGCGGAAATCACCGCCTACGGGTTGACGGTGTCCTCGCTGATCTGGGACCCCACACGGAGCCGGTGGCGAACGGCTGGCCCAGACGATTCGCCGCTGGCGGCGATCCAGTACGGAATGCCGACGTGCACACAATGTTTGGAGGTCACCACTCCCACACCACCTCATCCGGCGACTTGTCCGGGCGTAACCCCCGCCAACTGGGGTGGCGCAACCGGCCGTCCGCGGTCCGATTGTTGAATCGCACTTCCCCCACCAACTCCGGGCGCACGAAGGTCACGCCCTTCGCGTCGGGCCCGGAAAGCCTTTTGGTGAACGGGGATTCGTCGGTCTCCAGCGTTTTCAGTATCGCCCGCAGGTCTTTGAGCATTTTCTCGGTGAAGCCGGTCCCGACCCGGCCGGCGAACCGCAGGCCGTCGTCATCGGGGACACCGACGACCAACGCGCCGATCCCACTGGTGCGCCCGCCTTCTCCTGCGCGCCACCCACCGATCACGACCTCTTGGTTGTGCCACAGCGTCTGTTTAAGCCACGACTGGGACCGCCGGCCGGGCTGGTAGGTGGAGTCCCGCTTCTTGGCCACCACCCCCTCGTACCCGTGCTCACGCGCGTACCTCAGCGCATCCGCTCCGCTGCCGGATAGTTGCGCGGGCACGATGAGTCCGCCGCCCTGGGCCAGCGTCTCGAGCAGCTTGCGCCGATCGGAGTACTTGGCCCGCAACAGGGATCGCCCGTCCAGCTGCAGGATGTCGAAGGCCCAGAATTCGATGTTGCTCCCCGAAGCCCGGTTCTGCATGGCACCGAAGCTCGGCACACCCGAGGAGTCCAGGGCCACCACCTCACCGTCGAGGATCACGTGATGGTCGGCCAGGTCGGCGGCCAGCGCCCGCAGTTGTGGATACTCGCCGGTGACATCGCGGCCGCTGCGGGTGCGCAGCGCCACATCGCCGTGATCGGCGTCGACCAGCAGGCGGTAGCCATCCCACTTTCCCTCGAACGCCCACACGGCCGGCGTCAGCTTCTCCACCGATCCATGGGTGGCCAGCATCGGCGCCAGATCCTGGGCGGTGTTCACCGGCTGCTCCTTCATCCGGTGCGCCAGCCAGTTCTTGCCCCCGGTCTGGATCAACGCGTATCGGCCCTTGATCTTCGAGCCGTGCAGCGTGACGATGACCTCACCCTTTTTACCGTCGACGTTCTCACCGTCCACGCCGGGATCGCGGAACTTCTCGGTCTCGTAGGTGCCGGAATCCCAGACGATGACCTCACCACCGCCATACTCGCCCTTGGGAATCGCCCCCTCGAAGGTGGCGTACTCCAGCGGGTGGTCCTCGGTGTGCACGGCGAGGTGATTCACCGAGGTGGTCTCGGGCAGGTTCTTCGGGATGGCCCAGGACACCAGCACCCCGTTGCGTTCCAGCCGGAAGTCATAGTGCAGCCGGCGCGCGTGGTGTTCTTGGATGACGAAGGTGTCGTCGTTCCCGGTGGCCGAGGTCGTGTGCGGCACCGGTTCGGGCGTCTTGCCGGCGTCACGCATGCTGCGGTAGGTGGTGAGTTTGTCTGCTAACGGAGCACTTTCGTCGAGTCCTTCGAGCAGATCACCGTCGCGCTCCACCCGCGCCAGCACCTCATCGAAACGCAGATGGCGCAGATCGGGGTCCTCGATCTCCTCCCAGGTCCGCGGCGCCGCGACCGTCGGTTCTTCCCGGCCGCGCATCGAGTAGGGCGCGATGGTGGTCTTGGCGGCGCTGTTCTGGCTCCAGTCCAGGAACACCTTCCCGGCACGCAGGCTCTTGGTCATGGTCGCGGTGACCTGTTTGGGCATGGCCTTCTCCAGCTGGACCGCGATCCGCTTGGCCAGGACCGATGCGCCCTGTGAACTCACCGGGTCGGCCAGCGGTACATAGAGGTGCAGGCCCTTGCTGCCGCTGGTCAGTGGGTAGGCCGTCAGGCCGATGTCCTCGACGTAGCCGCGTACCTCGTGGGCGACCTCGCACAGTTGCCGAAACGTCACGTCCTCGCCGGGGTCGAGATCGAACACGATGCGGGTGGCCGGTCCGGGATGCCCGTCGTCATCGAAGCGCCACTGCGGGACGTGCACCTCGAGTGACGCTTGTTGGGCGATCCAGGCCAACCCCTCGCGGGTGTCGATGATCGGGTAGGTGGTTGTTCCCGACCGGTGCGTCACCGAACCCCGGCGCAGCCAATCCGGGGCGGACGACGCCAGTTGCTTCTCGAAGAACTCCGGCTGCCCGACGCCGTTGGGCCAGCGTTTGCGGGTGACCGGACGCCCGGCGATATGCGGGATCATGGCGTCGGCGATCGCCAGGTAATAGTCGAATACCTCGGCCTTGGTCGTTCCGGTAGCGGGATAGAGCACTTTGTCGGGATTGGTCAGTTTGACCCGGCCGTCGCGCTCCACCACGTAAACGTAATACCCGCTGTTACCGTTGCCTATGCGATCAATCTGGAAGGGCTCGGTCTCCTTCGGTCTGGTCAACGTGCCGGTCAAGGTCTACAGCGCGACCGAGGACCACGACATCAAGTTCCACCAGGTGCACGCCAAGGACAACGGACGCATCCGCTACAAGCGGACCTGCGAGGTGTGCGGCGAGGTGGTCGAGTACCGCGACATCGCCCGCGCCTACGACTCCGATGACGGGCAGACGGTGATCATCACCGATGAGGACATCGCCACCCTGCCCGAGGAGCGCAGCCGCGAGATCGAGGTCGTCGAGTTCGTGCCGGCCGATCAGCTCGATCCGATGATGTACGACAAGAGCTATTTCCTGGAGCCGGACTCCAAGTCCACGAAATCGTATGTGCTGCTGGCCAAGACGCTGGCCGAGACGGACCGGGTGGCGATCGTGCATTTCGCGCTGCGCAACAAGACCCGGCTGGCGGCGCTGCGGGTCAAGGATTTCAGCAAGCGCGACGTCATGGTGATCCACACGCTGCTGTGGCCCGACGAGATCCGCGATCCGGACTTCCCCTCGCTGGACAAGGACGTCGACATCAAGCCCGCCGAGCTGAAGATGGCCGGGCAGGTGGTCGAATCGATGACCGACGATTTCAAGCCCGACCAGTTCCGCGACGACTACCAGGAACAACTGCACGAACTGGTGCAGGCGAAACTGGAAGGTGGCGAGGCGTTCACCGTCGAGGAGCAGCCCACCGATCTGGACGAGTCCACCGAGGACGTGTCGGATCTACTGGCCAAGCTGGAGGCCAGCGTGAAGGCCCGCGGGTCCGGTTCGTCCGGCAAGGACGACGCCGAGAAGGCCGAGCCCAAGAAAGCTGCGGCGAAGAAGGCGCCGGCCAAAAAGGCTGCCGCCAAGAAAGCCCCCGCAAAAAAGGCTCCCGCGAAGAAGGCCGCCGCCAAGAAGTAGCGGTGACTACCTGTGTTCAGTTTCCCGGAGGCGCCGTCGCCAAGGCTGAGAACAGGTACGAAAATTAGCGGCGGGGCCTACCTCCTTTCAGGCACCCGCGGCCACTCTGAGCCCTTGAGCCACAGCGGTATTGGTGGAACACGTACTCCGAGAGGGACTTGAACCCTCGCCCTGGACCTTATAAGGGTCCCGCTCTCACCGACTGAGCTATCGGAGCAAAAGGCGTTCTGCAGCAGGAACGTTGGTCGCCCAACAGATGAAGTAAGACTGTGGATGCACACGCCGAGCTGAGCGCGTCAGACGACGCGGTCAGCAGCAGGGATGGGTCAGGCAGATATTCGTGAGGACTTCCGAGCGCGACGCTCGGCGGACACGGGCATGCAACAAGCCTAGCGCCGGACTCCACCGAAGAACAGAGAAATGTCAGCCGGCGCCAAATTAGAACGTGTTACAGAAATCTGCCCGGTCGGCCGCGGACTCTTGTTACGGTGACGCCGAGAACAGAAATGAGGCCAGCATGATCCTGGACAAATTCCGGCTCGACGATCAGGTGGCCGTGGTCACCGGAGCCGGCCGCGGACTGGGTGCCGCGATCGCCGTCGCCTTCGCCGAAGCCGGTGCAGATGTGGTGATCGCGGCCCGCACCCGGTCGCAATTGGAGGAGGTCGCCGCACAGGTGGCCGCGGTCGGCAGACGGGCCCATGTGGTGGTCGCCGACCTCGCGCACCCGGAGTCCACCGCGACCCTGGCCGCCGAGGCCGTCGAGGCGTTCGGGAAACTAGACATCGTCGTCAACAATGTCGGCGGCACCATGCCCGGACCGCTGTTGACCACATCGACGAAGGACATGAAGGACGCGTTCACGTTCAACGTCGGCACCGCCCACGCGCTGACCGTCGCCGCCGTGCCACTGATGCTGGAGCACTCCGGCGGCGGGTCGATCATCAACATCACCTCGACGATGGGCCGGCTCTCCGGCCGTGCGTTCGCGGCATACGGCACCGCCAAGGGTGCGCTCGCGCACTACACCCGGCTGTCCGCGCTGGATCTCTGCCCGCGCATCCGGGTGAACGCGATCGCGCCGGGCTCGATCCTCACCTCGGCGCTGGACATCGTGGCCTCCAATGACGCGCTGCGCGACCCGATGGAGAAGGCCACCCCGATGCGCCGCCTCGGCGATCCGAGCGATATCGCCGCGGCCGCCGTGTATCTGGCTTCCCCGGCCGGCAGCTATCTGACCGGCAAGACCCTCGAGGTCGACGGCGGCCTCACCTTCCCCAACCTCGACCTGCCCATCCCGGATCTGTAAAGGAACGCCATGAGCATCAAAGTCGCCGCGATCGGCACCGGAAACGTCGGCCGCCACGCCCTGACCCAGCTGATCAACGATCCGCAGTACGAACTGACCGGCGTCTGGGTGTCCTCGGATGCCAAGGCCGGCAAGGATGCCGGAGAGCTTGCCGGTCTTGATGTTTCGACCGGCATCAAAGCCACCACCGACCTGGACGCCATCCTGGCCGCCAAGCCGGACTGCGCGGTGTACACCGCGATGGCCGATAATCGGTTGCCCGACGCCCTGGAGGATTACCGCCGCATCCTGGCGGCCGGTGTCAATGTGGTGGCCAGTGCGGCGGTCTTCCTGCAGTACCCGTGGCAGGTGCTGCCCGCGGAGCTGCTGGCGCCGATCGAGAAGGCCGCCGAAGAGGGCGGCGCCAGCATTTTCGTCAATGGCATCGATCCCGGTTTCGCCAATGACCTTCTGCCCCTTGCTCTCGCGGGCACCTGCCAGACCGTCGAGCAGATCCGGTGCATGGAGATCGTCGACTACGCCACCTATGACAGCCCCACAGTGATGTTCGATGTGATGGGCTTCGGAAAGTCGCTCGATGATCTGCCGATGCTGCTGCAGCCCGGTGTGCTCAGCCTGGCCTGGGGATCGGTGGTTCGCCAGCTGGCCGCCGGGCTGGGCATCGAGCTCGACGAGGTCACCGAGACCCACGTCCGGATCCCGGCGCCGGAGGATTTCGAGATCGCGTCCGGCCATATTGCCAAGGGCACGACCGCTGCCATGCGATTCGAGGTGCGGGGCATGGTCGGCGGGCACCCCGCGGTGGTGCTCGAGCACATCACCCGGTTGCGCGACGACCTGTGCCCGGAGTGGCCGCAGCCCGCGCAGGAGGGCGGCTCGTACCGCGTCGAGGTCACCGGGGAACCGTCCTACGCGCTGGATCTGTGCCTGAGCAGCCGCAAGGGCGACCACAACCATGCCGGTCTGGTCGCCACCGCGGCCCGCGTCGTCAACGCGATACCGGCCGTGGTCGCGGCCGCTCCCGGCATCACCACGACGCTGGATCTGCCGCTGATCACCGGGAAGGGCCTCTACGCGGCACCCTGATCGCCTTGACGTAGAGGTTTCGGCTACCCTAACTTTTCTATTCGATAGTCCGGATGGATGAGAAGGGGAAGCGTGCTGCACGACACCACGCCCACGCGGGTTCGGCCGAGTTGGTATCTGCTCGGACCGGCTTTCGTCGCGGCCATCGCCTACGTCGACCCCGGCAACGTCGCGGCCAATGTCAGCGCCGGCGCACAGTACGGCTTCCTGCTGGTCTGGGTCATCCTGGTCGCCAATGTGATGGCCGGCCTCGTGCAGTTCCTGTCGGCCAAACTCGGCCTGGTCACCGGGCGCTCGCTGCCCGAAGCGGTGGCCGATCACTCCCGCACCCGGACCCGCGTCGCCTATTGGATCCAGGCCGAACTGGTGGCGATGGCCACCGACCTTGCCGAGATCGTCGGCGGGGCGATCGCGCTCTACCTGCTGTTCGACCTGCCGCTACTGGTCGGCGGAATCATCACCGGTGCGGTGTCGCTGGGGCTGCTGGCGATCCAGAACCGCCGCGGGCAGCGGGTCTTCGAGCGGGTGATCACCGGTCTGCTGCTGGTCATCGCCATCGGCTTCCTCACCAGCCTCTTCGTCGCGCCACCGTCGGCCGCCGATGTGGCCTCCGGTCTGGTGCCCCGCTTCGACGGCGCCGAGAGCGTGCTGCTGGCCACCGCCATGCTGGGCGCCACCGTGATGCCGCACGCGGTGTACCTGCACTCCGGCCTGGCCCGTGACCGGCACGGGCACCCCGACGCCGGCCCGGCCCGAAAGCGGTTGCTGCGCATCACCAAGTACGACGTCGGCCTGGCCATGCTGGTCGCCGGGGCGGTGAACCTGGCGATGCTGCTGGTCGCCGCGACCAACCTGCAGGGCATGGAGAACACCGACTCGATCGAGGGCGCGCACGCCGCGGTCAGCAGCCAACTGGGCCCGACGGTGGCGCTGTTCTTCGCGATCGGCCTGCTGGCATCCGGGCTGGCCTCGACCTCGGTCGGCGCGTACGCCGGCGCCATGATCATGTCCGGGCTGCTCAAGCGCAGCTACCCGCTGCTGTTGCGCCGGCTGGTCACCCTGATCCCCGCGCTGGTGATCCTGGCCATCGGGGTGGACCCCAGCCGCGCCCTGGTGCTCTCACAGGTGGTGCTGTCGTTCGGAATACCGTTCGCGCTGATCCCGCTGATCAGGCTGACCAGTAACCGGGCGCTGATGGGTGCCGATATCAACCACCGGGTGACGACGGCCTTAGGCTGGCTGGTGGCCGGTGTCATCTCCGCGCTGAACGTCGTGTTGATCTACCTGACCATCCGAGGCTGATGCGCCACCTGTACTTCGCATACGGATCGAATCTGTGCGTGCACCAGATGGCCCGGCGCTGCCCGGACGCCGCCGATCCCCGGCCCGCCACCCTCGCCGATCATGACTGGTTGATCAACGAGCGCGGAGTGGCCACCGTCGAACCGTTCCACGGCGCCGTCGTGCACGGGGTGCTCTGGCGGCTCAGCGATCACGACCTGGACGTGCTGGACAGCGCCGAGGGGGTGCCGGTGCGCTACCGCCGCGACGAACTGGTCGTGCACACCGCCGAGGGCGCGGGCCCCGCCTGGGTCTATATCGACCCCCGGGTCGAGCCCGGGCCGCCCCGACCCGGATACCTGGAACGGATCATCGACGGTGCCCGCCACCACGGGCTGCCGCAGCGCTGGGTCGACTTCCTGCACAAGTGGGATCCGGCGAGCTGGCCGAGCCGCGATGTGACCGATACCCCGGCACCGCAATCGCTTTCGGAGTTACTTGCCGACCCGAACATCGTCGAGACCAGCACCCTGGCATCCCGGTTCGGGTTCCTGGCCATCCACGGCGGCGGGCTGGAACAGATGACCGATGTCATCGCCGACCGGGCCGCCCGGGCGTCCGGCGCCTCGCTGTACACGGTGCGCCACCCCGACCGGTACCCGCACCACCTGTCCTCCACGCGCTACCGGCCCGCGGAGTCCGCACGGCTGGCCGCCTTCCTCGACCATGTCGACACGGTGGTTTCGCTGCACGGCTACGGCCGCGTCGGGCGCAGCACCCAACTGCTGGCCGGCGGCGGTAACCGGGACCTCGCCGCGCATCTGGCCCGGCACGTGACGGTGCCCGGCCACCACGTGGTGTGCGATCTCGACGCGATACCTCGCGAGCTGCGCGGGCTGCACCCGGACAATCCGGTCAACCTGCCCCGCGGCGGTGGCGTCCAACTCGAACTGCCGTCGCGGGTCCGCGGCACCAGCCCGCGCAGCGGACTGCCCGGCGCCGACGGCCTCACCCCGGCGACCTCCGCGCTGATCGACGGCCTGTCCGCGGCCGCGAGAGCCTGGTCACTCCCGTAATCCCGATGAGATCGGCACCGCGCCGACCCATCCATTTTCCGCACCGCTCCGAATACCGATCGTGGAACGAAACGAGCGCACCGACCGCTCCATCGCCGTCATCGGCAGCGGCGTGGCCGGGCTGACCGCCGCTTACGTCCTGTCGGCCCGCAACCGGGTGACGCTGTTCGAAGCCGACATCCGCCTCGGCGGTCACGCGCACACCCAGCTGGTCGACGACGGGCGGGGCAACCCGGTGCCCGTCGACACCGCGTTCCTGGTGCACAACGACCGGACCTACCCCACGCTGTGCAGGTTGTTCGCCGAACTCGGCGTGCAGACCCGTGACACCGACATGTCGATGTCGGTGCGCGATGACCGCATCGGACTCCAATACGCCGGAGCGCGCGGACTGGGTGGACTGTTCCCATCGGTGTCGAACCTGGCCCGGCCGCGGTATCTGCGCATGCTGGCCGAGGTCACCCGCTTTCACCGGGCGGCCGGCGACCTGCTGGGTGTCGGCGAGGACGGCGACACCGAGACGCTGGGTGCGTTCCTGGAGCGCAACGCGTTCTCCGACTACTTCATCGAGCACTTCATGACCCCGCTGGTGGCGGCGGTCTGGTCGTGCGCGCCCGGCGAGGCCATGCGCTACCCCGCGCGCTATCTGTTCATGTTCCTGGAGCACCACGGCATGCTGACGGTGTTCGGTTCCCCGACCTGGAAGACCGTGGTCGGCGGTTCGGCCACCTACGTCGCCGCCGTCGCCGAACGGGTGCACGAGGTGGTGCTCGGGTCGCCGGCCGGATCGGTGCGACGCAACGAACACGGCGTGCAGGTCAGCACCGGAGCAGGGGGACCGCGGCAGTTCGACGCCGCGGTGATCGCCACCCACCCCGGTCAGGCGCTGCTCGCGCTGGCCGAACCCACCTCCCGGGAACGCGAGGTGCTCGGCGCGATCTGCTATTCGGCAAACCACGCCCAGCTGCACACCGACACGTCGCTGCTGCCGACCAAGACCCGCGCCCGAGCGTCATGGAACTATCTGGCCACCCCCGGTGACGGCCCGGTGCTGGTGACCTACGACATCACGCGGCTGATGGGACTGGCCGGAGAACGGCGGTTCCTGGTCACCCTGGGTGGGCGCGAACGCGTCGATCCGAGCACCGTGATCGCCGAGATGATCTATGACCACCCGCTCTACACTCTGGAATCGGTTGCCGCCCAACGCCTGCTGCCGACCCTCGACGACGACCGCGTGGTGTTCGCCGGCGCCTACCACGGGTGGGGCTTCCACGAAGACGGTGCGGCGGCGGGGCTGCGTGCCGCCGAACGGCTCGGCGCGCGCTGGCCCACCGCCCCCGAGCAACAGACCGTGTCATGCTGAGCCCGGCATTGTACCGGACCCGGATCGGCCACGTCCGGCACGCCCCGTTGCGCACGGAGTTCGAGCACCGCAGCTACACCTGGTACGTCGATATCGACAACCTGCCGAAGCTACCGATCTGGTTGCGGCCCTTCGCCGTCTTCCGTGCACAGGACCACTTCTCAGCGCCCGCGGATCAGCAACCGACGCTGCGCGAACGGGTGAACGACTTCCTGGCCACCCACGGGGTGGATCCCGTCGACGGCCAGGTCACCGCGCTGTTGCACGCCCGGGTGCTCGGCTATGTGTTCAACCCGATCAGTGTCTTCTGGTGCCATGACGCCGCCGGCGAGCTCGCGCACGTCATCGTGGAGGTGCACAACACCTACGGCGCACGGCACGCATACCTGTTGCCGCCCACCGAAACCGGGCCGGCGGCGGTGACGAAGAGCTTCTACGTCTCCCCGTTCAACGAGGTCGAGGGCTATTACCTCGTCGACGCACCGAGGCCCGGCGCCACCGCGGATCTGGCCATCTCCTGGCACCGCAACAACAAGTTGGTCTTCGCGGCGTCGCTGCACGGGCAGCGCCGGCCCGCATCGGCGTGGAGCGTCGCGCGCATGCAGTTGGTCGCCCCGGTCGCACCGTGGGTGGGCACACTGCAGATCCGGCTGCACGGTATCGCGCTCTGGCTGCGCGGGCTGCCGGTCATACCCCGCACCACCACCTCGGAGACCAGAAAGGTCACGCACAGATGACGCTGGAGACCACCGGAAACATCGAGGCCCAGCGGGATGCCGCTCGGTGGGCCCAGATCGCGGGCGCACCCCGCGGCCCGGTCAGCGCCGTGCAGGGACGGATCGCCGGGGCACTGCTGCGGCGGGCGGTGCGCCAGTTGCCGATACGGCTGCAGCACCCGGACGGGTCGGTGTTGGGCGCCGCCGATCCCACCCTGCCCACCATGACGTTGCACCGGCCCGAGGCGTTGTTCCGCCGGGTGGGCCGCTACGGGCTCATCGGTTTCGGCGAGTCCTACATGGCCGGCGACTGGACCTCCAACAACCTGCCGGCACTGCTCACCGAGTTCGCCTCATCGGTCGACGTGCTGATCCCGCCTGCACTACAACGACTTCGACCCCTCGCCGTGGTGCGGCACCCGCGGTCCATGCACAACAGCCCGGCCCAGTCACGGCGCAACATCGCCGACCACTACGACCTGTCGAATGCGTTGTTCGCGGAGTTCCTCGACGAGACGATGACGTACTCCAGCGCCCTGTTCGGCGGCTCCCGGCCCGACTGGCACGGCCTGGCCGACGGCCAGCGCGCGAAGATCGACCGCCTGCTCGACACCGCCAGGGTGCGCGCCGGTAGCCGCGTCCTCGAAATCGGCACCGGGTGGGGCGAATTGGCCATTCGTGCGGCGGCGCGCGGCGCTCACGTGCACAGCATCACGCTGTCCTCCGAACAGCTGGCATTCGCCCGACGGCGCGCGGCCGAGGCGGGTGTGGCCGACCGCGTGCACATCGAACTCCGGGACTACCGCGATATCGACGGACAGTACGACGCCGTCGTATCGGTCGAGATGATCGAGGCGGTCGGATATCGCTTCTGGCCGACGTTCTTCGAGACGCTGGACAAGCTGGTGCTCCCGGGCGGACGGGTCGCCCTGCAGGCCATCACCATGCCGCATGATCGAATGCTGGCCTCCCGCAACACCTACACCTGGATTCAGAAGTACATCTTCCCCGGCGGCCTGCTGCCCTCTGTGGAGGCGGTCATCGGGATCACCGAACGTTCCACCCGGCTGCGCACCGTCGACATGTTCTCGCTGCAGCGTGATTACGCCGAAACGCTGCGGCTGTGGCGCGAACGCTTCCTGCAGCGATCGGCGGCGCTGGCCGAGCTCGGCTTCGACGACACCTTCCAGCGGATGTGGGAGCTCTACCTCGCCTATTCGGAGGCGGGATTCCGCTCCGGGTACCTGGACGTGTACCAGTGGACGTTCGCCCCGACCGGGGGCCGTCGATGAGCATGGCGAAATACCGGTGTTGCAGACCGTGACCGCGTCCGTGCCCGCTAGGCTACGGAGCGTGACGGCAGACCTCGACGCGTTGCTGCGCCGGGTGGCGCAACGCGATGTCGATGCCTTCGCCGAGTTCTATGACCACACCCGGTCCAGGGTGTATGGACTGGTCACCCGGGTTCTGCGCGATCCTGGCTACAGCGAGGAAACCACGCAGGACATCTACCTGCAGGTTTGGCGCAATGCCGCCGACTACAACCCGGCCGCCGGGACACCGCTGGCCTGGTTGATGACCGTCGCGCACCGCCGCGCCGTGGACCGGGTGCGCTCCGAGCAGGCCGCCACCGACCGGGAGGCCCGGTACGGCGCCGCCACCGTCGAGCTGCCGGTCGACCAGGTCGCCGAGGGCGTTCTCACTCGTGACGAGTACCGGCAGGTCACGGCGTGCCTGGGATCGCTGACCGACCGGCAGCGTGAGTGCATCCAGCTCGCCTACTACGAGGGCCTCACCTATGTGCAGGTCTCCAGCCGGCTGTCGGCGAACCTCGCCACCGTCAAGTCCCGGATGCGCGATGCCATCCGCGGCCTGCGCGCCTGTCTGGGGGCGGCATGACCACTCCCCACGACGACCTCCTGACGTTGGCGACGGCCTACGCGCTGGACGCCGTCGACGACGCCGAACGCGCCGATATCGAACGGCGGGTGCAGGCGGCGCCCGAAGAGGTGTCGTCGGCGTTCCATCGCGAGGTCCGCGAGGTGCGCGAGGCGATGGCCGCAGTGTCGTCGACGACCGCCGCCGAGCCTCCCGCACAGCTGCGTGAGCGCCTGCTCGCCACGGTGTCCGCCGAGCAGACGGGTCAGGTGCGGCAACTGCATCCCTCCCGGCGGCGCTGGAGCACCGCTGTCGCAGCCGCGGCGGCGGCCGTCGTCATCGGGGTGGCCACGTTCGGTGTCGGGTGGTGGCTGCGCCCGGTGCCCACCGAGACCACCGCCGAACAGATCTTCGCCGCACCCGACGTACGCACCGTCTCCGGCCACATTCCGACCGGCGGCACCGCGACCGTGGTGTTCTCCCGCGAACGCAATGCCGGTGTGCTGGTGATGAACAACGTCGAGCCGCCCACCACCGGCACCGTCTATCAGATGTGGCTGATCGATACCGAGGGAGCGCACTCGGCGGGTGTGATGGACGCAGGCGCCATCGCCCCGTCCACCACTGCGGTGCTGCCTGATCTCGGCTCGTCGACCACCCTGGCGTTCACCGTCGAGCCCGGTTCGGGCTCCGACCGGCCCACCACGACACCGTTTGCCTCCTTGCCGCTGAGCTGACCGCGCTACCGTCGGTGCATGCCCCGCGACTTCCGCTTCGGTCTCAGCCTGCGCGACACCTCCTCGGCGGCCAAGGTCCGCGACGCGGCGCGCCTGGCCGAGGACCTCGGCTATGACGTCCTCCTGGTGCCCGACCACCTCGGCGCACCCGCACCGTTCCCGGTGCTCGCGACCGCCGCCGCGGCCAGCCAGACGCTGCGGCTGGGCACGTTTGTGCTGAACGCCTGCTTCTACAAACCGGCGCTGCTGGCCCGCGACGTCGGCGCGCTGCACGATCTGTCCGGTGGCCGATTCGAGGTGGGCCTGGGCGCCGGCTACGTCCGCGAGGAGTTCGAGGCCGCCGAACTGCCCTTCCCGTCGGCGCGTCAGCGCATCGACTATCTGGAACATGTCGTCGAGCACCTCATCGAGCATGTACCCGGCGCGCCCATCATGATCGCCGGTGGCGGTGACCGGCTGCTCACCGTCGCGGGTAAGTGGGCCAACATCGTCGGTGTCACCGGCAATCCGGTCGCCGAGCGCATCGCATTCCTGCGCGAGGTGGCCGGCGCGCGCTTCGACGACATCGAGCTGAACCTGGCGATCACCGCCGTACCCGCCGACGGTTCCGACATGCCGAATCTGACGATGACCCGCCACTATGCGCCCGGCCTCGGCGATGAACAGCTGCTCGCCCTGCCGGGGGTGCTCTCCGGTTCGGTCACCGAGATGGCCGACAAGGTGCGCGGGCTGCGCGACACCTACGGAGCGAACTATCTGGTGGTGCAGGCCAGTCACGCCGAGGTGTTCGGAAAGGTCATCGCCGAACTTCGGTAGCCGCGTCTTCGATGCGCTGACGCAGCGCCGGCCAGTCTTCGTCGGGGAGCCCGGCGCCGTCCGGATGCGCTCCGGCTGAGTCGTCGATCAGTTCGCGCACGATATCGGCGTGCCCGGCGTGGCGGGTGGTCTCCGCGACCATGTGCACGAGCACGTGGTGGAGGGTCACCGCGCGGCCGTCGGGCATCCTCCCGCGGTCATCGAGGCCCAACGTCTCGATGGCGGCATCGGCATGCGCGCACGCGCGCCGGTAGAGGTCGACGATATCGGCTCGGCTTTCCTCCGGCCTGACCCACATGTCGACGGTGGCATCGTCCTCGACGGCCAGCCACGCCGGAAGGTCCGGAAACGGCCGGTCGAAAACCCAACCGAAATAACCGATTTCGCACCCGGACAGATGCTTGACCAGACCCAGCAGGTTGGTGCCGTGAAAGGTCAGCGGGCGCCGCATATCGTAATCCGACAGACCGTCGAGCTTCCACAGCAAGGCCTCCCGCGCCTCGCGCAGACAACCATGCAGATCGGCCTTGAAGTCCCTGCTCACCACAACCCGAACGTACCTGCCCGCGGGTTTCAAGAATTGACAGCGGGGTAAACCCCAGCAGGTTCGGGCCGGCTGACAGGGGTGCACATGGACGACTCCGCAGCCGACGACGGGCACAACGACCTGGTGGCCCAGCCGCACACCCCGGACGAGGGCCCCGTCGCGGAGGCGGAAATCCAAGCGGCGGAAATGACTTCGCCCGAACAGCCACTCGGGGAACCGGGCAGAAAGTTCGACCGGCGCTCCCCCTTCTTCATCGGCCTGGCCGCCTCGGCAGGGGTGGCCGTCACCTACGGGGCGGTCCATCTGCTGGCCTCGCTGTCCTCGATTCTGACCGTCATCGGCGTCGCCTTCTTTCTTGCCCTCGGCCTGGAACCGGTGGTCTCCCGGCTGGTCAACCACGGACTACCGCGGTGGCTGTCCACGGCGCTGGTGTTCGTGGTCTTCGTCGCCGGGATCGCCACGTTCGCCACCGCGGCCTTCCCGCCGCTGTTCGCCCAGATCACCGATCTGGTCAATCGCGCACCGCTGTATCTGCAACAGGCGCAAGATCATTCGTCGTTCATCGGCAGGCTCAACGACCGCTTCCAGCTTGAGCAACGGTTCACCGATGCGGTCGACAGCATCGACGGCTCGGCACTGAACCACATGGTCAGCGCCGGCACCGCCGTGGTGGAAGCAGTCGCCGACACGCTCATCGCCATCGTGCTGACGCTCTACTTCCTGGCCGACATGCCGCGCATCCGCAGCACCATCTACCGCCTGGTGCCGCACACCCGGCGACCGCGCGCCATCCTGATCGGCGACGAGGTGTTCGCCAAGGTCGGCGCCTACGTCCTGGGTAACGTGCTGATATCGCTGCTCGCGGGCGCGGCGACGTTGATCTGGCTGACCGCCTTCGACGTTCCCTATCCGCTGCTGCTGGCCATCCTTGTCGCCATCCTCGACCTGGTACCCGTCGTCGGATCCACCATCGCCGGAATCGTGGTCGGCGCCGTGGCCCTGACCGTCTCGATACCGGTATGCCTGGCCACCATCGTCTTCTACATCGCCTTCCAGATGGTCGAGGATTACGTGCTGGTGCCCAGGATCATCGGCCGCGCGGTCCATGTTCCGGCGCTGACCACCGTCGTCGCCGTGCTGATCGGGGCCACCCTGCTGGGCGTTGTCGGCGCGCTCGTCGCCATTCCCGTTGCCGCGGCGCTGCAACTGATCGTCCAGGAAGTGCTCTACCCGCGACTGGACAGCGTCTGAGCGGTCTCATCGTGGTGCAAAGGGTGGCACAGCCCACTGGCGTCATCAGGTTTGGTAACGGGGGACCAGGGAATCCCGTAGGGGGAACAAAGTGACCGCCGACAGGCAGGGTCATGGTGTGTCTCACGCAGCGCACCACACACGAAGCGACAAAGGAGCTCAATATGGCTGACAACAATGGTGCCGCCGAAGGCATCTCGGGCGTCGTCGAGGGCGTCAAGGGCAAGGCCAAAGAGGCGGTCGGCGCCGTGACCGGCAATGACAACCTGCGCCGCGAGGGCGAGGCCCAGCAGGACAAGGCCGACGCGCAGCGCGATGTCGCCAAGAAGGAAGCTGAGGCGGAAGCCGCCCGCGGCTCTGCCGAGGCCAACGAGGCCCGTCAGAAGGCCGAGCAGGACTAGCAACACCTGCGGCTTGGGGGACAGTCCGGAAGGGCTGTCCCCCAGTCGTGTCTGGGTAGCTCCCTGTCCACGCCCCCGGTGGCGTGAGCGGGACGGGTCGGCGGTGAACTAGACTTCTGCTCGCCTGCCCCGGCAGGTCCCCGCCCCCGTAGCTCAGGGGATAGAGCACGGCTCTCCTAAAGCCGGTGTCGCATGTTCGAATCATGCCGGGGGCACCACGTTCGCGTGCAGGTCAGCGCGGTTTCCGGGCGTTGCCCAGCTGGTCGTCGGTGGTTTCCGGCCGGCGCATCGTCGGTATCAGATGGTTCGTCGGCCGGTCGGCTATCGGAACTGGGCTCCTCCGGGAGGGCCAGCATGGCGAATCGCGCCAGAAACCGCTCGCATCCGGGTGCAATCACACCGCGGTGCGGCCGCCATCAACGGACAGCGCGGCGCCGTGCACGAAGCTCGCCGCGTCGCTGACCAGGAATGCGACGACCGAGGCGATCTCGGCGGGGTCGGCAACGCGACCTGCAGGCGCTTGCGCGGCCAGAGCGTCGAGCGCCTCACCCAGGCCAGCCGAACCCGGGGTACGCGTCGGTCCGACGGTGACCGCATTGACCCGAACGCCCCGCGGCCCGAATTCGGCCGCCCAACTCTTGGTCAGAAACAACAGTGCGGCCTTGGTTGCGCCGTACACCGACATTCCGGGCAGAGCGAACAGGCCCGCCATGCTGGCCACGTTGACGATTGCTCCGCTGCCCGCCTCGGCCATTGCAGGTGCCAGCGCACCGACCAAGTAGTAGGGGGCGGCGAGGTTGGTCGCGATGGCCGCGTCGAATCCGCTCTCGGGCATATCCGCTGTCGGAGCGATGATTCCAACTGCCGCATTGTTGACCAGGATGTCGACATGCCGACCCGCGATCTGCTGAGCCCGAGCGGCCAGCTCCCTGGCAGCCGCAGCGCCCCCGCCGAGGTCGGCGGGCACGAAATCGGCACGGCCGCCGGCGAGACGTACTTCCCCGACGACCCGATCACCCCGCTCCGCGTCGCGTCCGCACACCAGTACGTGGGCTCCACGCTGAGCCAGCGCCGTCGCGATCGCGGTGCCGATACCGCTCGTTGAACCCGTCACCAACGCCGTCGCTCCTGCCATGTCCATAGTCATATCCCGAACGTAGACAAAGATTTTGGAACTACCAATCCAAACTATTTTGATAGCAACGCCTTTGACGACCTCGGCTGTCGCGACTGCAGACAGTCGAGCATGGCGTCCAGCGCGACCTGCAGCGGCCCCGCATCACGATTGAGCCGAGCGAGCACAAGACCACCAATGGCAGTAGCCAATGTCATGGTCGCAAGGGCGTCTGGATCCGCTTCCAGCGCAAGGTCATTGTTGGCGTGCATCGTCTGGTAGCCAGCGCGAATGCCGTCCTCACATCGGCGAAGTACCCGCGCGATCTGGGTGATCGTATCGACGTCGAGATCCACCAACCCGGTGCCCAGTGTGACGATGGGACAATCACCCGCCAATTGCGAGTCGCGTTGCCGCTCGACAAGGCGTTGACCCCACGACCGCACGTCGTCCGCCGACTCGAAACTGCCCAGCATCGCCTCGGCACCCAGCGACTGGGAATCCTGGTGGTCGACGACGGCGGCGATTAAAGCTCGCTTGTCGGCAAAATAGTGGTAGATCTGAGAGCTGCTCACGTTCGCCTCATTGCGAACGTCCTCAAGCGTCACGCGGGTCACGCCCCGCCGGCCGATCAGACAATCAGCGGCTTCCAGGATTCGTTGCCGGGTGCGTTCGCCCTTCGCGGTGTGCCTCAACGGCTTTCTAGACATGGCGCCCTCCTGCGCAACCGGTCCCGCAGGTGCGGCCGCAGAGAGTAACGGCTGGTGCGCTTCGGGTTCCGACGGTCTTGACACTCGATTACGTACGTTGTACTTATATAAGTACAACGTACGCCAATGGCACCGTCGGCACACAACGAAACTCGCAAGGAAAAGAGACATGACAACGACGATCGATGCGACTTTCGTTTCGGACGGCACCAGGTGCGCAGCATGGCTGACCTATCCCGATGGGCCGGGCCCGCACCCTGGGGTCGTCCTGATCCACGGCCTCGGCGCGACCCATCAAATGATGTTGCAGCAGTATGAACAGGCCTTCAGCGCGGCGGGAGTCGCCACGCTGGCGTTCGACTACCGCACCACGGGGGCCTCCGCGGGCAGCCCTCGCCAGCGGCTGTCCATGCGGCGCCAACACGCCGACACGCAGGCCGCCTACGATTTCCTCAAGTCCGACTCGCACATCGACGCCCGGCGAGTGGGTCTATGGGGCACCAGCTTGGGCGCGATGCACGCGCTGCGCCTATCCAGCGAACGCCGTGACGTCGCCGCAGTCGTGGTTCAGTGCCCGATCGTGTACGGCCCGGGCGCCGCACTGCACTCTGGACTCGGACCCGTGTTCAGGATGACGCCGTCGATCATCGAAGACCTGGTTCGCGTCGCCACCGGATCGCCGCGCAAGTACATTCCCATCGTTGGGGCCCCGGGGCACACAGCGGTGGTCACAGCGCCAGGTGCACTCCAAGGCTGGAACTCGACGGCGCCCCAGGACTCTCCGTTCGACAACCGGATTGCGGCGGCCAATGCCCTGGGCCTCGCAGTGATCAGCGCGAAGCGCAGAGCATCGAAAATCCAGGCTCCGCTGATGATCTGCGTATCTTCCAATGAGAAACTTGATGGATACCAAGCACGTGTACGACGTCGCCGGCGCCGCTCCGCGGGCGACCGTCCGTTCTTACGACGGTGACCACTTCGCGATCTACCATCCCCCGCTCGTGCGCACGTTGGTGGCCGACCAAACGGCGTTCTTACGCAAGGAACTCCATGTCGAATCGTGACTTGCTGAAACGCCAGGACCACTACTTTGTGGACTTCGCCCGCTCGCTGACGCCCGTGGAGTGGACGCAGCCGAGTTTGTGCTCCATGTGGACCGCACATGACGTCCTCGCTCATCTCGTCATCGGATACAGCATCTCGGTGCCTTCGCTCTGCTGGTCGATGGCGCGGCATCGGATGGACTTTGACGAGACCAATACCTCACTAGCGCAACGTCTTGCGCATCGCTGCAGCCCTCAAGAGCTCATCGACGCCTTCGAAACGCTGATCGATCACCGGCGCGGTATCGGACGCCTGTTCCCGCCCGGGCTCCTACTGGGCGACCACGTCTTGCATCATCTCGATATCGCCCTGGCGCTGCGCATGCCGACGGACGTGCCCGAGGAGATAATCGATGCCGTTCTCACCACGGAGGTTGGCCTATCCAACCCCTTCGTGCCGGCGAAGCGGAACGCGGCGGGCTTGACGCTACGCGCAACAGACACTGGTTGGACCACAACGGTGGATGGCGACGCATGCGGCACGGTTGAGGGTGGGGCAGCCCACCTGGCATCGGCGCTGGCGGGACGCCCGCATTCCCTGCCCTTTCTTTCCGGGAACGGAGTTTCCACTCTCGGCTCCAGGATCTCGGGAGGAACCGGCCACGCCCGACCCGACGTGTAACCTGTTCTTTCACTGCACTTTCCAGCTCAGATGACACCACACGTTCTCGGCACGCGTGTCTTGGGCGGCTTATGAACGGTTTACCCGTCGGGTCGGTGTCCGCGCTCGATTCGTCCCAGGATGCTCCTCGACGGCGGCGAGGCCTTGCAGGAAGATCGCCAGGCCGCGTTGGAAGTCGGCGGCCGCCGTCGATTGATCACTGGCCTTCGCCAACTTCGCGATGTGGGGATACTGATCGCGAGCGAGTTCGCCGACCCTTGTGGCACCAGCGGCGTTGGCTTCATCGTGTTCCGGCGTACCCGCGAAGAGCCCGGCGAATTCCGCTTGGGCAGAGCCCGTCACCAGCGCCAGGATCGCACGAAACGCCGCCAAGACGTCATGCTCGCTCAAGTGCGATCGGGATAGCGCGGCGATCATCTGTTCGGCCGGAGCGAAGGCCGACGCGGATACCGAGCGGCGCATCAGAATCAGAGGGATGACGTTCGGGTGCGCGCGCAACACCTCCCACAGAGCCGTTGCAGTTTCCCGAAGGTCGGCCCGCCAGTCGTCGGTGGGCTCCGGCAGCGCCAAGGATTCGACGACCGCACCGACCACGAGATCTTCAAGGCCTTCGCGTCCACTGACATAGTTGTACAAGGTCATCGGACCCGTTTTCAGTTGGGAAGCCACCGCGCGCATGGTCAGTCCGCCCACCCCGTCGCGCTCGACGATGTTCAGGGCACACTGACCGATCTCGTCGACAGTGAAGCGAGCCCGCAACCCGCACCAGCCTTCCGCCGCAATATCTGGGTACTCAATGAGAGGTACAGCGTACGCGTGTCGGGCGGGCGGAACTACTACCGTCGCTTCGCCACGGCCGCGGCCAGGACGGTCTCGGCGATCTGCCGGCCCATCCCTGCACGGTCACGCCGACCGCCGCGCAGCCGCATCGCGAGTTCCCCGGTGAAGACCGTGAGGAGTGCTTCGGCCAGGCCGTGCGGGTCGGCGCACGGGAGTTGCTGCGCAAGTCGCCGCAGCGTATGGCGCAGGTGATCGGTGTCGCGGTTGATCGCTGCGGCGATCTCCGCGGAGGGGTTCGCGTATTCGGCGGCGGCACCCAGGAAGGCGCACCACCGCGCTCCATGCCGTGTGCCCGCGAAGGTGTCCAGCGCATCGAAGACCGCAAGCACCCGCTCCTCGTCGCCGTGGGCGGCGTCGATGGCGTCGTCCCACACCTGCTGCCATCGCTGCTGGCGGCGCTCCAGCGCGGCGGCGACCAGCGCTTCTTTGCTGCGAAAGCCCCGGTACAGGGTGGCCGCCGATACCCCCGCACGCGCGAGCACCGCATCCACCGAGGTGGCTTCGATGCCCGCGGTGAACATCAGGTCATCGACCGCGTCGAGCAATTTGTCCTCCGAGCCCTTGCGCATCGGCATGTCCGACACTCTAAACTCGAAAAAGTGAAACGATCGTTTTCGTTTGGATCCGGGCGGGCAATGTCCGTCGTGGTGCTCGGAACATGCTTCATCGCCGCCACCTACGGCCTGGTGCGACTGGCGTATGGCTTGTTTCTTCCCGACATTCAGCGTGATCTCGACCTGAGCGCGGCGGGGGCGGGTTACATCTCCTCGGGTTCGTCGCTCGTCTATTGCCTGGCCGCCGCGGCCGGCTTCGGCCTCGGCGACCGATCGCCACGCGCCCTGATTGTGGCCGCGGCCGTCACCGCCTGTGGCGGTGCGTGGGCCATGGCCGCCGCCGGTACCGTCACGGTGTTCGGTGTCGCCGCCGTATTCAGTTCGGCCGGTGCGGGTTTCGCCTCCCCAGCGCTGGTGACGATCGTGCACCGCAATGTCGAGTCTCGGCACGCCGACGGTGCGCAGTCGGTGGTCAACGCCGGCACCGGGCCGGGCCTGATCGGTGCCGCGGGTTTGGCAGTGCTGGTCGCCTCCGAATGGAGGGTCGCCTGGACGGTGACCGGATTCGTGACTGCCGGCCTCGCCGCAGCAGTACTGGCCGCCGACCGACGCCCCCGCACCCGACCAACTGCGCCGCCACGGACAGCGGGCACGGTGTCGGGTCGGTGGCTGGCCGACCACCGGCGCGTCATCATCGCGGCAACGCTCATGGGAGCGGGCTCCGGCGCGGTGTGGACCTATGGCCGCAGCCATCTCGTCGACGCAGGAACGATGTCCGAGAGCGGCACGGTGGGCGCCTGGATCACGCTGGGCATCGGTGCCACCGCAGTGATTCTCACCGCCCATCGGATGGCCAAGCTGCCCGCCACCGCGGCCTGGATGCTGACCTGCACGGTGATGACCGTCGCGTTGATACTGCTGGCCTTCGGGCCCCATCTCCCGCTGGTGGCACTGTCGGCCTACCTCATGTTCGGCTGGGGATTCACGGCCGCGACGTCATCGCTGATCGCATGGACGTCGGCCATCGACCCCGCCCATTCTGCGGCGGGCACCGCAATACTGTTCTTGGCGCTGACATTCGGGCAGGCAATCGGCGCGACAGCACTCGGGCTCATCATCACCGGCGCGAACTTCACCACCGCCTTCGTTGCGGCATCGCTGATGTCGGCGATGGCGATCGGCATCGCCGCACGGGACCGAGCGCGGGCGCCTCACGGCCCGACGGGATAGTGGCTGGCGATGGCGATGCGATTCCAGCCGTTCATCTCGACGGCCAGCCAGGCGACGGCGGCGATCTGCTGTGTGGACAACGCCGCCTCGATATCGACACTCGGCGCGGCGGCGGTGTGCTCGTCGGCGATCCGAGTGAGCCGTTCGGCCAGGGTGAGCGCGGCCCGCTCCTGCTCGTCGAAGTACTGCGATTCCCACCAGGCCGGCAGCACCGCGAGTCGGTCGGCGGACTCTCCTGCGGCAACGGCATCGCGCGTATGCATCCGCAGACAGAAGGCGCAGCCGTTGATCTGCGATACCCGCAGCTTGACCAGTTCGACCAACAGCGCGGACAACCCCGCCGCCTCCGTCGCCTCCTTCACCTGGGCGTCGAACGCCGCGAAGGCCTCGTACGGGCCGGAGAACTGCTTACTGATGTTGACCTTCGGGAGCATGGTTTTCCTTTTCTCGGCGGGGCATTCACACATATGACTCGACGGCGCGCCGGTTTGTGACAACATCGGCCGCTGCGCGACATAACCGTCGGTACGCCGCCGTCCAAGATCAGGTCTCTGGGTAAGGTCTTAGGCGTTGACGTCAATACCCATACACAGCGCGACCGGGGTGAACGCCCCAGGTGGAGGACTTGATCGTTCCATGCGCGCGCCGCAGAACCCGCTCCCCTCACCTGGCCCGATCGTAGCCACGGCGGCAGGTGGACGGCGGCTGTCGCTGCTCCTGGTCGAGGATGACCGAGCGGACGCATTGCTGGTCGAGGAACTCATCGCCGACGCGGCCGGTGAGTTCGACTTCGTCTGGTCCCAGACGGTCTCCGAGGCCGCCCACCGCCTCACCGAACAGCGCCCGGACTGCATCCTGCTCGATCTGAACCTGCCCGATTCCACCGGCATGGATGCCGTGCACCGGCTCGGTGGCCTCGACAACACCATCCCGATCATCGTGTTAACCGGATACAACGATGAGCCCTTCGGGGTGTCCGCGGTGTCCTCGGGAGCACAGGATTACCTGGTCAAGGGCCGGGTGGAGCCCGACACCCTGCGCCGCGCCGTGCTGTACGCCATCGAACGCAAGCGCGCCGAGCTCGCCACCGTCGACCTGCATTCCACCCGCATACGGGCGTTGGAGAATGCCCGGCTGGAACGCGGTCTGCTGCCCTCACCGGTGCTGCTGGACGCGCCGGGTGTCCATATCGTCACGCGCTCGCGCCCCAGCCGTCAGGACGCCCTGCTCGGCGGGGACTTCTTCGATGTCGTGCAGACCGACAACCGCACCGTGCACGTCATGATCGGCGATGTTGCCGGGCACGGTCCCGACGAGGCGGCCCTCGGCGTGGCCCTGCGCATCGGATGGCGGGCGCTGACCTTCGCCGGCCTGCGCGGCAACGAACGGATGCGTGAACTCGACCGGATCCTGACCACCGAACGGACGAGCTCCGGCACCTTTGCGACCCTGCTCAGCTTGGCCATCGAACCCGACACCGGCCACTTCACCGCGGTGCGCGCCGGCCACCCCGGCATGCTCCTGCAGGGCGGCGGCACAGTGGGCTGGCTGGAGCCCCGCCCGGGCGCCGCACTGGGTCTGGGCGCCCGAGAGTGGCCGGTCGAACATTACGAACTCCCCCCGGAGCACGGACTGTTGCTGCTCACCGACGGGCTGTTCGAGGGTCACTCGGGTCGCGGCGACGAGCGGCTCGGCGAAGAAGGGCTGCTCACCATGGCCCGCTCGCTGGCCCGGTTGCCCGGCGCCGATTTCGTCGAAGCGCTCATCGAGGCCGCCGAGTCGCGGGCGCAGTTGCACGGCGGGCTCACCGATGACATCGCGGTGATCAGAGTGGAACGATCCTGGCCATGAGACTCACCGTGCAGGGCTGGCAGAACCTGGTGCTCGCCGTCATCGGAACAGCCGTGCTGGCATGCTCGATAGCGGCCACCGTCCTGGTGGGCCAGGCGGACAAGGTGTCCAATCAGCTGCGCGACGGTATCCAGCCGGCCCGGATCGCGGCCTACCAACTGCAGGCGGCGCTGCGTGATCAGGAGACCGCGGTCCGCGGCTACCTGATCACCGGCGACCCCCGGTTCCTGGATCCGTACAACGACGGTCGCAGCGCCGAAGCCGATGCCGCCGAACAGATCCGGCAGAACCTGGCGGGCAACGAGGAGCTCCTCGTCGACCTCGACAACACCGAGGCGGCCGCCGACACCTGGCGCGCCGAGTACGCGGATCCGCTGATCTCAACCGTCACGCCGGCACAGCCGGTGGCGGATGCGAGCATCGATGAGGGCAAGGTGCTCTTCGACCGGCTGCGAGCGCTGTTCACGATCCAGAACGATCACCTCAGCGAGGCCCGGGCGACCGGCCTGGCGCATCTCGACGAAATCCGCAGCTGGCGCGACGCGGTGATGATCGCGATGATCCTGACGTTCGTCACCACCGCGGTACTGCTGGCAGTGGTGATGCGCAACGCCGTCACCCGCCCGCTGTCCGCGCTGGCCGCGGCCTGCCGGCGGATCACCGAGGGCAACTTCGGTGAACGCATCATCCCGCGCGGCCCCCGCGACATCCGGGCCATCAGCGCCGACGTCGAGGACATGCGCCAGCGCATCGTGGACGAACTCAAGATCTCTCGCGCCGCGCGCGAGGCCCTCGATGAGCAGGCCGACGAATTGCGCCGCTCCAACGCCGAACTCGAACAGTTCGCCTACGTCGCCTCGCACGATCTGCAGGAACCGCTGCGCAAGGTCGCGTCGTTCTGCCAGCTGTTGGAAAGACGGTACGGCGACAAGCTCGACGACCGCGGTATCGAGTACATCGGCTTCGCCGTGGACGGCGCCAAGCGGATGCAGGTGCTGATCAACGACCTGCTCACCTTCTCCCGCGTGGGCCGGCTCAACGCGACGAACACCGAGGTGGACCTCAACTCGGTGGTTGCCGCGGCACTGAGCAATCTGACCACCACCATCGACGAGACCGGCGCGCAGATCGCGCTGCCCGACGCACCGCTGCCCACCATCGACGGCGACCCCACCCTGCTGACGATGGTGTGGCAGAACCTGATCGGCAACGCGGTGAAGTTCCACCGCGAGGGGACGGCGCCGCGGATCGTGATCGAGTGCGAGGAGGGCACCGGCGAGCACGCCGAGAAGTTCCTGTTCACCGTCACCGACAACGGGATCGGCATCGCCGAGGAGTTCGTCGACAAGGTCTTCGTCATCTTCCAGCGGCTGCACGGCCGCGATGCCTACACCGGTACCGGGATCGGCCTGGCGTTGTGCAAGAAGATCGTCGAGCACCACGGCGGGACGATCTGGATCGACACCTCCTACACCGACGGGACGCGGTTCACGTTCACGCTGCCCATCACCCCGACCACCGCGCCCGATCTGGCGCCGCAACCTCAGCTGGAAGGAACCCCGTGAGCTATCCCGAGACCCGAGCCATCGACATCCTGCTCGTCGAGGACGATCCCGGTGATGAATTGATCACCCGGGAAGCGTTCGAGCACAACAAGATCAAGAACAATCTGCATGTCGCCCACGACGGCGAAGAGGGGCTCGACTTTCTGTACCGGCGGGGCAAGTTCGCCGACGCGCCACGGCCCGACCTGATCCTGCTGGACCTGAACCTGCCCAAGTACGACGGCAGGCAACTGCTGGAGCAGATCAAATCCGACGACAACCTGAGCCTCATCCCCATCGTGGTGCTCACCACGTCGTCGGCCGAAGAGGACATCCTGCGCAGTTACAAGCTGCACGCGAACGCCTATGTGACCAAGCCGGTGGACCTCGATCAGTTCATGAGCGCGGTGCGCCAGATCGACGAGTTCTTCGTTCAGGTGGTGCGGCTGCCGCAGTTCTGAGCAATGTGGTCCCACTGCAGGCGCACCTCGGTGCCCGCCGCAGTGGCATCGATATCGGCGCGGTCGGCGAGCGCGTGCATCAACGGGATGCCGCGCCCCCGGGCCACGTCATTGATGTCGTTGTCGTTGGCGCGCCAGTGCCCCTCGTCGGTCACCGTCACGGTCAGCACGGCGGCGGCGTCGTCATAGTCGGCATGCACATGCATCGGACCGGGTTGCGGGGCACCGACATACGCGAACTCGGCCGCGTTGGCCAGCGCCTCGTACACCGCCAGCAGCACATCGCTGGACTTCTCGGGATCCAAGAGGAAATTCTGGCGCAGCCATGCGGCCAGCTCTTGTCGGATCTGCGCCGCGAGTTCGGGGCCGGCGATCACGCCGATCTTCGCGAAGGTTGCGGAATCGCCTTGCTCTGTCATCTCGACCGGTGGCTACCCGTTTGCCGCTTTTTCTAACTCTGCAGAGCGGCGAGGGCCTCATCGAGTGTCGCGTGGAGTTCGACGACATCGGCGATGCCCACCAATTTGAGCGGCCTGCTGGTGGCCGGACCGTCCGCGACAACAACGAGTTTCACGGCGGGCGCGAGGTCGCCGTGCGTGGAGACCAGCACCCCCATGCCGGCCGACGCCAGGAACTCGACCGCGGTGAAATCCACCACCACCGCCGCCGGTCCCGCCTCGGCCGCAGACCTGATCGCAGCTTCCAGCTTGGGCGCGGTGATCATGTCCACTGTCCCGACCACCGACACCACACTGATATCGCCGACACGGCTCTGCTGGATATCGCCGCTGGCCGCAGCTGGCTGGCTACTCATCGTTCCTCCGTCTTCGCGCACCCGGAATTAGCTGCGCGTCGAGGACGCACCGACCAGATCCTGGCCCCGGGCTACCCCATCGTAGCCACGTCGCCTCGCGTGACTGATCTCCGACGCAACTACCGCGACCAGGATGGACACCGCTGCCGCGGCCAGCAACACGGGCGGTCCGTACGGCAGTGCTGCGGCGCCGATCAGCGGGGCGATCGAGATGCCGACGTACATCGCCGTCGAATACCACGCCAGTGCGGTGGTGGCGTAGCGCGAGTCGATGAGCGCGAGCCGGTACTGGACGGCCACCGAGGCGGCGAACCCGGCGATCCCGGACAGCGTGAACACCAGGGCGGTCGCCACCATCGATCCGTGCGCCGCGATGAGCGCGACGAAGGCGACGGCCTGCGCCGCCAGCACGATCTGCAGGGTGCGACGGCTGCCGATGCGGTCGGCCAGGCGTCCACCCACGATGTTGCCGATGACGCCGGCCACCCCGTAGGCGAGCAACAGGATCGCCAGCCGTTTGTGGTCGCCGCCGGTGGCCTCGTGGGTGATCACCGCGCTGAAGATGTAGACCATGTTGAACGCCAGCGTCATCAGCAACGACGCGACGATCGCGAACACGATGCGCGGGTCGCGCAGGACGACGGCGCGCGACCGCAGGTCCACCGCCGGGCTGCGCGGGACATCGCGCACCACCAGCAGCAGGGCCGGGACGAGCAGGGCGGCTAGGCCGGCAAGCACCGACAGCGGGAGCCGCCAACCGCCGATATCGGCCAGCGCGGTGCCGATCGGCGAGCCGATCGCCATCGCCAGGGTGAAACCCATACCGACCAGCGCGATGGCCCGGCCGCGCTGGGACAGCGCCACCATCACCGGTGCGGCGCCGATCGCCGAGGGCACCAGCGCCGCGCCACCGAGGGCCGCGATGACCCGTCCCACGGTGAACACGGTGAAGGTGTCCGCGGCCGCGGCCAGGAAGGTGCCGGCGGCGATCAGGGCCAGCCCGGCGGCCATCACGCGTTCCGGACGGACCCGGCCGCAGGTGACCGACACCAGCGGCGACGCGACGGCGACGACGATGGCATAGACCGAGATGGAGTAGCCGATGGTGCCGGGGCCGACGCCCAATGTGTGCGCGATCTGGGGCAGCACGCCGGCGATGACGAAGGCGTTGGTGGCGACGACGAACAGGCCGAGGGCGAGCAGACCGAGGCGCACTGCACTTGCTCTGGCCAGCCTCACCTGCACCTCACCCTCTCGAAGAATTGGTACCTCAGCGTACCCGCTCTGGGTCAGGCCGCCTCCAGCTCCAACAGCGTCGCCTTGGCCGCCATTCCGCCGGCGTACTGCCCGAACGACCCGTCGGTGCGCACCACCCGGTGGCACGGGATGACCAGCGGCAGTGGATTGCGGGCGCAGGCACTGCCCACCGCCCGCACCGCCTTGGGACTGCCGACCGCCGCCGCGACGGTCGCGTAGCTCTCCCGGCGCCCGTACCCGATCTCGCGCAGATGCACGATCACCTGGCGGCGAAACCCTTCGGCCAGCCGCAGATCGAGCGGAAGATCGAACTCGGTACGCCGGCCTGCGAGGTACTCCTCGATCTCGGTGGCGGCAACGTCGAGGCGGGCGGGGGCGTGCAGGATCCGCGGGCTGATCCGCTGGGCCAGCGTCGCAAGGACGTCTTCGTCACCGGAGAGAAACGCCACCCGCACCAGACCGAGCGGGGTGCTCGCCAGCAGCAGCCGACCGATGGCGGTGTCCAGGGTGCGGTAGGCCACGTCGAGCAGGTCGGCGTCCTGAGCCGCATGCTCCAGGCGGCGGTGCAGCCGGGCCAGGGTCGGGGCGTCGGCGTCGATGCCGTCGAAGATCTCGGTCATGCGTCCTCCTTGAGGTAGGTCGTGCGCAGCGTCTTGAGGCCGTCGGCGGCGGCGCGGCGGGCGGCCTCGGTCGACCCGCCGAGCAGATCCGCGATCTCGGCGTAGGGCAGGCCTGCCAGGTAGCGGTAGGCCAGCGTGCGGCGTTGTTTGTCCGGCAAGGCCGCCAGCGCCGACCACAGGTCCGGGTCGTGGTGATCGGTGTGCCCGGTATCGGGAACGGCATCGACCGGGGCGGGCGCCCGGGACACCGCGCGCCCGATGTCGATGGCCCTGCGGTGCGCGATGGTCACCAGCCAGGCCTCGACGTTGGCGCTCGGATCGAGTTCCGGGTAGGCCCGCAGGGCGGACAGGAAGGTCTCCGACCACGCGTCCTCGGCGTCGGTCGGGCCGACGACGGCCCGACACACCCGCAACACCATCGCGCCGTACTCGGCCACGATGTCCTCGAACGGTCGTCCCACAGTCACATTGTGTAGACGCCGCCGGCGACCGGAACGTGAGATGCCAGTTCACCCGACTTACTCTCTTAGTTGTAGTAGCGTCGGCGGCATGGGCGCCAATGTGTGGATCCTGGGCGGCTACCAGAGCGATTACGCCCGCAACCTGCAGCGCGAGGGCCGCGATCTCGCCGACCTGACGGCCGAGGTCGTCCGCGAGACCCTGGCCGCGGCACGCACACCGGCCACCGACATCGGCGTCGTGCACGTCGCCAACGCCTTCGGTGAGATGTTCGCCGCGCAAGGCCACCTCGGCGCGATGCCGGCCACCGTCGAACCCGACCTCTGGGACGTCCCGTCCTCCCGGCACGAGGCGGCCTGCGCGTCCGGCAGTGTCGCCGCACTGGCCGCCGTCGCCGATCTGCGCTCCGGGGCCTATGACAGCGCCCTGGTCATCGGGGTGGAACTGGAGAAGACGGTGCCCGGCGATGTTGCCGCCGCCTATCTCGGCGCGGCCGCCTGGACGGGGCATGAGGGCGGGGACGCCACCTTCATGTGGCCGTACATGTTCAGCCGGATCGCCGACGAGTACGACCGGCGCTACGGCCTCGACGACACCCACCTCGATGCCATTTCGCTGCTCAACTACACCAACGCCCGCGCCAACCCGAATGCCCAGACCCGGGACTGGCAGGTCGATGTGTCGTCGAATCCTGTGGTGGAGGGCCGGATCCGACGCCTGGACTGCAGCCAGATGACCGACGGCGGCGCCGGCGTGGTGCTGGTGAGCGACAACTTCCTGCGCGATCATCCCGGTGTCCGGCCGATCGGGCGCATCGACGGCTGGGGCCATCGCACCGTCGGGCTGGGCCTGCGGCAGAAACTCGACCGCGCCGCCGACGATCCTTATGTGTTGCCGCATGTGCGCGGCGCCGCCCTCGACGCGTTCGCCCGCGCCCACGTGACCCTCGACGATCTCGACGGCGTCGAGGTGCACGACTGTTTCACTCCCAGTGAGTATCTCGCGATCGACCACATTGGGCTGACCGGGCCCGGCGAGTCCTGGAAGGCCATCGAGAACGGTGAGATCGAGATCGGCGGCCGGCTGCCCATCAACCCCAGCGGCGGGCTGATCGGCGGCGGGCATCCCGTCGGTGCCAGCGGTATCCGGATGCTGCTCGACGCCGCCAAACAGGTCAGCGGCACCGCCGGTGCCTACCAGGTGGAGGGCGCAAAGACGTTCGGCACCCTGAACTTCGGCGGCAGTACCGCCACCACCGTCAGCCTTGTCGTCGGCACGACTCAGGAGGTTCTGTGAACACCGATCTCGTCGCGAAATTCGCATCCACCCTTCCCCCGGACGACGATCACCCCTACCGCACCGGCGCCTGGCGCCCGCAGACCAGCGAATGGGACGCCGACGACCTGACGGTCGTCGAGGGTGAGATCCCTACC
Source organism: Mycobacterium sp. ITM-2016-00316 (assembly GCF_002968335.2). NCBI lineage: Bacteria > Bacillati > Actinomycetota > Actinomycetes > Mycobacteriales > Mycobacteriaceae > Mycobacterium > Mycobacterium sp. ITM-2016-00316. The sequence goes on from NZ_CP134398.1 coordinate 4,874,071, forward strand.
GACCTGGACGGGGTGTATCTGCGCAACACCGAGAACCCGTTGCACCCCGCGTTCAAGGCCTACCATCCGTTCGACGGTGACGGCATGCTGCACATCGTCAACTTTCGGGACGGAAAAGCCCGCTACCGCAACAGGTTCGTCCGCACCGACGGCTTCCTGGCCGAGAACGAGGCCGCCGGCCCGCTGTGGCCCGGGATCGCCGAGCCGGTGGAGCTGGCCCAACGCGACTACGGCTGGGGTGCACGCACCCTGATGAAGGACGCCTCCAGCACCGATGTCGCCGTGCACCGCGGTGTCGCCCTCAGCAGCTTCTACCAGTGTGGCGACCTGTACCGGATCGACCCCTACACCGGCGATACCCTGGGTAAACAGGACTGGGCCCCAAGAGGATTGGGGGTATCGGCGCACCCGAAGGTCGACGACGCCACCGGCGAACTGTTGTTCTTCAACTACGGCAAGGACGCGCCGTACCTGCATTACGGAGTGGTCGACGAGAACAACGCGCTGGTCCACTACGTCGATGTCGAGCTGCCCGGGCCCCGGCTGCCGCACGATATGGCGTTCACCGAGAATTACGTGATTCTCAACGACTTTCCGCTGTTCTGGGATGCCGAATTCCTCAAGCACAACGCGCACATCCCCCGGCTGCACCGCGATATGCCGTCCCGGTTCGCGGTGCTGCCGCGGCGCGGCGGGGCCGCTGACGTCAAATGGTTCGAGGCCGACACCACCTACGTCCTGCATTTCACCAATGCCTACGAGGACGGCGACGAGATCGTGCTGGACGGGTTCTTCCAGGGCGAACCCGAACCCACCGAAGGCTTCGATAACGGGATGAACCCCAAGTGGCAGCGCATCTTCCGCGGACTGTCACTGGACGGGATGCAGACCAGGCTGCACCGGTGGCGGTTCAACCTGGTCACCGGACAGACCCGTGAAGAGCAGTTGTCGGACAGCATCACCGAATTCGGGATGATCAACTCCGGCTTCGCCGGACGCCCCTACCGCTACACCTACGCCGCCACCGGTAAGCCCGGCTGGTTCCTGTTCGACGGCCTGGTCCGCCATGATCTGCACACCGGTGCCGAACAACGGTTCGCCTTCGCTGACGGTGTCTACGGCAGCGAGACCGCCATGGCACCCCGGTCCCATATCGCCGCCGGGGCGGCTCCGCGGGCCGGCAGTACCGGGGAGGACGACGGCTATCTGATCACCCTGACCACCGATATGAACGCCGACGCATCCTACTGCCTGGTGTTCGACGCGGCCCGGGTCTCCGACGGTCCGGTATGTAAATTGGCGCTGCCCGAACGGATCTCCAGTGGCACGCACTCCACCTGGGCGCCCGGCTCGGAGCTGAGGCGCTGGCGCGAGTGACCCAGCCCAACGCGGTGGCCCGGATGCTCGGGCTGCTCGGCGACGAATGGACCCTGCTGATCGTCCAGCAGGCCCTGCTGGGTGCCTCGCGGTACGGGGAATTCGTGGAGCGGCTGCCCATCTCCCATTCAGTGCTGACCCGGCGTCTGGTCGCCATGGTGCAGCACGACCTGATGACGCGCCGCCAATACCAGTCCGGACCCACCCGATACGAGTATCTGCTCACCGCGCGCGGCCAGGCCCTGTGGCCGGTGCTGGTGGCGATCTGGGCGTGGGAGCGCCGATGGGTGCCCGAACACGCACTGCCCGCCATGCGGCACGGCGACTGCGGCCGGGACTTCACCCCGCTGCTGACCTGCCGGGCCTGCGGTGTGGAGACCGACGAGAAAGACCTTGTCGCGCAATGGGGCCCGACCGGGTCCTGGCCGTCCTCGATGCCGGTGGGATCCACCCGGCGCCGTTCCCACAGTGACCGGGCCACCCAGGCGGATCTGTTCCCGCAGACCATGAGCATCCTGGGCAACCGGTGGGCGTTCGCCATCATGGTGGCCGCCTTCGTCGGGACCACCCGGTTCACCGATTTCGCCGGCCAACTCGGGGCGCCGCCCGGGTCGCTCACCGACCGCCTGCAGATCCTGGTCGAGGGCGGTGTGCTGGACGCCGGCTACCGACTCACCGAGAAGGGCCGCGCGGTGCTGCCCATCATCGTGACCGCACTGGACTGGGCACAGCACTGGTATGTCACCGACGAGGGCCCGGCGGTGCAGGTCACCCACACCACGTGCGGCGGTGCGTTCACCGCGGTGCTGGCGTGTGATCAGTGCGTGAAGCCGCTTGAAATTCATAGCATCGCCGTAGGAACAGTCAGCCACGCGACCGACAGACACTAGCCGGGCATTCGATCAGAATCACGGTGGTGAGCGAAATGGTGCGTCAAGGCGAGGTTCTGCTAATCCCGACGTCCGGTGTTCTGTTCGGCGATCGGTTCGCCGTCCGAAACTACATTGTCGGACATTCCGAGTCTGGACATCACCATGTGCTGCAGTCAGATAGCCATTTCGACGTGATCGTCGATGGCGGCGAGCTGCTGGTCGATCTTCGCGACACCGCACGACTGATCCACCAAGCGCAGTACGACCAGCATCAGAGCCTTCCGGTGTCCCCGGGCACCTACCGCGTACTGCGAAAACGGCGCTACCACCCGATCGAGGACCGTCACGACTTCGCCGGCGACTAATGGCCGGACCCGCAGCGTCGGCGCAGTGGGCTGTGGAGCGCATGAACTCGGTCACGGCCGCGCACCCGCGTTGGGATGAAGACGCCGTGACAGCGGCGATGCACCGGTACTTCGCGGGTCTAGATGTAGCCCAGCCGAACTGGACCTATGTCGCCGAGTCGCCCGAAGAGGCCCGCGCCATGCGTCGGCCGTGTGGCAATGTGCTGAACGACCACTACGTCGATCGGGTGAGGCGGCGATTCGGCGCGGAGCGAGACCAGCTTGGCGCGTCAGCGAAAGCAGCCATTTCCGAACAGTTGGACCGACTGGGCGACAACACTCTTTTCGTAGCTCTGGCCTCCGTGGTGCGGGACCAACCACTGCCGTCCGACGACTTGTTTGGCGCGCATACCGACGTGGCCGGGGCGATCTGCGCCCGCGCCGCCGACATGAGTGCCGAGCTGTTGTGGGTGTGGGATCAAATTCTCATCGCCTTCGAAAACGGCCTCGGCTGGTACTCGTTCGTCGACAACGGAGGGCTGATACTGCTGCCCCAGCCCACAATGGTGATTCCTGATCAGCGCCTGCATCGAATCGATGGACCAGCGGTCGTCTGGCCTGACGGTACGAGTGACTACTTTCTCGAGGGTGTCGCGCTGGATACCGCGCTGTACCGCCGCATCGTCGATCGCGCGATGACAGCCGAGCATGCGCTCGCCTTGGCCGACCCCGACCAGCGATTGTTGGCTATCGCCGCAGCGCCGGCCGGTGATGTGCTGGCTTTGTTGGGTGCACACCATGTCGATACCGGAGCGAAAGGCACCAGCCTGTACCGGATCTGCGACCACTTCGAGCCCGACCATGACGACTACTGCATCACCATGGTTGATCCCAGCACCGGTCGAACGTATCTGGAGTGGGTCGATCCCGAAGTCGCCGAGGAGGGTGACGCCGAGCTGTGCCAGGCTCGCCTGTTCGGGATCGAGCTGAAGGACTGGTTGGCGTTGCGCACCGAAGCATGAGCCAGCCCATCCCATCGAAAGGACCACCGCATGAATGAAACTGACGTCCTCATGTTCTCGGCGGTCAAGTACCCGTCGGGCGAGATCGTCACCGGTCGCCGTCACCGCTATGTGTACAAACAGATGGCTGACAGAGGCATTATCAGCCGAGCTGGCTGTATCGAGGGGTTCGTCGGCAAGGGCGGGGTCTTCTACACCCGACAAGAAGCGATCCCCGTCGCGATCGCGGCTCGCCAGTTGGCCGGCGACCACTGCGGCGAACTGACGAGTGAGGCCCTTTGGCCGCTGACGGCGGCAGAGAAGAGCCGTTGGGATGAGCGGTAGCGGCCGATACAACAGCGCCAGAACCCATGCACCGAACTGCTCGGCATACAGCGGCTTTGGCCCCACTTGAACAGGTGTCACGTCTGGGAGGTGACGGATGTACTAGCCGCTGTGGCGACAACGCTGACCGTGAGCGGTGCACACGTCAGAACCAGAGTTCCGACATCGGATCTGGGTTCTGAGTAGATGACTCGGGTAGCCCGAGCAGTTGCCGAGCCGAGTAGTCCCTGATCGGCACAACGTAGGTGGCCCAGCCGGGATCATCCGGGGATACCGAGCACCAAACCTGTTCGCCGACCGCGAGTGTACGGAACCCATCGGATACGATCTCGACGTAATCGCACCGCAGCAACCGTCCATCCTCCAGTTGAATTTGATAAAGGCTAGCCTGCTTGAGCTGGCCGCCTCCGGCGCTGTCGCGCCCGATCACTGCGCCCTTGTGTTGCCTATTCAACCGGCCACCACCCGGAATCCGACTGCATTGCTCCGAGTTGCGGGAGTGGCGACAGAACGCGATGACAGAACGCACGCCCGCAGCGGATTGTCGTAGGATCCGCCGGCGACCACGCGGTGCTCTCCCAGGTCCGTCGCCAACCACTCCCAAACGTTACCCACCATATCGAGAGCTCCGGATCCAGCGCGATTGGCTGACAAATCACCGGACGGTCGACCCGACCGCGGCGTGATCACGTTAGCGCGCATCGCCTCTCGCCACGCCGTGTAGTCCAGGATCGGCTTGCCAGCGCTCTGGTCGGCACAGTTGACGCGATTCCTGACGGGATCGTCTCCCCAAGGGAATATTCGACCGTCCCAGCCACGGCCGGCAATCTCCCACTCAACGGATGTCGGCAATCGTGTTCCCAACCATCGGGCGAAGGAATCCGCCGCCCACCAACTGACACCTACTGCGGGATGATCTGCGAAACGCTTTTGCCGGTAGTAGAGATCAGGCAATCGTTCGTGCATGGGGTGAAGCTGCGCCTCGCTCGGCAGACCGGGACTCAGCTCAGAGAGCGAAGGAAGATCCGGAATCGCACGAATGAACTCGCGGAACTCTCCCGCGGTGACGACTCTGTCAGAGAGCCGAACTGTAGTTTCCTTGCTAACGGCCACAACGCAGTTCGGTGGCCCCACCAGCGCCAGTTTCGCCATCGAAACGCTGCCGGCCGCGGCAACCGAGAGCAATCGGATCAGACGTCTGGTCGTCTCGCCTACCGATACGCCGACCCAGCGGGATGGATCGACTCCACATGACGCCGCCACCACATAGTCTATGGCACTTCGTAATTCACGGGGCGGACGGTGCTGATGTACACCCACGAGATTGAACGCTTGTAGGTCGAGTTCCTGAGCGCTCGCCGGTGCGACGCAGCCGCCTCGTGCCAGGCTGGCAAGCTGCTGGCGCGCCAATGCGGGCGGAAACCCTGCACCACGGTCGAGAATCCGCTCGACCGCTATGCAATCCGAGAGCTGCCGGGCCGCCGAAACTTCGTCTTCGACCCACATTGCCGTTGACACCGCGTCGATCAGCCTGTCGCCTGTAGTGGCAACGGCCGCTCCTCCGCGCCGCCTTCTTGCACGCACCATCGCCATGCGCGGCAATCCCGCGACGTCGACGCCGGTCGAGCGAAGCGTCTGCACCAGCACGTCGCTGACCGCAGGCTCGTCCAAGAAGAACTCCCGTACGACAGAGGAATCACGTAGTGCTGCATCACGGCCGGCCATCACTACAGTGGACGAGTAGCTCAAGAACGAACACAACCTGGCAAAAGTACGGGCCACGTGGGTCGGTTCGTCGAACTCGGTCGCACACTCTATGGAGTCCAATAGAAGCGCAGCCCGCCCTGAACGGACCAGGTAACTCACGAGCTCACGGGTGCGAGGTTGGACTTCGATCGGAAAGTACTCGCGAAGTTGCGTATCGAGAGCGTGCTCGGCGCCCTCGATGTCCGACGCCGCATAGTCAACGAGAAACCGAATGCGTGGTGCACCTGGCCATCCGGTTACCGCCAGCTCGCGCAACGCGGACGACTTGCCTACCGAGGGTGGTCCGTACACGAGAACATTGCCACGACCAACACTCAATGCTGCGACGATCTGCGGTGCCAGCGTGCTGTGCGTCGGCGCTGACGGTGGTGTGTCTCCAAGCGAACGAATTCCGGTGAAGCGAAGCACGAACTGTTCCGGAGTAAGGTAAGTCGCTGCGCCATCTCCATCACCGATGCCTTCCGACCTGGCAAGGACGAGGAAACGGGAAGAGACTGGAACTTCCTCCGACGGGAAGATTCGGCCGCGTGATTCACGCGAGATCTGATCGATAGCGCCCTCGGTCTCAGCCAGCACGATCTCCAGATACTTGTTCAAACCTCCACGGGATCGCTCGAAGACCATGTAGACGACGTCTCGTCGCGGCACTAGTTCCGAACCCTGCAGCCAACCGGCTTCCAGCATGAGCCCCGACAGAAACGAGGCATCGTCTCGCAGGCTAGCGGTCAGCTCCTCCATTCCCCAACGTCGCGTTCTCAAGTGTCAATGGCCAAGTGGAAGTCCCCGCTGGTGGCCGGATAAAAGTCCCCACCCCGTGTGGTGATTCCTAGGTTGGTTGGGTGGTCTCCTTCCGGTGTTGGGCGTCTTTCATGCGGTAGGAGTCGCCGTCGGTGATGACGACGGTGGCGTGGTGCAGCAGCCGGTCCAGGATGCTGACTGCGGTGGTGTGCTCGGGCAGGAACCGGCCCCATTCTTGGAATGGCCAGTGCGATCCGATGGCCAGCGAGCGGCGTTCGTAGGCGCCGGCCACGAGCCGGAACAATAGTTGGGTGGCGGTGTCATGGAGCGGGGCGAAGCCCAGTTCGTCGAGGATGATCAGATCGACCCGGAGCAGGGATTCGATGATCTTGCCGACGGTGTTGTCGGCCAGGCCGCGGTAGAGGGTTTCCACGAGGTCGGCGGCGGTGAAGTAGCGGACCTTGTGCCCGGCATGGATGGCAGCGATGCCCAGTCCGATCAGGGTGTGGGACTTACCTGTTCCGGCGGGTCCGATGATGGCCAGGTTCTGTTGTGTGCGTATCCATTCCAGGCTGCATAGGTAGTCGAACACCTTCGGCTGGATCGAAGAGTCAGCCACGTCGAACGACTCGAGTGTCTTGGTCACTGGGAAGCCGGCGGCCTTGAGGCGGTTGACGACGTTGGAGGCATCCCGGGCCGCGAGTTCGGTTTCGATCAGGGTTCGCAGCACTTCCTCGGGGGTCCAGCGTTGGGTCTTCGCGGTGATCAACACTTCGGGTGCGGTGCGTCGGATCGCGGCCAGTTTGAGTCGCCGTAACCCGGCGTCGAGATCAGCGGCCAGCGGCGGAACTGACGGTGGCGCAACGGGTTTTACGGCCTTCGCTGATGTGCTGGTCATGACGTGACACCTCCGTCGGCCGGGATCACCGTGTAGGCGTCCAGCGAACGCATCGGGGCGACCGGGAGGTCCAGGATCAGCGCGTCCCCGGGCGGGCGGGGTTGCGGGGTTCCCGCGCCGGCGGCCAGGATGGAGCGCACGTCGGCAGCGCGGAACCGCCGAAAGGCCACCGCCCGGCGCAACGCCGCGGTCAGTGCGTCGGTGCCGTGCGCGGCACCCAACCCGAGCAGGACCTCCAGTTCAGAGCCCAGTCGAGTGTTGCCGATCGCCGCGGCTCCGATGAGGAATGCCTCGGCATCCGCGCCCAGAGCGCAGAACTGCTGCTCGGTCGTGGTTCGGGGTCGTGGACCCCGGTTTGGTGCTGGTCGTGGCCCGTCGTAGTGTGCGTCGAGGATCGACGCACTGCCTGGGGCGGCGAGTTCGTGTTCGGCCACGACCGTCCCGGTGGCGGGTTCGACCAGGCAGACCGCGCCGTGATCGACCACGACGGCGACGTTGGTCCCGATCAGCCGGGTCGGTACGGAGTAGCGGGCCGAGCCGTATCGGATACATGACAGTCGGTCGACCTTGCGCAGTACCGAGGGTGCCCCGATCTGCAACCGCAGCGACGGTAGTGGTTGCAGCAGTTCACGTTCGACGATCAGTCGTTCGTTGGGAACGGTACAGATCTCCGAGTGCATCGTGGCGTTGACTTCGGCACACCATGCTCTCGCCGCCGTGTTGGCGGCCCGCAGATCCAGACCGCGGCCCGCGATGGCGGCCTCGGTTAACAACGGGACGGCCAGGTCGCGTTGGGCGTAGCCGCACAAGTTCTCCACGATGCCCTTCGATTCGGGATCCGATGCGTGGCAGAAGTCGGGTGCGAACCCGTAATGTCCTGCCAGCCGCACGTATTCGGCGGTCGGGATCACCACGTTGGCGACCACCCCGCCCTTGAGGCACGCCATCCGGTCGGCCAACACCCGGGCCGGCACGCCGCCGATCGCGTTGAACGTTTCTGCGATCAGTGCCAGCGTGGTGGAGGCTTTCTGGTCGGTGGCGAACGCGACGAACCGCCACCGTGAGAACGCCAGCACCGCGCAGAACAGGAACAATCCCGGCGCGGCCTGGGCCCAGTCGATGACCAGATACTCGCCCGGTGACCACACCGCCGGGCGTCGCCCTCGATGATGCTCGTTGCGCCACAACGTCTTCGCCTCGGCGACCAGGCGGCGGAAGTTGCGGGCGGATCCCTGATAACCGGCAGCCCTGGCAATGGGCAGCATCCGCTTGGCCGACATCCGGCCCTGGGACTTCGCGATACGTTCGGTGACCAAGTCGGTCACCGCATCGTAGTTGTGGGCCCGTTGGGCCCGTGGCGGTATGTTATCGCCGGCTTCGAACTTCTTCACGATCCGTTTGACGGTCTTGGGGGTGGTGTGGCAGAGGTCGGCAGCACCTCGGTACGACCCGACTTGTTGGTAGGCGGAAATGATGTCCATGCGGTCCTTCGCAGACTTCAATGGAACTCCCCGGTGGTGGTGTCTGGTTGGCACCTTCACCGTCACCATCGGGGCCCACAGTTCCTGATCGACACGACGAACACGGGGTGGGGACTTCTATCTGGCCACCAGCGGGGACCTCTACTTGGCCACCAGAGAGGACTTTTTCATGGCCACGGACACGCAAGACGCTCAAGATCGACATCAACTGGTCGATGATCTTGGTCGTCGAATCCATCGACGCGGGACGCACTGACGCATGACGCGCCAGATCTTGGATGGTGGCGAAAGCAGCTACCAGTGACTGGTACTCGAAGTGGTCTCGACAACCGAGGATCAGATCCTGCATTTCATCGGGTGGGGGCGCGGGCAGCTGATAGCCAGACCAGAGCTGCCGCAGTATGGCGATAGCGATCTGACACACACTGGCCACCGCACCGGTGAGATCCTGGCGATCCACCGCAGCAAATACGGCGGACAGATCGACCTCTAGGCGACTCACGACGGACTGATAGTCGGCCAGAGCATCGCGAAGTGACGAAACCGTACCCATTGCATGAATCCGCTGGGCTATCTGGGCAGCTGACTCAGGCCCCCAGACCAGATCCTGGCTGGAAGCAAGCAGCATCTCCAACGAGCCGTTCGTGTATTTCGTCCGTCCGTCCAGCCAGACCGCTATGCGACGGCGACCTCGATCGTGCGCTGCCTGCATCTCCCGGAAGACTTCGTCAGACGCCTGAGAATAGGACGAGAGCAACACGACGATGCATTCGCAGTCGCCGATTCCTTCGATCAGCCGGTCTCGATATCTCTCATCACCGGGTGCGATATCCCGATGGTCGATGAAGCACTGAGCAGACAATCCCTCGAGCGCCTCGACAAGCTGGTCGGCCCTGATTCGATCTTCCGATGCGTAACTAAGGAAATAGTCCCGCATGCCACTCTCCTTATTTTATTGCAGTTCACACGAGCCGAGACGCATGTTCAGCAAACGCAACATTGCTATCATCGCTGCGCTTCATCCATGCCTACACCCAATGATGGGAAAGCAAGTAGTACTGCCAACCACTACGCCCGCCTGGCAGCTGACTATCACGATCTGTGGGACCGAACTCCTACTTTTCGCGAGTGGATGGTCAAGCGAGTTGTCGATGTGACGGAAACCCGGCCCGGGAATCGCATCGCGGATATTGGTGGCGGTACCGGAATCTTCTCGGTAGAACTATTGCGCCAACTTGACGGCGAAACAACGGTGCATCTGGTTGATCCGTCGGCAGAAATGCTTGCCCAGGCGCAGCCGCATCCGAGTATCCGACCCGTGTGTGCGGCGGCCGAGAACAGCGTGCTGGCGCTGTCCGCAGCAAGTGCCGCCGAATTCGACCTTGTTCTGGTCAAGGAGGCAGTGCACCACTTCGTCGACATTCCCAGCACACTCACACAATTGAGCGCGCTCGTCGCGCCGGGGGGCGCGCTGCTCATCGTCATGCTGCCAACGCGGATCGAGTACCCCCTGTTCGATGCAGCGCTGGAACGCTTCACCTCACTTCAGCCCGACCGTAGGGACATTGTCAACGCACCGCGACAGGCTTGGAGGTTTCGCGGAACACATGGGGGTTCGATGTGGAGATGCCGAAGCAGCATTGGATGACGATGGTTGAGAAACGATTCATGTCGCTACTTTCGACGTTTCCGGACGATGAACTCGATCGGGGGTTGCGAGAGATTGGCGACAGTCTCGCTGCCGCCGAGGTGGTGCGATTCACCGATAGCTTTGAGTTCATTCTCGGCCGCAATAAAAGTTGACGGCTGGCCAACCATTCCTGCGGCAACGGTTGAGCACCTAGTCGTGGACCAATCTAGCCACTCTGTGTACCAACATATTCGAAGCGGGAGCAGCCCGCCGCCGCCTGTCGCCCCAGCCTGTCGGCTCCGGTTGAACCCGGAGCCGACAGGGGACATTCATTGCAAGTCGCGCACTGGCCGAGCGTCAGAAGTAGTAGCTCTTCCAAGGCACCGGGTTCTTGATGGTGCGCTCCACGGTGTTCCAACCACCCGGAGTCCTCAAGAACCCGTACACGCAGTACACCTGCGCGACGATCTTGACGTTGCCGCGGGCCCCGACGTCGAGTCGCGCCCAGCGCTGGTTGTTAGCGTTGACCGTCACCCGGCCTGGGAAGGCTGCAACCTTGACGTGTTGGACAGAACCGCCCTTCGCACCACAGTTGCCGTCACTGTAGTTCGGAAAGATGGTCACCCACCCGGCCGCACTCGCTTGGGGAGGGGCGATCGTCTGCTGGGTGAACATCGCCAGCATCGCCACGAGGGCGAGCGCTGCTGCCGCGATATGTCGGGGGATAACGCCGAGGGTGTGTGACTTGTTCATGACACTAGGAAATCACGACACCCCTCCGCCCCATTGCTTCTACGCAACCGCGGCGTCGGGCTCGGCCGATATGCCTCGAGTAGATGCTATCGGGTTGTTCCCCAGCCGATCTCGGCCATGCGACCGATAGAGACTCAGGGGAAGGGCCAGCCGGCGCGGGGGTCAAACATCAGCCCCGCGCCTGCAGCCACTCCCGAATCCGTATAGCCGGACTGCACGACGGCGTATTGGCGACCTCTGCGATGGCGTTGCGTTCACAATGAGGCCGCTCGAGCCTGCTACCGCTATCCGAGCAATGCCCATGCCCAGCGAGAGAATTAGGACGTTCGTACGACAAAATCAGCCGGGCGACGGCCCAGATTCAACGTCGGGACGAGTCTTGCGCAGCGCGAGCACAAGACTCGCGGATGTTGGCGCGGGCCGCCGACAAATTGCGGCGAACTGTCGGTCGGTTGCCTGACGGTGCGGACCCGCCATCGCGCATATTCTCAAACGGTGCACCCGGCCGGACGGCTCATCCACTACCTATGGGGTTCGCCCGCTCACTCTGAGGTTTCCGTCGAGATACCGACCCTCTACGACAGCGAGGCGGTCGCCCGATCCGAGGTGGGCGTGGTCATGACGTTGAGCCGGATGGTCCACGGCGATCGGACCGCGAATACCACCAGCTGGTATCTGTTGACAGTCAAGACCGCCCAGTTTCCCCTCGACAATCTCGACGATGTCTTCATCGGCTATCAGGTGGACTCCACGTTCTATCCCGTGGCCGGCGGTTGGACCGCCACCTCGCTCGCCGCACCATGGGTGGCGTTCATCGGCGAGTTGGAATCCCAGCGCGCATCGGAAGCCTCGCTCCCGTGGAGTAGGAGCATGCTCGCGATCCACCGCATTGCCGACGTCGAGAGGATCGACCTCTCCTACTTTCGTTTCGCACCATGGGGCATCGAATTGGTGGTGCGTCCCCTGCACATCTGCGTCACCGAACCGTTGTTCTGAGCGGGCGTCGGTCATTGGTCCGACAGCGATCCATCGACTGTTCTGATACGTTCCGCGGAAGGGCGCCGCGGACTCCGGAGTCGATGGCGGCACCGCCGAGAGGGATCGTCGCTATGGGCCATCTGCGCTGGGTCGTCGTGATCGAAACCAGGTCGAACCAGGCGCTGGTGTTCCGGACCAACAAACAACTCCTCAACGTCTCCGCATCCAGGCTGATCTGGTCGGTCGGCTTCGAGTGGATCCCGGCGGCCACCGACGACGAACATGTCGAACATGTCGGGAAGGCGTCCGGCCTCGGTGTACTGCTGGCGACCCCAGAGGTGGGGCGCAAGATCATCGAGGCTGTCACCACTCGGGCCGTGCGCGAGGCACCCGACCTGGAAGTGTAGGGCGTCGTCGGAGACACCGACCTGAGTGACGACGACGGCATCATCGCCGACGTAGGGGTTGGTGACGCGCTCGGATCAGCACAACGCGCGTCTGCCCTGTGGCGCCCCTACCGGTGCGGCACCCAGTCACGGGACCAGAACTTGCCCTACACCCAGACGTGTTCCTTCACAGGACAACCCGCCGGTGCTGTGATCAACCAGGGGCGTGGTGCAGATCAGGTCAGCCTCACTGTGTCCCAGGATGTCGCTGCACTGTGGCGCGCCGCGGGTGAGCAGCGTAAGAAACTCGTCGCGCGACTGCAGAACGCGCCACCCAACGGCACGCACGCCATCGTCCAGGGCGATTCAAATCAAGCTACTGCCACTGTCGCGGCCACGCCTGCGCACAAACCGGAGAGCGAGTTCCGTCAAGCTCACCAGCGGGTTGATGCCCACGAGCCCCTGCGGATATCGGCCCCGTAGGCTGTCAACACCTCAAGCGTCGGCCCTGGTTACCGCTGATTAGATGCACCCGTCCACACGGGCGTGCGTTCGAAGGCTACGCCGGCATGCCATACACCGATACGCGGTATTGATGTGCGCACCTGGGAGACCCGCATAGCTAGGACCTCAACTTTCCCAGCAGCTTCGGCGCATCCGAGTGCAGTTCGACCATTAGCTCCGCGAAGATCCGCGCGACCACCGCTTTGTAATCCGGGCAGTTGACATCCAGCCATTTGGTGGAGACGTACTCGCACACGAGATCCGCCTCGGGTACCCTGACGAAGGACGCTGCCATCCGTTGATAGATCTTGTCGCTGCGATATTCGGGCGCGTTCGCCTCAAGCCAGTCCACGATCGTCTCATAGTCACGGTTGATGATCGACTCGAACTCCCTCAGTTGCTCATCACGCAGACTGTCGGACAGGGCCGCGCCCACGCGTAGCTCAAGCTCCTCGTCGAGGTGCTTCAACAGGCTTTTCTTCTCCGTAGCGGGCAGCTCGGCCAGGCCGACATCGGCAAGAAAGGCGTCATCGAGTTCCAGCATCGTTACCTAACTGTCAGAGGACATGCAGCAGTGAATGCCACCATTCAAGGGTTACTCATACTGCTGCGGCCGACAGTCGGTTGCTCGACCGACAATCACCAATCTTCCACTACTGCAATGAATCCACGCGATAGAGGACTGGACCTGCCGACTCCGCGACGGACAGAGGGTCAGTAAGTCCACTGCTTTCGCGTCTCTCGGGCCAGGTTTTGCACGTCGGACAACGATTGCCACATCCCATGCCGGCCCGACACCGCTACGTCGTACACATTCATACCGGAGCGGCGGCATCGGGACACCACCCGGCTGATGTCGTCGGGCGGACAGACCAAGCTGTCGTCAGCGTGAACCACCTGCAGCGGGAACGCCTGAACACCATTGGACCGCAACATGTCACGGGCGAAACATCCCCGACTCAAGGCATAACCCAACAGGGCCAGATCACCAGCCCGATGCGGCACAGAGTCCGGCACGAACTGATCGGCGCCCTCTGCTGGATGGCCGGCGACCCACCGCTCCTCTGCCCGGGCCGCCGCCATGAGTCGCAGTGGATTTCGGCGCCTGGCCGAAGCCGGCTCAATGGCGACCAGGTGCCCAACCCGAAGCAGACCGGGATCAGCCGCCGCCGCGGCAGCGATGCCTGCGCCCAACGAGTAGCCCACCAGGGTCACCGGCCGCTGACGCAACCGATCATCGAACTGTGTGGCAGCGTATACCATTCTGCGTGCCACTCGGGTGAAATCGCCATGACGCAAGCCGGCCCGCTCGGGTCTGCTGAGTTTACCGCCGGCGTATCCGCAACCGGGCGTATCGACAACGGTGACCCGTGCCTTCCATTCGCGTGCCAGTAAGTCGTACCGGCGCATCTCGACTGGATCGACGCAGGCGCGCATGCCCATGAATACGAGAACGTTCAGCTCCGCATCGGCAGGACCGATCGTCGCAACCCTGAGCCCATCTATATCTTCGGACTCGTGCCCCGCCTCATTGCCACTCATCGGTGTTGGCCACCATCGCGCCACCTCGTCAACGCAAACCGGACGTCCTCGGAACCGAAAAACTCTCGGCATTCCCTGTGCACCGCAAGAAAATCAGTGAACGGGTTGAAGGAATCCCAGGCCTTCAAAGCCCGCGGTAGGTGATCGACGTCGAATTGTGGCCATCGATTCTTCTGCCGTACATCGGGGAACCCTTGATGCACCTCTTCGAGATATATCTGCCAGGCCGCCATTGCGGGAGAAAGCGTGTTGGCGAATGCTCTGCGCTGCGGATTCTGGGTGATCGCCTGAATACGTGCGTTGAGCGCCTTGATGAAACCGCGATGAACGCCCTCGAGGCTGGTCAACGCGTGCAACCAGTCGAAGGCCTCTTCATCGCTGTATTCCACGTTGAGCATGGCGTCCAAAGCAGCACTGGCGTCCAGGACACGTTTCCACGCAGGGTTGAGCTTGGCATGCAGCTCGGGCTTGAGCAGTTCCTCGACCAACCGATCAGCCAGCGGCCCGCCCGGTTCATCAAACCGGGTGATGCTCAACGGCTTGGCGTTCAACCACAGGGTCGCCGCGCTCATGAACAGCGGCGCGTGTGCCGCCGAGTCGTTGGTCAGCGCCCACAGACGAAGGGTCGGATCCGCGGCATGCGCCCAGTCGAGCACACCCAGACCTGTGCTCACCGTGTACTTCGAGCCCGCCGGTCCCGGTACCTCGACACGGGCGTGCCAAACGTCAGGCCGGTCACCGCCGAGGCCGAAATCAGCTATCACACCGTCGAATTCACATCGTTCACCTGCGTTGGACAACGTCGCGATGGCATCAGGAGCCGAGTTCATGATGCGGAACTCGATGTCGACCCGCTTGGCGCGGTAGTGACGTTCGAATGCCCGGTAACCAGATTGCTTTCCAGGGTCGTTCTCGACGATCATGTACACCGTCACAGAGCCTCCCGCGCTGTTTCGTCCCACCCGTAGCTGCGGACAGGCGGCCGGTCCCGCCAGGAGGCAATGATCCGTTTGGTTCCGTCGCCCATATCCTCTTGGTTCAACTCGCCATCAAAGGTGTCGTCCAGCCAGTCGCGCAGAGACTCAAGGGTACTGCCGTCAGTGCACCAGCGTTGCGGAGCCACCAACGGCAGGTGATCGCGCACCGCCAGGTGGTACTTCAGATCGTGGCCCGCACCGGTGGTGAATCCCGCTACTTCGACGATCTTGGGAGAGTCCAGATGTTCGCCCTTGTGCAACGCCTGACCGGCGTTGTGCACCAGAGCGGTGGCCATCCGTATTGCCACGGCCTGATTCTCGCGCCGGATATCGGCTGGCCAGGTGATCGTGCAGGTGATGTCACCCGGTCCCAAACCATAAGGTGAAGCGATCTTCTCCACGAGATCTTCGATGCTCAGCGTCGGCGAGGCATCTATTCCCACCCGTGCGCTCAGGTGCGTCAGGTACGCCTCGAAGGCAGCCAGGTCGATCGCCTCCCGGTAGGGAACCTGTGGGATTGCCCGAACAACCCGCACGGCGGATTTCGCCGCGTTCAGATCATCGTGCACGACACCTCCGAGCTCACGGCGCGCGTCGATGACCGCCTCCCGTGCGACGCCGGCAGCCGCCGCGACCACTCGGTCGTGGTTGCGGATGGTCACCCCCAGCAGCAGCGTCAGGGTAGCCGCGGCGTAGGCCAGCGGCAGCATCTCAGGCTCCCAGCGACCGTAGTGATGACCAACGGCGACAATGGCGACCACCACGGCCAGCGAGAGCAGCGGAACGGCCGGCCGGACACGATGCATGATGGGTGGCATCGTGCTCGTCTCGGTGTAGTTTGCCGGATCCAGAAACGAACTGGCCAGACCGGAGTTCACATAGAGAGTGGCCGCCGCCAGCGATATTATTTTCACCGCCGCGAGATCGCCGCCGGGCGGCGAGATGGCGACCGCGACAACGTTCAGTGGGCAGGCCAGCACCCCTAACAACCCGGTCACGTTCAACAACTTCGTCTGGTGATGCTCGTCGGCCATGTCACGCATATCACGGACGATCTCCCACCGCGGCTCGGTATCGCGATGGATGAAGCGGTACAGGTAGATCTCCAGTACGACCTGCACCCATCCTGGAATCAGCAGCACCAGACACCACCAGCGTGCGTCCAGCACGACCAGCGCGACGGTGATCGCCAGCAGGAACGCCAGCCGCGCCACATAGGGCCGCAGCCGGTCATATCCCCTGACCCGCGCCACCGCGACCTTGTCGTGCCAGTCGCTGAACGTAGCCCGGGTGATCAGGTCGACGGGCAGTTGAAGCCAGGGCGAGGTTGTACGGGTCTCGTCATTGGGCATTTGCCACCAGTGCACGAGGTCGACGTCACGCCAGGTGTGCGCGTCGACGAACTGCGCCCTGAACCAGCGCGCAACACGCAAGGGCATCCGCAACTCCTGTCTGTGCATATCGCGGGCGACTCAACGCCGTGACCTCATCGGAGCATTCTTACCGTGTTCATGCCGCGCCGTATTGCCTCTGGGCAATTGATTGCTCGCACGCAATGACCCTGTCGCGAACTTCGGTATCCGTAATGCATGGAATCGAACCGAGTGCCGACCCAATCCGCGCCGCTGCAGCGCCTTCCGTCGTGCGGTCAACCCACAATCCGACGTCCCCTGTGCTCGGGCTGCGCCGAACGATCGGAGCCGCCGCCGAGGAACAAGACCCGACGGCCCTCGTTGAGCCCGCGGGAGATCGAGGTGTTGGTCCATTGGCTGAAAGAGGAGAGTAAAATCGCGACTGGCCAGTCCCTCTACATCACCGCGAGCACGGTCAGGACGCACTTGCAGCGCATCCGTCGCAAATACGAAGAGGTTGATCGGCCGGCCCGCACGAAGACCGCGCTGGCTGTACGGGCGATACAGGATGGTCTGGTCGATGTCGACGAGTTGTAGCCCTACGCGGAGGCCGGACGGCGCGTCCGGCCTCCGCTCCTGACGGCCGCCCTGCTGTCGCCCGAACGACCGACAGCGGTTGGCGGAGATGCTCACGCGCCGAACGCGGTTGACCGGTGCCGTCTCGTCCGTGTCCGAAGTTGCAACGGCCCCGGCCGACCACATCGACGGCGAGGCGACTGCGGTAGCGAACCGCCCGCTACAGATCGCAGCGCGGGTGCTGCGCTATCTGGTGGCGGCAATATATCTCGCCGCCGTCGGCTACCTGTGCGCCGTCGCGCTCGACCCGAACCTGCTTCTGGCGGTGCCGACATGGCTGCGATGGTTCGGCGCACCAGGATCCTGGGTCACCCTCGCAGTGGTGTTGCTCATTCCGCTCACGCTCATCCCGTTGTCACGGGTGTCGGTTCGTCGACGGTTTTCGGCGAACCCACTCCTCATCGTCGCGGTGATGGCTGCATCCGCCGCGACCCTCGGGTTCGCGTCGTTCCTCGATTGCCATGGCAACCAGTCCAAGGTGTTCGCTCCGCTGGCGTGGACGCTGGGATTGTTCGTGGGCACCGCCGAGGAGTGCTACGGCAAAGCAGGCACTGGATCGTGTGCGGAACTGGCCGTTCCGGCTGCACTTGAGCTGGCCCGTCTGCTGGCCATCGCGACAACGCTGACCACTGCCGTTGCGGCCGCCCGGACGCTGTTCCGGGCTCAGTTCGACCGCCTCGCCATCTGGCGGGCACGGTCGCTGACCGTCGTGGTCGGAGTCGACGAGGACACGATGTCCATGGTGCACGCCATCGCCCAACGGTTAGGACGTCGGGAAACTCTGGTCATCGTCACAAGCGCAGTAAACCGCAACTGCATCGCGGAGGCGCGCGGTATGGGTGCACGCGTTCGTGAGGTGGCATCGCTGGACCATAATGCGTTGGCAGAGCTGGCGATGTGGCGACACCTGGATCGGCTCTATCTGCTGCCCGCCGACCCGGTACGCAATGAAACCCGGCTACGTGCAATCGATTTCGCGATGGATCGGATCAACATCGATAAACCCCGCCTCCCCCTGACCGTCCGGATCGACGACCCGTGGCAGGCCGAGACCTGGCGGCGCAGCTTCCTCGATACACGAGGAGCGGGGCGAACGAACACTGCAAGGTCGTCACGATGGGTCGCCGACGCTGTCGGCCGATACGAGAACACCGCGGCGATCCTCGTCCGACATCTCGTTGACATCCATCCCGCAGAACCACCAAGCGAGACCGTGCTCATCTGCGGGGTGTATCCACTGACCTACGCCTTGATGTCGGAATTCGCCCAGGTCCGCCGTGAACAAGCGGTGTATCGGAATCCGCGCCGCGCACTCCCGATGCGTGTAGTCGTCATGGCCAACGGTGCATCCGGATTTCTCACCGACCACCGGATCCGCCAAGATCGGATCGCACCGGGCGAAACGGCACTCGATGTGTCCGCCGAGGACATCGAGCCGACCGTCGATGCCGTCAGCGCTTTTGTATCTTCCCACCAGGGCCGGTGCAACGTCATCCTGACCGATCCGTCAATGGAGACAAACGGCACCCGACTGGCCAACCGGCTGCCCAAGCTCCGGATCTACGGAGCCTCCCCGTCCAGCGGCGCACTGCCCAAAACATCGATTGTGAGCAATATCTTCCCGTTCCCGATCACCCTGGATTTTGAGCCGGATTCGCCGCAGGACGCCTGGGAGCGGGCCGCGGAACTGATCCATGAGGCCTACCGCGTGAACGCTCATAGAGCCGCAGACGAGGTCGCCGAACAGGTCGACAAGCCGTGGGTCAAGTTGGATCCGTTCTGGCAGCAGTCGAATCGCCGTCAAGTCACCCATACGCTCGCCTTGGTGGAGAGCGTCGGACAGACCTGGAACACCCTCGAGCATCCTCCAACTAGGCCACTGCCTCCCGACTTCGACGGCCTAGACCGATTCGACAAGCTGGCGCATCTGGGATTGTCACGACGCCGTTGTATCGACGTCATGGTCCGGGAGGAACACGAGAACTGGCGGTCGTTCTACGAGCGCGAAGGTTGGCGATACGCTCCGAAACGCCTCGATGAGAAGCGCCGGCACCATCGCCTGCTGAGCTGGGATGCGCTGCTGGAGCAGGACCAGAAACTGCTCGCCGAGATCGCTCAATGCGAGGAGACGGGCGTGGAACCGCCGGAATTGCGACTTCACGAAAATCGTTCCCTGGACAGTCTTGTCGACGTCCTGCACACATTGCGCAGCCTAGGTTACCGGTCCATCCCCAAACACCAGTGGCGCAGATTCCAACTCTCGAATGATGCTCCCGCCCAACCAGGGCAGGCTGACGTCGTCCTGGCGCGCGAGATTCTGGATGAGGAGATCATCGCCACGACCGACGGTGAAGTACTCGCGCAGATCGGCGACTGGGTGATCCAGGGAGCGCACGGTGAGGAACCTCCGATCCCTGCAGCGACATTCCTGAAGTTGTACGACGGCCCGCTCCGACGCCCTAGATGTGGTCGCGGATCTGGTCGATCTCGATCAACCCGTCCTCGATCACGCGTAGGAGCAACGCCACCTTGGACTTCGCCGGTCTGCCCAAAGAGTCGTATTTGCGTCGGATCCGGTCAATATGAGTCTTCACCGTGTACGGCGATACGAAGAGCTCTCGGGCTGCGGACTCTTTCGTTGTGCCCAGCAGCCAGGCCAACAGCACCTGTCGCTCACGGTCGGCAAGTGCAGGCCGGTCGAGCCGCCGTATGCCGGTCAGACCTCGGCGCATCACACACGAGCAGCACTGGTGACCGACATCCGACTGCTCTCCAGAGAAACTGTTGTCGGGCAAGTGATTCGACTCCTCAGGACTAATTCTCAGCTACGTGGCGGACCAGTTCCGCACGTGGAGGCTCGATTCCATCAGGCTTCCAGCGCCACCCATTGCCTGAGCGCAATGAACCATCCGGGTGTGATGTTCGAGGAACACATGAAGCTGGCACACCTGAGGGTCGGTCCAGACCTGAGTTGCATATCTCCAATAGCCATTCAGGTCGGGCCGATCCGATGGCAAGGCGCCTGGCACCCGCGTCACTACCCATTACCTGTCGACATGCGGTGGACGTTCGCACATTGCCGTCAATTCTCTCTTCCAGCCGCGTGAGCCCTGTTGCGAGGCGGGCAAACGGTACTACGGTGATTCCATGGCTCACGCCCTGTCGCCTACCGAGATCCAGCGTCTGCTCGACGGCGCGCACAGCTTTCGGTCAAGGCTCCAGGTGCGTGCCGTGCGAGTCCTTGAAGAATCCGAATGGCGCACGACCCACGGCGAGGTGCTGCATGCGCAGGCCGGCGACTGGTGGGTGATCGACGGCGACGACCGCTGGTCGGTTGCCGACGATGTCTTTGCCAACACCTATGAGCAACTGGATGGTGATCACTATCGTAAAACTGCGACCGTCACCGCTGCCCGAATCCGGGACGCCTTCGCGCTACAAACCTTGGAAGGGTTGGCCGCCGGCGAGCCCGGTGACTGGTTGGTACGCAATCCTAGCGGCGAATGCTGGCCCGTCACCTCAGATGTGTTCAAACGTCGATATGTCCGGGTACAAGGGAAACAGTGAGCCACAAGCGCCCTGTAGGACAGTCAGCCGATAGCGCGGCCTGTCGCCCGTGAATACGTTGTGCTCATGGCAAATTGGAATGACGTGGCCGGATACCTACGACAGAACTTCAAGATCAAGCAGGACTCGGATACCTTCCTGACGTTGGTCTTCGATGTCGGTGGAGGTCGATCGCAACTGGTGATGGTCTCGCACGGGTCGATGGATGCGACCGACGAAGAGTTCGCAATCATCGCCTCCCCGATTGCTGACGCCCGCATCACCAACATCCCGGCGCTACTGGACGAGGCCGCGGACTATGTTGTCGGAGGCGTTGTCAAGGTCGGCGAGACCTTGGCGCTCAGGCATGCTGTGCCCCTGAGCAATCTCGATTTGAACGAACTGATGGGTCCATTGGAACTCGTCATGACCGCTGCCGATCACATGGAATCGAAATTCACCGGCGCCGACCGCATGTAGCCGCAGCCATCAGCTGTGGCATCAGCGCATGATGCAAGGTGGTGAGCTCTCCGCTTCGGAATGGGATTACGCTCCCTATGGCATGTGTGGACTTCGTACCGGTGCAACGAGGTCCCGCGGGAGACATCGATCGTGTCGGTTTGATAAAGCGCGCCACTCCGTTCCCGGATCAACCGCTGCTGTGGTGCCATCTCGGCGGCAGAATACGGCGCAGCGAAACCGTTGCAGAGGCCTTGGCACGGCGCGCAAGCACGCTGCGTCGTGGTCAGCTCGACTTGCCGGACAACACCTACGCACCGCACGCACTCATGGAGTTCTTTCCCGACCCGAGAAATGGTGAATTCGGCGTCGATCCGCGAAAGCACGCAGTCAGCGTGTGCTACGCGGTGTCAATGGCCAAGTGGAAGTCCCCGCTGGTGGCCGGATAAAAGTCCCCACCCCGTGTGGTGATTCCTAGGTTGGTTGGGTGGTCTCCTTCCGGTGTTGGGCGTCTTTCATGCGGTAGGAGTCGCCGTCGGTGATGACGACGGTGGCGTGGTGCAGCAGCCGGTCCAGGATGCTGACTGCGGTGGTGTGCTCGGGCAGGAACCGGCCCCATTCTTGGAATGGCCAGTGCGATCCGATGGCCAGCGAGCGGCGTTCGTAGGCGCCGGCCACGAGCCGGAACAATAGTTGGGTGGCGGTGTCATGGAGCGGGGCGAAGCCCAGTTCGTCGAGGATGATCAGATCGACCCGGAGCAGGGATTCGATGATCTTGCCGACGGTGTTGTCGGCCAGGCCGCGGTAGAGGGTTTCCACGAGGTCGGCGGCGGTGAAGTAGCGGACCTTGTGCCCGGCATGGATGGCAGCGATGCCCAGTCCGATCAGGGTGTGGGACTTACCTGTTCCGGCGGGTCCGATGATGGCCAGGTTCTGTTGTGTGCGTATCCATTCCAGGCTGCATAGGTAGTCGAACACCTTCGGCTGGATCGAAGAGTCAGCCACGTCGAACGACTCGAGTGTCTTGGTCACTGGGAAGCCGGCGGCCTTGAGGCGGTTGACGACGTTGGAGGCATCCCGGGCCGCGAGTTCGGTTTCGATCAGGGTTCGCAGCACTTCCTCGGGGGTCCAGCGTTGGGTCTTCGCGGTGATCAACACTTCGGGTGCGGTGCGTCGGATCGCGGCCAGTTTGAGTCGCCGTAACCCGGCGTCGAGATCAGCGGCCAGCGGCGGAACTGACGGTGGCGCAACGGGTTTTACGGCCTTCGCTGATGTGCTGGTCATGACGTGACACCTCCGTCGGCCGGGATCACCGTGTAGGCGTCCAGCGAACGCATCGGGGCGACCGGGAGGTCCAGGATCAGCGCGTCCCCGGGCGGGCGGGGTTGCGGGGTTCCCGCGCCGGCGGCCAGGATGGAGCGCACGTCGGCAGCGCGGAACCGCCGAAAGGCCACCGCCCGGCGCAACGCCGCGGTCAGTGCGTCGGTGCCGTGCGCGGCACCCAACCCGAGCAGGACCTCCAGTTCAGAGCCCAGTCGAGTGTTGCCGATCGCCGCGGCTCCGATGAGGAATGCCTCGGCATCCGCGCCCAGAGCGCAGAACTGCTGCTCGGTCGTGGTTCGGGGTCGTGGACCCCGGTTTGGTGCTGGTCGTGGCCCGTCGTAGTGTGCGTCGAGGATCGACGCACTGCCTGGGGCGGCGAGTTCGTGTTCGGCCACGACCGTCCCGGTGGCGGGTTCGACCAGGCAGACCGCGCCGTGATCGACCACGACGGCGACGTTGGTCCCGATCAGCCGGGTCGGTACGGAGTAGCGGGCCGAGCCGTATCGGATACATGACAGTCGGTCGACCTTGCGCAGTACCGAGGGTGCCCCGATCTGCAACCGCAGCGACGGTAGTGGTTGCAGCAGTTCACGTTCGACGATCAGTCGTTCGTTGGGAACGGTACAGATCTCCGAGTGCATCGTGGCGTTGACTTCGGCACACCATGCTCTCGCCGCCGTGTTGGCGGCCCGCAGATCCAGACCGCGGCCCGCGATGGCGGCCTCGGTTAACAACGGGACGGCCAGGTCGCGTTGGGCGTAGCCGCACAAGTTCTCCACGATGCCCTTCGATTCGGGATCCGATGCGTGGCAGAAGTCGGGTGCGAACCCGTAATGTCCTGCCAGCCGCACGTATTCGGCGGTCGGGATCACCACGTTGGCGACCACCCCGCCCTTGAGGCACGCCATCCGGTCGGCCAACACCCGGGCCGGCACGCCGCCGATCGCGTTGAACGTTTCTGCGATCAGTGCCAGCGTGGTGGAGGCTTTCTGGTCGGTGGCGAACGCGACGAACCGCCACCGTGAGAACGCCAGCACCGCGCAGAACAGGAACAATCCCGGCGCGGCCTGGGCCCAGTCGATGACCAGATACTCGCCCGGTGACCACACCGCCGGGCGTCGCCCTCGATGATGCTCGTTGCGCCACAACGTCTTCGCCTCGGCGACCAGGCGGCGGAAGTTGCGGGCGGATCCCTGATAACCGGCAGCCCTGGCAATGGGCAGCATCCGCTTGGCCGACATCCGGCCCTGGGACTTCGCGATACGTTCGGTGACCAAGTCGGTCACCGCATCGTAGTTGTGGGCCCGTTGGGCCCGTGGCGGTATGTTATCGCCGGCTTCGAACTTCTTCACGATCCGTTTGACGGTCTTGGGGGTGGTGTGGCAGAGGTCGGCAGCACCTCGGTACGACCCGACTTGTTGGTAGGCGGAAATGATGTCCATGCGGTCCTTCGCAGACTTCAATGGAACTCCCCGGTGGTGGTGTCTGGTTGGCACCTTCACCGTCACCATCGGGGCCCACAGTTCCTGATCGACACGACGAACACGGGGTGGGGACTTCTATCTGGCCACCAGCGGGGACCTCTACTTGGCCACCAGAGAGGACTTTTTCATGGCCACGGACACGCGGTCGACGCAAAGGGGGATGTCGATGCGACACCTGGGGGCGAAGGAGAGCTTTTCCAGTGGTTTCGGCCCGATGAGGTCGCCGGACTCGAAACATGGCCCGGGACAGCACTTCTGTAGAGAAGCTCGTCTCCCCAACCGTCAGTGCATCAACGTTGGACAACCTGCGGACGGCCTACGCATCGCTTTCCGACGAGGCGTTGAACCACAATGCACTGGTGTGGCAAACGCCGGCCCTTGCGCTGACGACCGAGGCCTTCCTGCTCACCATCGCAATCGGTGCCGAATCCTCCCCGCCAGGCTCGTCGCCTCTTTTCTGAAACTGACGCTCTCGATACTCTGTCTGCAATTGATGGCGAAGCACAGAGAGATGGCCGTAGGAAATCGAGGGGATCTTGTTGCCCTGGAACGTCGGCTCGGGCTCGAGCAGTTCCATGGAAAGCCCCGCCGAAAACTAGAGGGCTGGCTGCCTACCGGAGTGGCCGATGGTGGATGTTCGGCTTCGTTACAGTGGCTGTTCTGGCCTTCGGCATTCTCGTATCGTCAGTGGCCGAACTGATATGGCCGCATCGATGGAGCCCGTTCAGCTGATCGTTAAAGCCGGCGGGACATGCATCAATCGACTTCACCCTGGTAGCGATCATGCCACCAGGCGACGATTCTCTTGCGCCCATCGTCGATCTTTTCCTGCATCAAACCACCGTCGAAGTCCTCCTCCAGCCAATCGCGCAACGCTGTCAGGGAGTCACCGTCCCGGCACCAGTCAGCGGACGGTATGGCGGGGAGGTGGTCGCTCACGGCGAGGTGATACCGCAACAGGTGGTCCGAACCGGTTGTGTAGGCCTCCAAACCAAACGACTTGCGCAGCTCCGAGTGTTCCGGCCTGTTGAGCGCCTGACAGACGTTGTGGATCAGCGCTGTCGCCATCCTGATGGAGACCCGATGGTCTTCGAATCTCAGAGTCTCCTGATCCCACAGGACCTCACAGTCAATGTCCCGAGGTTCGACACCGTACGGTGACGCCATCTGAACAGCCAGGTCTGACAGATCCATGCGCAGTCTTGCTGTCATCGCAACGCGGGTGTTGAAGTGTGTAAGATACACCGGCAATGCCATCAGGTCGACCTTGTCGATCGCGTCGACGCCGACGATTCGATGAACGGTCGCCGCAGCGCCTTTCGCGGCGTTGAGGTCGTCGTGAATGACACGCCCCAGTTCCTCTCGGCCGGCCAACACGGCTTGTCGTCCGACCTGCGCGGCGACCGCTACCGTCCGGTCATGTTCCCGCAGTGTCCCGCCCAATTGCAGTGTCAGCAGCGCGCACATGAATGCGACCGGGATGTAGGCGCGTTCCCATTGGCCGATGTAGACGCTGGTCGCCACCGCCGCCACCACCACTACACACGAGATCAGCGGTACATAGGGTCGCAGCGCGTGAACGACCGGCGGCATGCGACTGGTCTCGGTGAACTGTGGCGGGTCGAGCAGCCCGTTGCGAAGAGCTGAGTTGAGGTACAACACCGCCGCCGCCAGGGCCCCAACCTTGACCCAGCCGAGGTCGCCGCCGGGTGGTGCAAAGCACGCCGCACCGATAGTGGCCGGGCAGGCGATCGTGGCCGCGACACCACCGGCGTTGAGTACCTTCGAGTGCAGATTTTCGCGCGCTGTATCACCCAACCAGTGACCGAGTTCCCACCCCGGGTCCGCATCGGTGCTGACAATCTTGTGCAGATATGCCTCGACGACGATCTGCACTGGCGAGGCGACCAGCAGCAGCCAATACCAGCCGCGGACGCCTAGCACCCACATCGCGGCGACCAAGACGACAAGCAGTGCCGCGTGGATGAGCGCCGGCCGCACCCCGTCGTATTCGAGAACCCGCCGCACCGCGATCCGTCGGTGCCACTCACTGAATGTCGCGGGCGCGGTCAGATCACGTATCGGCTGAAGCCAGCGAGACTGGACCCGGGTGGGGTCATCGGGCAATTGCCACCAGTGGTCGAGGTTCTGATTGCGTCGGGTCTGGGGCTTCCAGAGGTATCTCTGGACCAACCTATTTCCAGTGCCCGTTGTGCTGGTTACACACCAGACCCGTGTTGTTGCACTTGCTGCAGGTGAGCTTGCCGAACATCCCGCTGGCCCGGCCGCCGTTGCATCCCTGGCAGTCGTTCAGCCGGCGATGGCATTTCTTACATTCCATGGCGTCTCCTATGCCGTAAAACCACTACGATGTGTAGCCTGATCCGTCGACTCATGTTGTGCAATAGCCCCTGTGACCGACTCCTTCCGGGTGCTCTCACCAGCTGTGGTGCACCTTCAACTCGCCGCGCTCATCAGGCCGACCGCGATCAGCGCCACCACTGCAACACCGAAGACGATCATCAAGATCATGCCCACCGCGATGATGACCATGGGCAGGATGCAGATCGCCCCGAGTGCACAGAGGCAGATCGTGACCGTGCGAAGCGCATTGATGTCGACAACTGAGAACAGCGCCGTCAGGGCAAGACCCATCAGTGCGACCGCACAGAGCCCCAGCGCGAGCTCCTGCATATCCGCCGACGGCCGGTGCAGCAGGTTGTGGGCCGCGTCGTTCATCCAATCCCTGGTGTCGGGGCGGCTGAACTGAGGCGCCAACCAGATGTGGACGAATAGGCCGACGAGCGACGCAGCCGCGCCGATGCCTGCCATGATCGCCACCCGGTGCCGCTCGGCCCGAAGCTCCGCATATCGGGCGACCTCAGCGGCCGCCTCCGCCTCCCGGCGTCGCTGATCGGCGGCGGTCTTGGCGTTCATCCAAGCGTGCTCGTACAGCGTCGCGAGGTCTGCGATGACAGTGGCAAGGGCCAAACGGGCAATGCTGCCCGGCACGTCGATGTTGCGCGTCGAGGTGGGATCGCCGACCTGTGCACAGAGATCGGCGAACCACCGCGGTCGCTGGCGGTCGAGGAGCCCGAAGTCTCCCCACACCTCCTGGACAGATGCCGGTGACAACAGCAGCGCCCGGGCCAGACCTTGCGCTCTATCGATTCGGCTCGGCATCGACTGTCGGACATCAGCTCCGATGTCTACCCCCTCCACATGCGCAGTGCAGGCTTGAGATACCGCCGCCGCAGCCGAGGTGATCTCACGGTCGATATCCGTCACGTATCGGGAGTACTGAGCCAGTGCCCGATACTCCGCAGACTGTCCTCGCTGGTCGACTTCCGGATTGAAATGACACTCCACCACAGCATCAACAACTTTGGGCTGCAACAACTTCAGGAACGAATCACCCTTCCAAGCGTCTCCGGCACGTGCAAATCGGCTCGCCAGGTCGGCGGCAGAGAGCTCGGTGTCCCTGAGAAAGACCGCCTTGCCCGGTCGAAAATGAGAGGTGAAGGCGATAATCCGGGCATCCGCCAGCGTCGAACTCCCGCCGACCGGTGTCAGGAGGTTCGTCGCAATGTCGTTGTCGCGAACATCTTCACGGATCCATGTGCGCAACGCCTCGCATTCCGGCGGTGACGTGAACAGATCCGTCGCATGCCTCCAGCTCGTGACCATGTGGTCAGCCAACGATTCTGGGTCGGTGAACGACCGTCCTGCGAACCTGAAACTGCCCGCCGCCCGGGGAGTGGCTCCGCGCCGACGCGAGACGACGGACGGTGTCTCGCCGGCAAGCCAGGATCTGACCTGAGATGCGCCCCACCGATCGTCCGGGTGGTGGGTGAGAAGCCCACGACACAACAGGTTCCAGCGATCGTCCGTGACGATCGACAGATCGATGTCACCAAGGGCGATGGCGTTGCCGATCCGGCCATGATCGCGGAGTGGGTTGCCTGCGCTGTCCTTGAACGGGTGCTGACCGGTGAGTACCTCACACATCGTCATACCGAGCGCCCACCAGTCGCGGGCGCGCCCGGCATCGTTGGTATGCAACGTCTCCGGCGCCTGGTACTCTGGAGTGCCCTTCACACTTCCGGTCGTCTCACGCCGAGATCGCGCGACTTCGTCGAGTTCGGATGCAATACCCAGATCAGCGAGGACGAGATCGAGTGGCTCCTGTCTGCGGATCAAGATATTGGCCGGCTTGATATCGCGGTGAACCATCTCCAACCGATCGTGGACATAATCCAGGGCATCGGTCATCTCCTCCAGAACCCGCCGCGCGCGGTCGGGGATGCCGCCCCCCGACTCACTCAGCAGTTTCGCGAGCGAACCCTCCGAGACGAAATCCATCACCTCGATGAAGCGCGGAGACGCCCAGCCCGTGTAGACCGACCGTTGAACCGGTAGTACGTGCCGAGCGTCCGCTGTCTCCAGCTTGTCGATAAAGGCCTGCGGCAAAGTGATGCCCTGACGATAGATCTTGACGACCTTGACGTGCCCGGTGTCCCGGTGCTGCACCACAGCGACGGCCGCTTCACTTCCTGCAGGGAGATCGTCGATCACGTTGTAATCGGCGGCAAGGTAGTCCGGCAGCAGGATGCCGAACTCACGACGGGAACTTGCGCCGTCACGGGTGGTCCCACGGCCACCGTCGCGCGCGGTGCCGTGCCGGCCGTCCCGCGCGGTACCGCCGGCACTGTCACGCCGCGTCGCACGGTCATCAGGTTCGGCCATCGGGCTCCTTCGCCAAAGTGAACATCAATTCTCTGCAGTCGCCGGGTCGGCCGCTACCGTTCGTTCGTCCGACACCTCGGTCACCCGCACCAGCAGGAATGAGAAATTGTCGGCGGCGCCACCCGCGCGGGTGTCGTCGATGATCATGTCGGCACACACACCCGCATCGGCATTGAGGACGGCTGCTCTTAGCTCGGCAGCCGACATGACCCCGCTGACCCCGTCGGAACAGATGAGGAAGGCCGCGGGACGCAGCGATAGTTCGATGATGTGCGGCTCGATCGGAGCCTGCTGTCCCAGCGACTGGGTTACCAGATTGGTGGTGTTGCCCTGCGCGTCGTGGACGGAGTCGTCGATCGAGATCTGCTGCAGGAAACCCTCGTCGATGGTGTAGATGCGGCTGTCTCCGAGGTTGAAGGCGATGATCCTGCTGTCGGTGATACAGATACCTGCAACCGTCGTTCCCAGACCGTGCAACTCGGGATCATCACCTACGCTGCGGATCTGGTCGTTCACATAGGTCATCGCGCCCGAGATGTCCTCGCCGGTGTTCCAGGCATCGGTGAGCCCGCCCAAGATGCTCAACGCCATGCTGCTGGCCAGGTTGCCGCCGGCGTGGCCACCCATACCGTCGGCGACAGCACAGACGACGGGACCTACCACCGGAACCTCGATGGCGGTGAGCACGCCGGTATGCGTCTGGGATAGCCATCCCGCCACCAGCACCGCATCCTCATTTCGCGCACGTACCAGACCGACATCGGTGAAGGCCTGTACCTGGACCCTGGTCACTGGTTGTCCTCCGCACACTCGATCAGGGCGCGCAGATGTGCGCCGAACCCCAACGTGTCGCCATGCTTGACCGGATGCGGTGCATAGGGGGCCACCGCCACCCCGTTCACCGTGGTGCCGTTGGTGGACAACTGATCTTCCACCACGACCGAACCGTCGGCGACTCGGATCACCGCGTGCCGGCGCGACACATTGTCGAATTCCGATATCTGACTGCCACATTCGATCCCGAAGTCACGGCCGATGTTCAGCACACCCGACGACGGAACGGTGATGGGACCCCACGGGAAACGAACTCGGGCAACCTCGTCGGATACCGGCGCGGCCGCGGGATCCTCCCGTACCGCCCGCCGGGCCCGCAGATGTGGATGCTCGCTGGCCTGCGGATGCAGCGGGCAGGGTTGCGGCATATCGCATCCGGGAGCGGCGCAGACAATCGGTGGCGTCTCGGCCGGCGGCACGTAGGGCATCCAGTCTTCGATACACCCGGGCGAGTGGCAGGACTCCCCGTCGAACGGTCCGTGTGCCTTGCACAAGTTCATGGCCGCCACGACGGCTCCTCCAAGGCAACCCCGTCGGAGCGCAACGACAACTCCAAGCGGCGCAGATCACCGCGACGGGGAATGCCGATCATCCATACCTTTCCCCCACTGACGGTGAACTGCATCTGCGGGTTGGCGGTGCTCCGGTCCATATGGTCGGCGTAGACCCGCCGGCCACGCTCTGTCAATGCCACCAGTCGTTGATTGGCCGATCCTCGCCAGACCAGATCGGTAGGTTGCTCCACACGGAACAGGCCGGTGATCAACGCGTCGATACCGTCCGCCGCCCAGGGGCATCGGTCCAGGAACTCCTCCAGCTCGCAGCCGTTGTAGCACAACACATCACCGTCGAAAGCTCCGTCGGCCCGCAGGCCGGCCAGTCCCCGTACGAGCTGCTGCAGTGCCGCCGGCTGATCGCTGGGCTCACCACCGGTGATGGTCACCCCGTCCAACCCGCCTGGGCGCCCGCACAGGTGGCCGATCCAGTGCACGATGTCCTCGACCGCGTGCGCACTGCCGCCTTCGGCCGGCCACGTGTCACGGGACACGCAGCCCGGACACGCAAAGGTGCAGCCCTGCATCCAGATTCCGGCTCTGCGGCCGGGCCCGAGTGCAGTGACCGGATAGTGTGTGCGCGACAGCTGAATCTTCATCGCAGCTCGATCTCCCAATTCTGACCGACCTGGTGGGCTTCCGTGATCTCGATACGCTCTCCGACCGCAGGAGCACGGTGGAACAAAGCCCGCGAAAGCGGGTTGATCAGGATCGTCTCGATCGCCGAGACGACACCCCGCGCACCGTTGTTGCTGTCCGACGTCGCCGCCGAACGGACATCCGCCAACGCCGTGTCTGAGATGGACAGCAGAGCGCGGCCTCGCTCGGAGGCCCCTGCCAACGCCCTGGATATCGCCGAGTCGGCGATATCGGCCAACACCTCGGGGGTCAGGAACTGGAAGACCACGATCGCCTCACGCAGGCGGTTGTACAACTCGGGCCGACCCAACTGCTCGCGGAAGAACAACTCGATGTGCTGGCGCACCTTTCGATCCATCTCGGCGGGTGAATCGGCCGCGGTGACATTGTGAACCGGCTGACCGTCCGCGCCCGGGACGATGATGCCGAGATTGGTGGTGAACACGATGATCGACTCCGTGAAATACACGGTGCCACCGCGACCATCGGTGAGACGGCCATCGTCGAGGATCTGCAAGAACTTGTCCAGGATCCTCGGGTGCGCTTTTTCGATCTCGTCGAACAGGATCACCTGGAACGGCCGGGCCCGCACACCGTTGGTCAGTTCGCCACCGGCGTTGTAGCCGATGTAGCCGGGCGGCGCGCCGATCAACCGGGCCTCGTTCTGTTCGGCGGCGAACTCGCTCATATCGAAACGCAGGTAGGCGCTGTCGTCACCGAACACGATCCCGGCGATGGCCTTTGCCAGTTCAGTCTTACCGACCCCGGTTGGCCCGGCGAAGAACAGCGCTCCCCGCGGCCGGGTGGATCGACCGCGCAACTGTGCGCCGCCGAGGCCGACAACAGCACGCTTGAGCAGGTCAAGGGACCGGATAACGGCATCCTGCTGCCCCATCACGCGCAGCGGCAGCTCCGCGTCGGCTTCTGATACCCGTTCCCGCAGTTCCGGTTTGGTCCAGGGATTATCCGGTACCCCGACCCGGTAGGTGCGCACCGCATCACCGATATCGGTAGCAGAAATCCCGGTTCCAGCAGCGAGAGCGACGATGTCACGGATCGCCCGGCAGTGCAGACCGTGGGTAAGCTCGGCAAAGGTGGTAACCACTTTGTCGGCATCGAACGGATTAGTGGGAAAATCGGTCATCCTCCGCAGCACTGAACCACACATGTGCATCCGTGCATCGAGATCAGGCATCGGCACCACGGTGGTGCGGATCGTGTGGTTACCGGAACTGAACCAGGCAGGCAGATCGGCGGGTGTATCCACCAGCCACATGATCACCGGATAACTGCCTCCGTAACGGACTGCACCGTAAGCCAACTGGTTCGCAGCCGAGAGGAAGGTGCGTTGGTCCTCAGTGAGTGATTCATCGAACAGTCGGCCGGCATCCGGAAACACCAGCGCCACGGGCGGACCGGGGTCGACTCCCGGCCGCACGGCGACGATGACCTCTAACAGTTGTCGTAGGAGGTCCCACGAGAGCCGCTGTCCCAGTTCGAGTCCAGGAATCGCGGACAGCACTTTTTCGGCAGTCGGATCGACCGTTCCGGTGGCGTCCGGGACGATTGCCAGGCCGGCCGCATGGGTGTAGGTCAGTAGTCCGCAGAATCCCTGCTGGCGCAGCACATGCCACAGCGCGTCCTCGATCCGCATCGACCAGCGGTTGCCGACCGGATCATCGAGCAGATAGACGTCGCGGACGTTCCCGGTGAGAATGAGCTGCGGATGTAGCCGGCAGGCGAGGTCGATCTCGCGCACCCACGATGGGCGCGTGTCAGCTGAAGTCATGGTTGTGAACGCTCCCGCTCGGTCGGCCGGTGACGTCTCGCCGCACCGGAGACGCCGGTCGGAGTGACCTGCTCGGCGGGCACAACCTGGACACTCGTAGCGCCCGGCTCCAGGTGTATGTCGACGTCAAGGGTGACGCCATCGTCGCGGAGCAGCGCAGTCAGTGCCGCGAAGTCGCCGCAGAACCGGCGTTCCGCTTCGGTGTCCTCTTTTCTGCTGGTGAGGGCGGCGTCCGATTTCACTGCTTGGGCAGAGAACCGGTTGACATCCTCCTCCAACCGGACCTTCACCCCATAACCGGCAGTGGGTCCAGCGATAACAGCTGTGCCCCTTGAGCCTTCCAGTTGGGTATCGAACTCCGTGCCGAGTGTATAGCCGAGTTCTTCCAGCGCACCGCGCATGGCTGCGATGACGTGACGGCGGTCGGTGTCAGCGTCAGCATCGGCGATCACGGCATCGACGGCGGTCTGTAGACCCGCTGGTACCGAGGTGGTTTCGGCAGTGACCGCCTCGGATATCCGGCCGCGAAGCGCATCTGCTTGCGCTCCGGTGACATCGGTGATCCGCGCTGCCATCTCTTCGAGGTCGGCCCGGACTTGCGCGACCTGCACCTCGTGCTCCCGTACCGCGCGTCCCGCGCTCAGTATGAGATCCAGCTCGCTGATCAATAGCTCGATCCGGGTCTCCGTCCGAGCGTTGGCGATGTCGGTGATGAGGATCTTCACGCGGTCGGTGTTGTGTTCGAGATCGGCAAGTTCGGTCAGACGTCGCTCGACACGCGCGCGCACACGGATCCGGTCGACTGAAGACTCGGCAAGTGTGTCGTCGATGGCAACACTCCCGCGTTGCACAGGAGACGCCGGTTCCGTAACCACCGAACGTTCTGCCGCCGCCGCGGCAGCGATTCTGGCGATCTGGTCGGCAAATGTCGCCGACGCAAACTGCTCGCGCGCTGAAGATGCCGCGTCGACCGCCGCGCGAGCTGCCACCTCCAGTGCGGACGCTGCGTGCTCGAACTCCGCTGAACCCGCGTCCGCCGCGGGCGCAGCAGGGGCTTGAAGGTCAAAATTCCTGTTGATCATTGAGGATGTCGCAGCGACTCGCGATTGCGCTGCTTGCCAGATGGACCTGGCCCGCGCGTACCGCGCCTTGGCATCTCGCAACAGCCGGGCCTCACGCTGCTGCGCCGACTCGACCCGGTAACAACCGCCTTTCGGCCCGCTCATCTCACCCACCTCGTTTCGATACCAAGCACCACCACAGCCAGAACCACCCATCCGAACGCACCGTGCGACAGCTGTCTATAGGACGGACGGCCGACAGACATCTCATGAACCCGCTCCTAATCGGGCCGCACGCCGGAGCGCCCACTTCGAAATGAACCAGGCGATCATCCAGAACACCAGTACGTACCCCACTAGTACTGCAACCGGCGCCGTCGATACGAGCGATTCGCATCCGACGCCCACTCCGGTACTCACCGTCACGAACTGCAGGCTCCCGAGTGCCAGGCCGCACAACATCATGAACAGGCCCGGAGCCAGTCCAGATAGCCCACCCGCGACGGCAACGGTCAGCACCACCACCACGATCGTGGCGGGCGAGACGCCGATACCGATGGGCCCCGAGATGAGCAATATGACCTCGAGTGCCCCGAACAACGCGAGGCCCGACGGCACATTGCGCAGGCCTCGCAGTGGCGACACCACAAGCCCACCGACCATCGACATGATCCAGAACACCGCCAGAATCAATACAGCGACGATGCGGACCGCCGAAGCCGAGCCTGCGTCGCATCCGGTAGCCGCGAACAGTCTGGTGACGGCGGGCACGGCCGCTGCAAGGCCGAGCACACTGTAGAAAAGTGCGATCCCTAGTTGTCCCGGCCAGCTTCGGCGCAGCACAATCCCGGCGCCGGCCAGAATGCCGATGAATGCACCGGCAGCGAACGAACCGTCACGGTTGCCCCCTGCGGCTGACAGCTCCGTCAGGGCCAGTACAGCAACGAGTCCTTCCAGGAATGCCGAGAAACTGCCGCCGAACATTGTCGAGCTGACGCGTCTCCCCTGGTCGTCGAATATCTCGCCCACACCGACGCGACGACCGAGCATGAAGTAGTAGCTCATCATCAGCACGGCCAGAACCGCGATCAGTCCCGCCGCACTCTGCACGCACGTCTCCATTCCCCCGATCGCCGTGCACCGGCGTCACCCACCGGGCTCGGCAGCCGGAGCCACGGTTGCGGTTCACGCTAGTCGGGGTCCGTGATCCGTGCTGCTCAACGTGGGCAAACGTTGTCCACTCGAATGCGCCCCACCTGGACTAAAGCGCAGCAAGTTTGTTCGCCAGGCTTCGTTTCTTGAGGAACACGCGGTCTGCAGAGCCGATGACCCCACCTTTTGTCTGCCAGGAGGACATCCAGATTTCCGCCCGGGTGCCTCCACTCACGAGGGCTGAAAGATCTACCGAGATCGTCGGATTCTTCAACACCGCCGAACCGACTCCGGGACCACGCGACTGGTAGTTAATGATTCCCCGCCCGTTCACGGGTCGCCAGGTGATCGACCCGAAATGGTCTCGGACAATCTCGGCGACCCGTTCCGGAGGCAGGTCGACGTCGACATCCACTTGCCGCTTTGCTTGCGCCCCGAGCCAGACCGCAACCAACCACAGAACCGCAACCAAAACCAATGCAACGATCAGAATCTCCACGACTCTCCTCCAGAATTCCGTTGCAGCCCAATGTAAAAGCATCGAGTGCGAGCCGGTATCGGACAGGTGGCCGACACTGTGCAGATGGAATGCAGGACGCGATGTACCGCATAACTTCTCGTCCTTCTCACGGCCATTTACCAGAAGCAATGGCCGCTACGGAAAGGCGGTAACGTACTTCGCATCGCTTTGGATCACCGACCGTGACCCGCCAACCCAGAGGACAAAAAGTTCTGATCTCGCCCCAACCGCCTGCTGACACGTCTCACAGGAGAGGTGTACCTACAGGAAGGAAGAGAGTGGAGCAGGACAAGAGAATAGCGTTCGCGGTGGCCCAACTCAAAGGGCGTCTTCATACGGCTGCGGGTGACAAGCGTTGCGGCTGTGGTCAATGCGGGCACTGGGTAGCCCAGGCCGCGCACAGCGCGGGTATCTCACGGCTCACGCTGGGGGCCAACATGCCGCTGGCCGCCAAACTGCAGCCACACCGCCGGCGGACACGCCGTCCGATGGTCAGTCGGATCTGCGAAAACAGCACCATCCGCGCCCGCGGGTCCGACGAGCCGGCAGCGGGTATCGCACTGCTACTCAGCCGTCTGCACGACGACTACTGAGTCGCGACGGGTGGGCCGGGAAACCGGCCCACCCGGTCCGTGTAGGCCAAGCGGCCGATGTCGCCGGTCCGCAAAGACCGGCACCCTGATGGTTACCCAATAACGAAAGGCAATACCGTGATCAAACTCCTTCGTCACCTCCGCGCTACCTGTCCCCGCTGCAACGGCACCGGCGGTGTCAGCGATTTCGGGAACTGGGTGAACTGCTCGGCCTGTCGTGGTACCGGCCAGAAGTAATTCCAAATACCACAGTGCCCGCCTAGCAGATGCTGGGCGGGCATTCATACGTGAAACGACCGAGTTGTCCTTCCTGTAGGCGGCAATCAAGCATCCCGATAGTCGGCTCCCCTTCCGGGCGGGAATACACCATCCCGCAAGGCGCGTACGGCGCTACACACCCCGCCAATGATATCTTGGTTCGTTGCTGAAACTCGTGATCGCCGCTGTAACAGCTAGAGGGGATGCATCTTCTATTCCAAGTCCTTTTCAGCTTGCAGCCGTAGACGAGTTCTACCGATACCTGGTCCGGAGACACTGCCAGCAGCACAGCGTTGTCTCCCCCGGGAATGAGACGAAGTAGCTCCCGGGCGGTTTCAGCGGTGTCGGCACCCAGATCACCGATGTGCACAGCGATGCGCGCCGACACCACCCTGGATACTGAATTCATCACGCCGCTAAGAGTTCCCAGGTTCTTCGCGTGGAATGGATAGCGGACAGACAGTCTCTCTGAAAAGCCTCCTAAAAGGCGGCGCGACTGATGATGTCGAGCAGGAACGTCCGATGATGCCCCAGTTGCTCGCCACTTTCCGCTCGCGCCGCCGCCCACGGTGACTGAGCCGCTCCGCTCCTCCAGACGTGCCCCGCATACCCACAGGATCGGATCGCGCTCCCACTTGTCGTTGAGCACATAGGCACGTCGGGTCGCAGAAGGGCGCGCGGTCGGACCACCAGCAGAGACAAGAACCGGCCGCACCGTCAGTGTCGGTGGAACGGAGCGTGCTCGCGCCTTCCTGGCGATCGCTTTGCGGACGGCTTCTTCGGAAACTCGCGGTGCGCTGGGGGGCGGCGTCCGCCGTAGCGACCGCACCAGGTCATTCAAGGCATTATCACCTCCATCGAGCCAGTCGATCCACTGCAAGGAACCAAGGTAGTAGCCAAGCTTCTCCGGGGCGACTGCCTCCAATTTCAGCCAGCGAATGGGGATATCAGCCTTGTCGGCAATGTCGATCTCGCGTTTCACATGTTTGCTCAGGTCTGCTGCCGCATCGAAGAGCACAACCAGCGCTTCACTGGTTCGAATCGCGGTGTAGATCTCATGGTCCCATTCGGAGCCCGGCGGGATATCGCGCGGCGCATACCAGGCATCCACCCCGCGTTGCGCCAAATAGGCGGCCATGCGTTGAACCGCTGCGCTCCGGCCATTGTGATAGATGAGAAAAACTGTCACACATCGCTCCTCGCCGAAACCTGCTTTCGGGCACTGTACTAGCCCACGGCCCGGTCGGGAATTCCAGATGTCAGCGGATCCGGAATGACCTCAATCCCCGTGTTCCGGATCAGAAACCGCGCTCTGTACCAAGCCCTTGCGTTTCTCCAACCATTCGTCGAGAAATGAACCGCTTGACCCCGGCCGGGGCGCTGGCTTCTGCGGCGGGCCGCCGCCGCTGCCGGGCTCAGGTGCCTTCGGACGTGCGAGCGCGGTGAGGTTCGACACCCCGCGGCCGGCAGCCACAGTGGCCACCCGGTACGGGTCGACGATGTCTAAATAGGTGCGGCGCATCACTTCTGCAATGTGATCATCCAGATCCCGGCCGGCCCTGGCGTAGCCGCGTTCATTGTGGTCGATCACCAGGGTGTGCGGAAACGCTGGCCCAGCAGCCGCCGACCGAAGCGTAACGGCGGTCAGGTCGGGCAGCGTGACCAGTGTCGATGTGTCGACCATGTCACCGAACCGTTGCCGAATCTCGTTGGCATCGCTGACCGCGCTCCGAAAAGCGATGGTGGTAGCCACGTTTCCCTTCACCGCTGGGCCGAGATCAATGTCGAGCTGCGCCATGTGCTGGTGGGCCAGCACTACAGACAGTCCGAACTTGCGCCCTTCTGCGAGCATGTTCGTCAATGCCCCGGAAATCAGGGTGTGCGCCTCATCGACGATCACCGTGAACGGTCTAGCCCGGTGTTCACGCTCCAATGCACCGTGCCAGATCCTGCCGAGGTACAGATATCCCAGCAAGCGGCTCGCCTGCTCCCCCAACTCGGATTTGGACAGATCCAGCAGGATGATTTTTCCCTCGTCCATTGCCTTGGCGAAATCGATGGCGTTCGTCCCTGACCCCAAGATGGCGCGCATCGCGACAGTGCTGGAAATAGAATCGAACTTGCTGTTCACCCAAGCCAACACCTGACCATGCTCATTGGACGAGCGTTCCATCTTGTGGACCTTCCACCAGCGGCGCAGCCGGGCGTCTGCGGAACCGCTGATGACCGATTCCATAAACTCGTCATCGCCGGTGGTTTCGGGCACGTCGAGCAGCGAAGCGCGGGGGCCATGGGCCTCTGCCAACGTGCGTAGGGTCATCGCCACACGCTCGGAGAACCGCGGACCGACGATACCGGTCTCCGCTTTGTCGAACAGGTACTGAAACATCGCGCACAACTCGGAAATCGCGATATCACGGCGCGCAACATCCGTCTCGGCCAGCGGATTGATCGGTACCGGATTCTCGGTGTCTCCGCATCGGATCAGCCACACCCGATCACTCGCACTGTCCGGCATCTCAGCCAGTACACGCTCACACAACTGTCCGTGCGGATCAGCGATCAACATGCCGCCGTCGCCCTCGGCAACCTGCCGTGCGATACCTGCCAAAGCTGAGGACTTGCCGGTACCCGTCTGGCCGAGCACATGGATGTGCCGCAGTCGTTCGTTCTTCGACAGCTCTATCGGCGTCCGGCGTCCGGACGAGGTGAGCGCGTGGCCGATACACAATCCAGAACCGACGCTGCCTCGTGACGGTGAAACCGGGATCGGCGCGGCGGCAGCGGTGTAGGAACCTGGGAGTGGCTCGCTGCCGGCAACAGGTATGTCGAGGAAGTTCACCAGCTGATCCTGGCTGACCCGCAACCACGGGGCGTCGTCGCCGACGCTCCCCAACCGCAGCCCGGGATGACGTCTGCGGATTGATGATCTCAACCGTATGGACGGTTCCTCTCCCCGGGTGACAACCGACATCCGTACATCCCAGATCCTTCTGTCATGGTGTGTACCCGGCCGTATCCGGATACTGACTCCAGTGCCGGGATGAGCGGCGAACGTTTCCATCAACTGGGTCGTCGATCTTTCGGCGGTACCGCACCAGGCGACCGCAGTCGGCTCAGTCACCGCCGCCTCGGCAACGAACCCGAGACTGTTGGCGCGCAGTTCGGTGACCACCGGCCAGACCACCGCATCGAGCGACGGCTCGACGACTACGCTGGCGGATTCCGCGACCGGTTCCAGTACCGCCGCGAACTCCGCCAACACAGACGCTGTGGCGGAGCCAGCATCGGCGCACAGGGTGACAGCAACCATGCCATCCTCGCCTGTGCAAAGGCTGAGTTCCATTTCTGCACCGTCGATTTCGGCAATGATGCCGGAGAGTACCATCGGTAGCTCGGAGCGCAGGTGCGTCGCCGCAGCATGCGAGTTCGGGCGTAAACCCATGAGCTCCAGACCTGCTACGGAGGTGCGTTCGTGCGGGTGGTTCACGAAGTTGTTCGTCGTCGTACCTTTCATTGCGGTGTCCGTGATCGCTCCACTAGACCGCACCGGCATGGCCGCTCATTGCCGCCATGCAATACGGCCTGCCCTGCCCGCAACGCGCTCGCTCGGGGGCAGGAACTCACCGGTTTCTAGCCCCGCTGCGCGTCGCCGCAGCTGGATCGCCGTTTCGGCTGTGAGGTCAGGTGCCAGCCATGGCAATGGACGCACCGATATCCGCGCACCACAGTCCAACTGGCACAACGCTCTTCGAGAGGGCTTGCGCTAGCATCGATTGCGCGGCCTCGATGGCGAGCCGCACGTCTTTTCGTTCGCCCAGGCGTTGCTTCCCGCTGTGAGCGCAGACCGGCCACACGTGGGCCGGTCGGCTTCGACGCCCACTCCGCGCGGATCGGCTGCTCGATGAAATGGTCATCCAACGACTCCTTGTCGGTTGTTTTCGAGATGCATCCATTTCACCTCAACAGAAAACGAACCGATTCTGTCGAGGCAATCGCCCCAACGGGCTGACTCCGCGAGAGGGTCTGCCGGTCTACGAGAGAATCGCTGAGACACCGCATGATCGGTGCGAATCCAGCAGCGGCATCAACGCTTGTCGAGATCCTGGCCGGTGATATCCGCAAAGGCACTTCCGAATGCGAGACCGGTCTTGTCCGGGTCGGTGCCGTCGAACACAACAGGAGTCGCGTATGGGTACAGGGTCGGCCATTCGCCTGCCACGACGATGTCCTTACCCGGCACGAGGAGAAACAGCTTGTCGATACCCGCGTCTCTCAGTTCCTGTCGAGCCATACCCTCGCTCGACGGCAGGTCGTGAAACTTGCCGTCAGACAACAGCACCAACGACTGGACACACTGAGAGCGGGGAAGCTCACGAATCGCGGTCAACAGTGCATTCAACGAGGTCCCATCGGTCGGGCCCGGCGTCGCCAACGGTGCGGGACTGTTTGCGATCGCAGTAGGAGGCATTGCTACCTCGGTCTGACCGCTGAACGCGAGCACCGACAGCTCGTCGTCACCACGCAAGTTCGTGGGAGCCCACTCCACAAGCTGAGCGAGAGCCTGTGACCGCGGTCCGATGAACTCGTACATTGATCCTGACTCATCGCTCGCGATGAAAACCCGGACGCAACCCACATTTCGATCACCAGAAAGATAGGTGTCGTTCAGAGATTTCGGGTCGCGACGATCCAGCATCCACCAGATCAACGCAGCAAGGAGCAGCACAACCAGAGCCAACGCTGCGAGTCGGCTCCAGGAGACTCTGCGACGGCCTCCGAGCGGTTGGATCGCTCCCGCGGGCCGAAGGCTGTGCACCACGCGTCAGTCCTCGGGAATCTCTGTGGTAAGCAATGAGAATGCCGGCCTAACCATTGGGAGCTGACGCCGAAACTGCACTGTCGATTGCACTGACAAACCCATGTGGCGGCTGCACCCGCTGGGAACTGCCTGCCGGTGGTACCGAGTTCTCTACCCTCGACATGTCGTGCGGGGCCTTGATGTCTTGTGCCAGATCTTTTCTGGCATCGCGACGCTCCTGCTCTGGGTCGTCGGGGGGGCGTACCGCTTCGAGTCGGGCAATTGCCAGCCGAATCAACCGGTGTGGAAGAAACACGTGCGAATTTGACTCGTCCAGTTGTTCGTCGGGTGCTCCAGAGTTCCGCGCCACCTTGATAAGGCGTTGACCATCACCGGACACAACTTCACCGTCTAGTTCGAACGCGTAGTCGGCCGATCTCAGTTTGCTCGCCGGACGCCCGGACGCACCCCGGTTCAACAGGATGCCAACGGTCGCACTGAGCAGTTCCTGATCGGCATCATTCTTGAGTTTCTCTACCAGCGCTTTTGCCGTGAACCATTTCTTCTGCCAGCGGGTCAAGGCTGCGGATTCTCGAAGCAAGAGCAACCAATCGACAGCACGCGTGTATCGAGCCTTCCACCTGCGGCCGATGCTGGTGCTTTCAGCTGGGTCGAACATGAACGCCCGCGTCAGTGCGTCCACGAGAATGAACACCGCAAACACAATCGCCATGATGGTGCCGGGCGGATGTTCCACCGCACCGAAGTTTGCCTCTTCCTCTGCCTGATAGCGCCACTCCACCAGTCTGATCGTCGTAAAGCAGGCCGCTGCCAGTAGCAGGGTCGACGACGTCACGAAAACCATCGCGCTACGTCGAGACTCCCCAGCTCGCAAATAGTGCACCGCCCCGGCAAAGAACCTGGCGCTCATGATGCCGACCACCGGGACCAATAGCGCCAGTATCGCCGTGAACGCCTGCACTATGAACGGCGAGTCATCCTGCAATGACCTACCGAAGATGTCGAAGTAGAAGGCGAACTCTGCCACCAGCAGAACCAGTTCGCCGAAGATGACCGTTATCGGCCTGACTTTGGGAGTCGAACGGTCGATTTCGTCTTCTGCTCGTCGCTGTGCACGGCTGATCTCGGCTTGCTCGTTCGCCAGTAGAGACCGAACCATGGACCCGGACTTGAAACGGTCGACGCGAGCATTGGCTATGCGATAGCGGCGTTCCGCGTCTTCGACCCGATGTACTGCTCGGGTGAGCTTACGGCGACTCTGCGAGTCAATGCGTTGGGCTGCTCCGAGTTGCAACGCAAGTGCCGCGCGTTCCAGATCGTGGGCGCCATTCT
This sequence comes from Mycobacterium sp. ITM-2016-00316, assembly GCF_002968335.2. NCBI lineage: Bacteria > Bacillati > Actinomycetota > Actinomycetes > Mycobacteriales > Mycobacteriaceae > Mycobacterium > Mycobacterium sp. ITM-2016-00316. The sequence goes on from NZ_CP134398.1 coordinate 4,916,764, forward strand.
CGGAACTGCTGGGGATACCCGACAGCTTGGACATCATCTCCGTTGTCGTGGCGTCGTCGCCCAATATCGGACGCCGACTCTCGAGCCATCGCGGCAGCCATCGACTCAGCACAACCCCCACCATCCTCCGCTTGACACGGCACATCCAGCAACGACAAGCACACCGCTCCGCAACGTATCATCGGCACGCTTGCGCGTCCGCGCAAGTCAAAATCCGACCTCGTCAGCCGAACGACGTACAAAGCGTGCTCGCATCAGTTCTTCCCACTAGGCTGTCGCCGCTAGTTACTTATCCTTCCGGGAAAGGACTCGGCCGAATGCGTCGACTCGCCGTTTTGTTCGCATCAACACTGGCAACGATCGGCATGGTCGCGTGCAGTTCCGGCAGCGACGAATCCGAGCCTGCGGCCGAGGCCGATATCTGCGCCGCTGCAAGTGAACAAGCGGCCAATCCTGACGCGGTAAGGGTGGTGGTCGTCGTCGATCGAACAGAATCCGCTCGCACCGACGTCGCGGTGCCGTCGTCACTCACCGATATTCTCACGGCCGCACAGGATAAAGGCGTCGAGGCCAAGACAGGTGCACTCTTGCAGACACTGGGAGTGAGCGGGGAATCGGTCTTTCCCACCATCAGCCCCCCACATAATCTGGACCTGCGGCCCGGCGATACCAGCACCAATGCCGATAATCTGCGGGCCAAATTGTTGGCGGATTGCCTCACCACCTTCATTGATTCTGAGGTGACCGAACCGAAGGGCGAAGGCACAGATCTGATAGGGGCACTGCTTGCGGCCCAACAACAGAAGCCCGAGCAGATATTGGTCATCTCCAGCGGGATGAACAGCACGCCCTTGGCGAATCTCACCGCGCCCCCCACAGATCCGACGAGTGCCGCTTCATCCGTCAAGGCGGAAGCTCCTGATTTCGGTACCTGGTCGCTACCGGTGACCTGGTTCAACCTGGGCGAGCCAGAGCCTCCGTTAAGTGCCGCCGACCGAGATCGGGTGATCGCGTTCTGGAAGGCGCTTCTCGGCGATCACCTGAACATCGACACGCGTGAGTGAGTTCACCCAATCTTCAACAGAGCGCAGCTGTCCATCGCTGAACTGTGATGACCGCTCTATCTGGCTTCTGGCGGCCAGATCGTTCTGAGTGCAGGCCGCAGCTACGCGGGCAGCCAGCCGTATCCGGCAACCGTCATGGCACCAGGATGTAACTCATCCCCGGCACGTCGGTCACCGTGCGCGTCGTGAAGCGGTTGAACCCCACCGTCCGGTAGCCGTTGGCAGCGGTGGCACCGCGGCCATAGTTTATCTCGGTGATGGTGACGTTCCTGCCGTTGACGGCGTCCACCCAGGCGACATGGCCCACGCCGCCGACCAGCGACCGTTCGAACACCACGATCGAGCGCGGCTGCGCATCGGCGACCACCTTCCAGCCTGCCGCCCGCGCCTGATCGTCCCACTGCTCGGCGTTACCTTTCAGCGCCGAGATGTAGTAGCCGGCGTTGGCTCGTACCTTCTCCTGTGCGCCCCAGGTGCAGTACCCTGCGAAGGCGTGCAGCGGATTGGACTGCATTGTCCCGCCTTTCGGACGTCCGTTGGCCGGCGCCGACTGCACAGCGGGTGCCGGTTGGGGCGCCGCACCACAATCGCGCACCACGGCGTTCAGGGTTCCGGTCTCGATGTCGACATCGGCGACAAAATGCCCATCCGACGTCTTGTACCAGAGATTGTCCCAACCGCCGGGAAGGTGCGGGCTGAAGTATCCCTTCACCGCCTGCCCACGCGCCGAGCACACCAGCGTCAGCCGGGTTCCCACGCCATACCAACCGGACTGCGTGGATTGCAGGGTGGGCGCGGACATCCGCTGGGTCTGCGCCTTCACTGTGGCGCTCGCATCGGCGTACGCCACGGCCGGCATTGCCAGCGCGGCGAGACCGGCCACCGCAGTTGCGAGAATACCGTGCCGAATAGATGCCGCGAACTTGTCAAGCTTGTTGGCGTTCACTGGTTCTGATTCCCACTTCCGGGTCGGTGAGGCGCCTCGCATGGCGCCTGCGCAAACCAGCATGGGGCCACTCGGATACGCGGCATTGCGTGCAGAAAATGGGGATCGCCTCCCCGCCCAGCGATGTACGCCGAACGTCCTAATGTCGAAAAACTCTGGTGGAGTGCGTAATACGCGACGTCCAACAGGCGATGAAACTCATGCCTCACACATCAGAGAACCAGGAGCGACAAACCTTGCCACACATCCAAAAGCTGCCCGCCGCTACCGCGACTACGTTCGGACGTTCGAGGGTTCGATCCGTGACGACGCGGATTTGGAAGAACCTATTGGCGTTCCTCGTCGCGTCCATGCTGGGCCTCGGCGCAGCCCCTCCAGCGATGGCCTCGAATGCCACCATTACCGTCAGTTTCGCTGACTGGCGCTGCAATGCCACCGGTGGCGGTTCTGTTGTTGCCGTCCAGATGGGCTCTCAGTACGGGTCCGTTCCAAAGTCGAACGGCCGCACCATCAAGATCCGCGCGAAGTTGCGCGCATCCAACAATCTGACCGGTGTCATCTGGTGCAAACGCCCCTGGTATCGCGGCGGGATGACCACACCGGTCTACAACATCAACCAAGGACTGTGGGTCGACCGCAACGGTCAGCACTTCAACGTCTGAACTCGCACACCTTCGGTGCCGACCAAAGAAGCGAACGGGACATGGACCCGAACAGCTTACCCAAACTCGCCGACCGTGAGCGCGACATACTGATCGCGTGGCTCGCTGGGACTAGTGACTCGACCGCGAAGAAACTGCAGATCTCCGCAGTCACGCTGCGAACGCACCTCATACGGATCATGAGAAAGTACGAGGCGGCAGGTCGTCCTGCGAAGACCAGGGCTGAACTGTTCCAACGTGCTGTTGAGGACGGGCTGATCGACGGCACCATCGCAGACGACGTGGCGGCCAACGATCCCGACTGTCCTGGCCCTCACCGCACTAGCCGGAATGCCAGATTGTTGCGCACCGCGGGCCACTCGATGTCCAGGATCGAATAGACCACGGTGTCCCGGCGCGACCCGTCGGCCAGCAGCTGGTGGCTGCGCAGCACGCCGTCGAGTTTGGCGCCCAGGCGCTCGATCGCGGCCCGGCTGGTCGCGTTGAAGAAATGGGTGCGGAACTCGACGGCCACGCAGTCGAGCACCTCGAAGGCGTGTGTCAGCAGCAGCAGCTTGGCCTCGGTGTTCACCCCGGTCCGCCGCGCGGTGGTGGCATACCAGGTGGCACCGATCTCCAGGCGACGGTTGGGTCCGTCGATGTTCAGGTAGCTCGTCGACCCGATCACGGTGCCGTCGAGGCTGCGCACCACGAAGGTGAACCCGTGCGGATCGGCCAGTCTGGTCTGCACCCAGGCGGCCGCGGTATCCGGTGTCGGCACATTGGTGAACCACAGGTCGCCGGTGTCCGAGGCGGCCGCCGCGATCTCCGCGGCGTGCCCGGCCTGCAGCGGTTCCAGCGTCACCCAGCGCCGCCCGGCCAGTACCACCGGTTCCACGAAGCTCATCGATGCGCCCCGGTGTGCGCCCAGGCGACCACCATCGCCAACACGGACAGCACGATCGCGAGCACCGTCATCGCCGCGGCCAGGTACATGCCGTATCCGGGTGCCACCGGCGCCTGCACATAGAGCCGGAAGTACCAGCCGATCAGCGCCGCCACGATCATCGAAAGCGCCAGTGCCGCAGATGATGCCAGTCGCGCCGACAACTGCCGGGCGGCCATTGCGGCGGCCACGATCAGCACCGCCGCCAGCAGCACGATCAACTGCCCGACCCCGAAGCCCGGCGGCGGCACCCCGATGGCCCCGACCTTGCCGCCGATCGCGTTGGCCCGGCCACCGCCGTCCGCGGTCGTGGTGAGCCACGGCAGCCAGGCACTCACCGCCAGGACCAGCGCGCACAACGCAACCAGCCAGCCGGGACGCAATCGAGCCATGCGCCTCAGGTTATCGGGTCGCCCTGCGTACCCTGGGTCCCCATGACGGAACTACCCGATTGGGCCCGCCGGCTCGACCTGTCCCCGCACCCCGAAGGAGGCTGGTACCGCGAAACCTGGCGCAGTGAGCTGACGTTCCCCCAGTCGGTGCTGCCGTCGGACTACACCGGGCCGCGGAGCGCCGGAACGGCGATCCTGTTCCTGCTGATGCCCGGCCAGCAGTCGGCCTGGCACACCGTGCGCAGCGCCGAGCTGTGGCTGCACCACCGGGGCAGCCCGCTGCTGCTGGAGGTCGGCCGCGAGCAGGACTCGGCGCACACCGTGCTGCTCGGACCGGATATCGCCGCCGGCGAGCAGCCGCAGTCGGTGGTGCCGCCCGGGCACTGGCAGCGCGCGATGCCGCGCGATCAGGAGCCCACCCTGGTCAGTTGTGTGGTGGTGCCGGGCTTCGATTTCGCCGACTTCGCGCTGAGCGCCGGTTAGCCTCGATCTCAAACACCACTGCACCACACTCTATGGAGTTACATCGTGTTGGACGGCGGCGCCGCGACAGTTATCACGCTCTGCATCAAGTAGACCTGCAAATTGTCCTGGACAAGAGTTGTCAGAACGACGGTGCCGTCCGCGTTCATTTGCGGTGCCCCCAGAGGCATTCCAACAACCGACGTGGTGACGGGGGCGGCTGACCCGGGGCGCAACACTGCAACAAAGCTCTGCCACGAGTCAGCGCCGCTCCCCGACGCCGAGGAAGTTAGAGCTGCGACGGTGCCGTCTGTACCGACCTGCGCTAGACCCCAAGGCAATCCGTAGGGAAGAGTGAGGGTGTCAAAAGTGTCAGCACCAGGGCGCAACACGGTGACCTGAATGTTGTTCTCTTCGCCTGAATCGATGACGGTGATCAGCGTAACGACACCGCCGCCATCCACCCGTGCCGGGCCGAAGTAGTAGTTTCCAAGAGGAAAACCTAAGAAGATCGAGGACCATCCCACGGTGGTGGTGCTGACCGGTGTTTCGGCGCCGGGGCGTAGCACGGTCACCGTGAGATGGTTCGGGTCGCCGTCGCTGTCCGTAGGGAGACTGGTGGTCAACGCGACGGTGCCATCTGCGCCCACCTGCGTACCCCAGAATGGTTGTCCGGTAACTGTCGTCGCTGTCGGGACGGCGAGCCCGGGCCGCCAAATCGTCACCGTCGTTTGATACGGGTCACCGGAGCTACCGGAACCGGCCGAGGTCGTGAGCACGAGGGAGCCATCGCCAGCCAGCACCCGACTACCTGCCGGGCCAGCGACCGTGGTGACGTCGGGAAGGGCAGCGCCGGGACGCAGCAGAGTAACCGTGGTCAGAATAGTGCCACCGGCAATCTCAGAGGGCGTGGCGGTAATGAGCGCAACCGTGCCGTCTGCCCATACCCACCACGACTCATCGTCGTCGTCGTAAACCTCAGTGGACAAGTATCCGGTGACGGTCGTTGTTTCGGCCGCGGCGGCGTCGGGTCGAAACACTGCGACTGCGTTCTGGAAGGGGTCGGCGGCGGTACCCGATCCAGTGACGGCGGTACGGACCGCGACGGTGCCGTCCGTCCCGATGCGCACGTTGTACTCCGGGGAAAGGGTGCTTGTGATACTGCCGATGATGGGGGTGGTGGCGCCAGAGGACAGCCTGGTGACAGTCACTTCGTATGATTCGACCGAGCTAGACGAACGGGTATGGGTAACGAAAGTGACAGCGCCGTCGGCGCTTACGAATGCTGGGCGTACCGATCGCCCGGTTGCAGTCATGGTGAGCGGGGTGGTGACGCCGGGGCGCAGTACCGTCACCGTCATCGCATACGGGTTCACGGCGTTGCCTGTATAGATAAACGTTGTCTGTGCCACAGTGCCATCGGCGCCGATCTGGGCGGCGTCATTTGCGTTGCCGGCAATGGTCGTGGTGATGGGGGTGATGGCGCCGGGACGTAACACGATCACCGTGGTCTCGTATTGGTCGGCGGTGCCGCTCACGAGTGTGGAGTTCGTGAACGCAACGGTGCCGTCGCTACCCACGGATCGGTAGTAGTTCAACACGTCTGCCGGAAGAGCTGCGCTGACGGTTCTGGTGATGGAGACGTCGGTGGGATCGATATCGACGTGCACATCAATGGTTTGGGTACCGCCGCGCCCGTCGGTAACCACGACACTGAACGTATCGGTTCCCTGGTCAGGATGCGTGTATGCGTTGAGCCTATCGGCCACTTCCGGGGTGTAAGCGTAAGCGCCGGTTGAGGTTACGGTGACCGTCCCGCCCCGCTCGGTCGTGGATGTCCACGTCGTCGCGCTGGGATTGGAAGAGCTGTAGTAGCGCAGGACGTCACCGTCGGGGTCCGTCCAGCCGATGGTGCTGACAACCGTCCCATCGCTGTGATCGACGGTCCGGGTTGGCGGGACGGCCGGCGGCACGGGGAGTTGGTTTTCGGGGTTCACTGCGACGCCAATTACCTGCACTGACGCCCAAGCCACCACTGCGTGGGTCGCACCGACGGCGTGGATATGGGGACCAGCGGTGGCGTCGCTGACGATCACGGCGAATGAATCCGTGCCGGTGTAGTCATCGCCATAGTCAAAGGGGGTGCCGTTATCGTTCGGGGTGTAGGTCCAGGTCCCGGTCGACTGGTCCACGGTGACGGTTCCGTGCGCGGGTGCGCCGGCGCCGCTCGCAGGGACGGTGTAGGTCAGGGCGTCACCGTCGGGATCGGAAGCGCCGAAGGTGCCGTGGACTTGACCGTTGCCGAGATCCTGACCGGTCTGTACCGGGGCCGCAATGGGTGTGTGGTTGGCATAGGCCTGATCGAACTGACGACGCAACAGCTCCAACGCTCCCCACAGGGACGGATTATCAAGCGGCGCCCCGGGACCAATCAGCGGCGCGAGTGCGGAAGCGACGGCATGCAGAACCCCACTGATCAGCGTGCCCGGCAGCGCCCGCAGCGTATCGATGAAGCTTGGCGCTGCGACGGTTGGGCCGGCCTGAGTGGGCGCATGGAGAGCAGCAGCGATGTTGGTCCGCTGCACATTCGGTTCGCCGGCCGCTGATGAGACCAGCTGTACCGTGGACTCGTGGTCAGCGACTCGATCTGGAGTGTCGTTCGGCACCACACCACCGCGGGCCTCATTCGTAGGCACCAGCCCACCCGTAGTGTTTTTCATCGGGAACGAATCGGATCTATCCGGTGCCGATGGCACTTCCTTCTCGGCAGCAGGCCCCGTCGGCGCGACGACCGGAACCGGCTGCGCCGGAGTCTCGGCCACATCGGGTATGACGTCCTCGGTGTCGACCTCAACAGGGCCCACAGGGACGTCGATATCAACACCGTCGCCCGGATCACCTTCCGTATGTGAAACGACAGGCTCGAACTCGGAGCTTTGACCTTCTCGGGCGGTAGCCGATGGCGCAGTCAGCGCACGTTTCACTCCGTCGCCGTCATCCACATCGTCATCCGGGTTGGACACAGCGGTGCCAGCCGACGACGTAGGCCTCGCCTGTGCTCCGCGGCGCTCTACAGAATTCGAAGGATGTGAGTTCGAGCTCGACACCGTCGACGTCGAACTCGGTTTGTCAGCTGCACCATGTGAAGGGGCTGCAGTACGGGACTCAATAGAGGCGCCACTTTTTTCGTTACCGGATGAAGTTCCCGATGCGGAGTCGTCAGCATGGGCAACGCCTGTGCTGCTCGCCAGCGCGACGCCGAGCGTGATGGCTCCGGTCCCTAGCCATCGATACGGCTCTCGTTGGCTTTGTGATCGGTGGCCGCCGCGACCCTTGGAAGCTGTAGCTTTGGCGTGCCGACCCGAACGATGCTTACCCGGCACACTCGCTCCTGTATTTTGGATGCTCAGCGCTGTAGATACGCCCGCTGAAATCTACCAACTGATTTGCGCGCACGTCCGTATCTTCCGTGCTTCTAGCGGCGCCTTCATCCGAACGGTGTACACGATCGCGGCGTCAAAGCCATTTTTCGGCCACTGACGGGACCAGAGACAAACAGAGTCGAGCATCACGACGACGACCAGCAGACGCACGCCACCATTCGAGGACTCCTGCTCGACCGACTGTCCACGGGTGAACGGATCGGATCCATTGAGTTTGCTTGCAGTGGGACTGGTTAGGGCTGCAACGAGGAAAGGCTGAAACCGGCGCCGGTCGGGTCGGCCACCGAGGCCAGCCGCCCGTACGGGGTGTCCTCGGCGGGCCGGGTGATGCTGCCGCCGTTGTCGACGATGAGTTGCTGGGCTTTGTCGACGTCCTCGGCGCCCAGGAAGAAGAACCAGTTGGACGGTTCGTCGGCGGCCATGAACGCGCCGCCGTCCATCACGCCGATGCGCTGTTCGCCGTCGAACACCACGGTGCTGTAACGGAACTCGTCGGAGTCCGCCTCGACCTGGGCCTGCCAGCCGAACACCGCGCGGTAGAAGTCCAGGGTTTCGGCGAAGTCCCGGGTGGTCAGCTGGTGCCAGACCGGTGCGCCCGCCACCCCGGTGGCCTCGAAGCCGAGATGCTCTGTGGGCTGCCATAATCCGATCATGCCGCCGGTCGGGTCGCAGACCATCGCCATCCGACCCTTGGCCGGGATGTCCATTGCTCCCCCACAGCTGAAGCCGCCGGCGGCGGTGATCGCCTCGATGGTGGCATCGGCGTCCGCGGTGTGCAGGTAGGTGTTCCAGCGGTCCGGCATGTTCCACTGCGGGTCATTCGGCATCAGCCCGGCCACCTGGACGCCGTCGACGAAGGCGCTGACGTAGCCGCCGTACTCAGGCCCGGCGGACTCGAAGGTCCAGCCGAAGACCGCACCGTAGAACTGTTGTGCGCGCCCGATTTCGGAGGTGGACAGGTCGATCCAGCAGGGGGCGCCCAGAGGGTGTGAGGTTGTCATGCCGGTACCGACTCGGGTGCCCGCGAAAACTCATCGCGGGCCGTGCCCAAAATCCGCGGAATGGTGGCAATCGCGTACTCGATAACAACCATTCCGCACAATCCTGCAGAAGCGACTACGAGTAAACCCGCTTGAACTGGTCCAGCGACTGCCGGATGTCACTCTTGAGCGCGCCCGCGACCACCATGCCGATCGGGCCGAACAGCGCGGGCCCGCCGAGGTGGATGTCCAGCTGCACCGAGGCACTTTCGGCGACCGGCTTGACCCGTGCGATCAGCTTGATCTTGACCCCGCCGACTCCGTTGCCGTTGAGCGTCATCGACTCCGGCGGCTTGTAGTTGACGATGGTCCACTTCACCCGGTTGAGCATGCCCTTGACCTCGACGATGGACTCGATCTCGGTGCCCTTGCCCAGCGTCTCGGGCAGCTCGGAGCGCCACATCTTGTGGATGCTCAGCCATTCCTTGAACCGGGCCAGATCCGAGGCGGCCTGCCAGGCCTGCTCCGGCGGCAGGGGAACGTCGACGGAGACGGAAAGCTTCGCCACCGTCAGGAGGCCGGAGGGGCCGTCGGCGGTTCGTTGGCCGGCGGCACCTGGCCGGACTGCTGGGTGGGCGGTACCGGCGGGGTGCCGGCCTGGTCGCGGGCGGCCTTCTTGGCGGCCTCCTGCACCTTGTCCACATGCTGGGCGTACTTGCCCTGCGTCTTCTTGTCGACCAGGTCACCCGCCTTGTCGATCGCGGTATCGACCTTGTCGGCGTTCTTGGCCACCAGGCCCTTCACCTTGTCCAGGAAACTCATGACGCCAACCCTAGCGCCACAGCGTGCGGGGTTCACCCGACAATCGGCCCTCCACCCACCAGGCCACCTCGATGATCACCGCGGCGACGGCGCCGATGGCGAGCCCCATCGAGGTCAGCGCGACATTGGTCGGGTCCAGCAGGAACGTCCGCTGAGCCAGCGGTATCGAGAAGATCACCACATAGGCCAGTGCGGACACCGCGACCAGCGCGATGCGCCACCACTCGTAGGGGCGGGCCACCACGGCCAGCACCCACACCGAACCGACCAGCAGGGTGATCAGCGCCGTGGTGGAGGCCTGCGTCTGCTCGACCTCGGAGGCGCCCCGGCCCTGATAGGCCAGCAGGTAGGAGATGAAGGTGCTCAGCCCGACCACGACGCCCGCGGGCAGCGCCGAGGTCATCACCCGGCGCACGAAGCCGGGACGCGCCCGTTCGGAATTCGGCGCCAGCGACAGGATGAACGCCGGGATGCCGATGGTGAACCAGGCCGCGATGGTGACGTGGATCGGCTGGAACGGATACGGCAGCGGATCCGACCCGAACAGCTTGGCCGACAGGCCGCCGATGCCGACGAGTGCAGCCAGCAGCACCGAGTAGACCGTCTTGGTGAGGAACAGGTTGGAGACCCGCTCGATATTGCCGATCACCCGGCGGCCCTCCCCCACCACATGGGGCAGTGTCGCGAACTTGTTGTCCAGCAACACGATCTGGGCCACCGCGCGGGATGCCGAACTGCCCGATCCCATCGCCACGCCGATATCGGCGTCCTTGAGGGCCAGCACGTCGTTGACGCCGTCACCGGTCATCGCCACCGTGTGCCCCCGGGACTGCAGGGCGTGCACCATGGCCCGCTTCTGGTCCGGGCGCACCCGGCCGAAGGTGGTGTACTGCTCGACGGCGGCGGCCAGCTCATCGGAGTTCTCGGGCAGCTGACGGGCGTCGAGCGTCTCCCCGTGCAGGCCGAGCGTCCCGGCCACCGCACCCACCGATTTGGCGTTGTCCCCGGAGATCACCTTGACCGTGACCTGCTGGGAGGCAAAGTAATCCAGGGTGTCGCGGGCATCCGGGCGCACCCGCTGTTCCAGGATGACGAGCGCGGCCGGGGTGACGGCCCCCGGGGCGTCCGGGGCGTCCACCGAGTGCTCACACGACCCCAGCAGCAGTACCCGCAGACCCTGCGCACCGATCCGCTCGGCCTCCTGCGCCTCGGGCGAGGCCGGGTCGAGCAGCACATCGGGAGCGCCGATCACCCAGTTGCCGTGCTCGCCGTAGGACGTGCCGCTCCACTTGGTGGCCGACTTGAACGGCGCCGCCGCGGTGGCCGTCCAACCGGGCGCGGTGCCGTAGGCCTCGGCGATGGCCGCCATGCTGGCGTTCGGGCGCGCGTCATCGGCGGCCAGTTGGGCCAGCACCTGGGCCGCATCACCGCCACCGACAGCCTTCACGTCGGACAGCCGCATACCGTTCTCGGTCAGCGTGCCGGTCTTGTCGGCGCACACCACATCGACGCGGGCCAGGCCCTCGATGGCGGGCAGTTCCTGCACCAGGCATTGGCGCTGCCCGAGTCGCACCACGCCGACGGCGAACGCGATGGAGGTCATCAGCACCAGGCCCTCGGGCACCATCGGCACCAGTGCGCCGACCATCCGGAGCACCGATTCCCGCCAGCCCGCGTCGGTGGTGAACAGCTGGGTGTAGATGATCAGCGCACCGGCGGGCCAGAGCAGATAGGTGATGAACTGCAGGATCTTGTTGATGCCGCTGCGCAGTTCCGATTTCACCAAGGTGAACTTGCTGGCCTCCTCGGCGAGCTGGGCGGCGTAGGCCTCCCGCCCGACCTTGGTGGCCCGGTAGGCGCCGGAGCCGGCGACAACGAAGCTGCCCGACATCACCTTGTCGCCGGGGTCCTTGGCCATCGGGTCGGCCTCACCGGTCAGCAGCGACTCGTCGACCTCAAGGTTGTTCTCCTCCAGCACTTCCCCGTCGACGGTGATCTGGTCTCCCGGACCCACCTCGATGATGTCGCCGAGGACGACTTCGCTGGGCGCGAGCGCGCGGGTTCCGGACTGCCTGCGCACCACCGGTTTGGCCTGCCCGACGATGGCAAGCTTGTCCAGGGTCTGCTTGGCGCGCAGTTCCTGGATGATGCCGATGGCGCTGTTGGCGACGATCAGCAGCCCGAACAGCCCGTTGATCAGCGACCCGGTGGCCACCACGATGGCGAACAGCACGCCGAGGATCGCGTTGATGCGGGTGAAGACGTTGGCGCGCACGATCTCCGAGACGCTGCGTGCCGCCCGGGTCGGCACGTCGTTGGTCTGGCCGTCGGCCACCCGCTGGGCGACCTCGGCATCGGACAGGCCTGACATCATGGTCGTCACTTGGTGAATACCGCCTCATCGAAGTACTCGAGCGTGAGCGTGTCCCCGTCGAAGGTGGCCTTCGAGATCGTTCCCGGCGGCGCGTTCTCGGTGACGAACTCGAAGGTGAAAATGTCGCCGTCCCAGTGGGTCAGCGGCACATCCAGCTTCGGACCGAGGGCGAGGTGCAGCCGGCCGTCGCGCTCGGCGATCCGCGCCGGCCCCCAGTAGTCGTTGGCATAGGTGCCGGTATAGGTCGACAAGGCCGCCGCCGGTAGCGGTGTGGCCGGCGGCTTCTGTCCGACCAGCGAACCCACCGGATCGCTCATCGGCAGGAGCTTGGACCGGTACAGGTCATACCAGGGTTCCCGGATCTCGCCGAACTGCACCAGATCCGCGAACTGCGCGGTCAGGGCTTCCGGCACCCCCGACATCGTCCCGTTCGTCAGGGCCACGATGCCCACCTCGGCCGAGGGCACCATCAGGACGTTCGTCCCCGCGCCGAGTTCGAAGGCGCCCGAGTGGCTCAGCTCCATGCGCGCGCCCGAGGTGGTGCCCACGTTGAACCCGTAACCGTAGAAGCCCGACCTCATCGCGGGCTCGGTGGCCCGGCTGGACACCACCTGCGGGGTGGTGGCGGGCAACAGCGCCGCCGCGTCGATCACCCGCCGGCCGCGGTGGCTGCCCTCGCCCAGCACCATCGCCATCCAGCGCGTCATGTCGTTGACCGAGGAACTCACCCCACCGGCGGGCGCCTGCTGATCGGCGTCGCGCACATACTGCGGCCGGTATTCGCCGTCAGCGATCCGGGTGTGCCCCACCGCCCGGTTGGCCATGGATTCGTAGTCGGCGAAACGGTAACTGGTGGAGCCCATTCCGAGCGGGGCGAACAGTGTCTCCGCGCCAAGCTGGTCCCACGGTTTGCCGGCCGCGGCGGCGACCGCCTCCGCGGCCGCGGTGAGACCGAAGTTGGTGTAGGCATAGGAGATCCGGAACGGATCGAGCGGAAGCAGGCGCAGGCGCTCCAGCACGGCGCGGCGGTCGTACCCGATGTCCTCCAGCTGATCCCCGGCGTGATCGGGCAGCCCGGAGCGGTGCGAGAACAGGTCCCCGATGGTGACCATCCGGGTGACGGTGGGGTCCGACAGCGCGAACCAGGGCAGCTTGTCCACCACCGGGGTGTCCCACCCGATCGCCTGCTCGCTGACCTGCCGGGCCACCACGGTGGCACTCACCGGTTTGGACAGCGACGCCAGCTGGAAGACGGTGTCCGGGTCCACCGGCTCGGCGGACCGCACGTCGCGTACACCGAACCCCTTGGCGTAGATCGCTTTTCCCTTGTGCACCACGGCGACGGCCATTCCGGGCACACCCGACTTCTCCATCAGGTCGGCGGCCAACTCGTCCAGCTGGGACACCGCGTTCTCGACCGCGTTGCGCGGCAACGGCATCGCCGGGACCAGCGGCGGCACCGGGGCGGGCGACTCGATGGACGCTGCCGGCGTCGTGCCCGGCGGATCCGTGGTGGGCGTCCCGCATCCGGCCAGCAGCACGGCGGCCACGCCGACGCTCAAGATCAGTCTCACGGCGTCAACGCTATCGGGTCAGTCCCGCCACCATGGGTTGATCGAGGATGCACTGACCAGCTGTCCGGGTTTCGGCGTCGCCACCGACACCCCCTCGGCGGCGGCCGCGCGCAACATCCGCTCCACCGGCTCCGACCACGGGTGCGGCGCCAGCCGGAATGTCGCCCAGTGGATCGGCACCAGCAGCCCGGTGTCGGTGACGTCGCGGTGGGCGCGCACCGCTTCCTCCGGGTTCATGTGGATGTCCGGCCAGCCCGGGTGGTACGCCCCGATCGGCATGAGGGTCAGGTCGAACGGCCCGTAGGCGTCCCCGATCCCGGTGAAACCGGGCGTGTACCCGGTGTCGCCGCCGAAGAAGACGCGGTGCCGCGGACCGATCACCGCCCAGGACGACCACAGCGTCATATTGCGGGTCAGAAAGCGGCCGGAGAAATGCCGCGCCGGGGTGCACACCAGGCGTATCGACCCGAGCTCGGCGCCCTCATCCCAGTCCAGTTCCACGATCCGCTCGGGCGGCAGGCCCCAGGTGCGCAGGTGCGCACCGATCCCGAGCGGCACGTAGAACTTGGCGCGCTGGGTGCGGGCCAACGCCTTGATGGTGTCGATATCGAGGTGGTCGTAGTGGTCGTGGCTGATGATTACCGCGTCGATGGCGGGCAACTCGTCGAGTTCGGCGGGCACCGGGTGCAGGCGCTGCGGCCCGATCACCCGGGACGGTGAGCATCGCTCGCTCCACACCGGGTCGGCCAGCACCCGGTAGCCGTCGACCTCGATGAGTGCCGACGAATGCCCGTACCAGGTGACCCCCAGATCCGCGGGCGGGATGTCGACGGCGGGGCGGACCAGCGGGATCTCCCGCGGCGGGCGCTGCTGCTGCCCGCCGGCCAGGATGTCGCGCACCAGTGCGAACTGATCGGCCCTGCTCAGCTGCAAGGGCGAGGCCGGTTCCCGGTTGACGAAGACACCGCCGTCATAGTTCGGCGACTTCTTGGCCGCCGGGCCGATGTCGGCGGCACCGAGCGCCGACGGTGCGCCCTGCACCGCCCGCAGCACCCAGCCACCGGCGACGACTGCCGCGGTGCCGCCCAGCAACCGGGCCGCCTGGGCGAACATCAGGCGCCGAGGAAGTTCGGGGAGCGCTTCTCGATCCGGGCCACCTGGGCCTCGATCACGTCCGGGCTGGCCCAGGCCTTGTCGAAGCCCTCCTTGTGCGCGGGCCACGGCTCCTCGTAGGCGCCGTCATCGTTGAGGACGCGCTTGGAGTGCGCGACCGAGAGCGGCGCGTAACCGGCAATCTCGGCGGCCCAGGCCTGCGCGTCGGCGAGGTCGCCGACCCGGTTGACCATGCCGGTCTGGGTAGCGGTGTCCAGATCGAGGCGCTCGGCGGCGATCAGCATGGCGCGGGCCCGGCCGTGCCCGACCAGGGACACCAGCCGGCGGATCGACCAGTTGTCGAGCGCCAGCCCGTACTTGGCGATCGGGAACTGGAAGTAGGTGCCGGGGGCGCCGACCCGCAGATCGCAGATCATCGACAGGATGACCCCGGCGCCGATCGCGGGCCCGTTGAGCGCCGCCACGACGGGCACCGGGCTGGCGTCGATGGCCAGGTTCAGTTGCTTCGCTCGTTCGGGAAGGTCCCGCGCCACGCCCTCGGCGTCGGACAGATCGGCGCCCGCGCTGAACACCGAGCCCTGCCCGGTCAGCACGATGGCGCGAACGCCGGAGGCCCCCGAATCCTGGCTGGCTTTCTCGATCTCTTCCCGTAGGCCGTCGACGAGTGCGGCGTTGAGTGCGTTGCGACGCTCGGGGCGCTGCATTTCCAGGGTGACGACGTTGCCGTCGCGGGTCACTCCAATCATGGACCCCAGCCTATTAGCCTTCTCGTGTGAGCAGCGCGCTGGCACTACGTGATGCCGTCCTCGACGAGGGTTCCTTCCGCAGTTGGGACAGCGCGCCCCTGCAGGTTGCCCAGTCCGACACCTATCGCGCGGAACTGGCCGCGGCGGCCGAGAAAACGGGTCTGGACGAATCGGTGCTGACCGGGGAGGGCACCGTGTTCGGGCGGCGGGTGGCCGTGCTGGCCTGCGAGTTCGACTTCCTGGCGGGCTCGATCGGGGTGGCCGCGGCCGAGCGGATCACCGCGGCGATCACCCGCGCCACCGCCGAGCGGTTGCCGTTGCTGGCCTCCCCCGCCTCGGGCGGCACCCGCATGCAGGAGGGCACCGTCGCCTTCCTGCAGATGGTCAAGATCGCGGCCGCGGTCGAACTGCACAAGCGCGAGCATCTGCCCTACATCGTCTATCTGCGCCACCCCACCACCGGCGGGGTGTTCGCGTCCTGGGGTTCGCTCGGGCACGTCACCGCTGCCGAGCCCGGCGCGCTGATCGGGTTCCTCGGCCCCCGGGTGTACGAGCATCTCTACGGCGAGAAGTTCCCGCCCGGGGTGCAGACCGCGGAGAACCTGTATGCCCACGGCGTCATCGACGGGGTGGTGACGCTGGAGGTGCTGCGCTCGGTGCTCAACCGCACGCTGGCGGTGATCCTCGATCCGCCCGGCCCGCCCCCGCCGGCCCCCGAACTCGCCGACATTCCCGACATCCCGGCCTGGGATTCGGTGCTGGCCTCCCGGCGGCCCGACCGCCCGGGCGCCGAGTTTGTGCTGCGACACGGCGCGACCGATCCGGTGGTGCTGTCGGCGTCCGGCGGCGGGCAGGA
Source organism: Mycobacterium sp. ITM-2016-00316 (assembly GCF_002968335.2). Taxonomy (NCBI): domain Bacteria; kingdom Bacillati; phylum Actinomycetota; class Actinomycetes; order Mycobacteriales; family Mycobacteriaceae; genus Mycobacterium; species Mycobacterium sp. ITM-2016-00316. The sequence goes on from NZ_CP134398.1 coordinate 4,933,123, forward strand.
GCGAAGCGACCGGGGAATCGGCACAGCGAGTTCCGGTCAGACGCTGCTGGCGTTGGCCCGGTTCGGCGGCCAGCCCGCGGTGGTGCTCGGCCAGCGCCGCCTCGGGATGCTGGGCCCAGAGGCGCTGCGGGAGGCGCGCCGCGGGATGGCGCTGGCCGCCGGTCTGCGGTTACCGCTGGTGTCGTTCATCGACACCGCGGGCCCGGCGCTGTCGGTCGAGGCCGAGCAGGACGGCCTGGCCGGCGAGATCGCGCGCTGCCTGGCCGAATTGGTGACGCTGCAGGTCCCGACGGTGTCGGTGTTGCTCGGTCAGGGCAGCGGCGGCCCGGCGCTGGCGATGGTGCCCGCCGACCGGGTGCTGGCCGCCCAGCACGGCTGGCTGGCGCCGCTGCCGCCGGAAGGGGCCAGCGCCATCGTGTACCGCGACACCGATCACGCGCCGGAACTGTCTGCCGCTCAAGGCATCCGGTCGGCCGATCTGCTGCGCAGCGGGATCGTCGACGTCATCGTCCCCGAGCAACCCGACGCCGCCGACGAACCGATGGCCTTCACCGCACGGCTGTCGGCGTCCATCGCCGGCGAGTTGTACCGGCTGCGCGCCATGTCTGATATCGAACGGGTCGGCACCCGGCTGCACCGCTACCGGCGCATCGGGCTGTAGGCCGGCGACTCGACGGTGGGGATACGCATGATGAAAGCTGTTTGCCCCGAACTGGATTGAGCCTCGATGGAGCCGCCATGCGCCTCGACGATGGACGATACGATGGACAGGCCGAGGCCGAAACTGCCGGCCTCCCGGGAACGCGACTTGTCGGCGCGCACGAATCGTTCGAACAGGTGCGGCAGCAGGTCGGCGTCGATTCCGGGTCCGTCATCGGCGACGGTCAGATCGACATGCGCCGGGCCGGCGACGATCGACGTCTGCACGGTGGTGCCTTCCGGCGTGTGCACCCGGGCGTTGGACAGCAGGTTCGCGACCGTCTGGTGCAGCCGGGCCCGGTCACCGAGCACCCACACCGGATGGTCGGGCACCTCGGCCAGCCAGCGGTGCGACGGTGCGGACACCGCCGCGTCGTTGACGGCGTCGGTCACGAGTTCGGTGAGATCGACCTCCGTGCAGTCCAGGTCCTGACCCTCGTCCAGGCGGGCCAGCAGCAGCAGGTCGGCGACCAGCGTGGTCATCCGGCTCGCCTCCCCCTCGATCCGGGCCAGCGCGTACTCGGTCATCTTCGGTAGCGATGCGCTGTCCTGCCGGGTCAGCTCCGCGTAGCCGTGGATGGCCGCCAGCGGGGTGCGCAGCTCATGGCTGGCGTCGGTGATGAACTGGCGCATCCTGCGGTCCGATGCGGCGACATCGGACAGCGCGTGTTCGACGTGGTCGAGCAGCGTGTTGAGGGTGGCGCCGACCAGCCCGACCTCGGTGCGCGGATCGGTGTCACCGGCGGGCACCCGCGGGGTGATGACATGGTTGTCGCGGTCCAGCGGCAGTGCCGCCACCTCCGCGGCGGTCGCCGACACCCGGTGCAGCGGGCGCAGCGCGAACCGCACCAGGGCCAGCGTGCTCGGCGCCGTGACCACCAGCGCCAGCAGCGTCATCACCGAGACCACCGCCGTCTCGCGGACCATCGCCTGCCAGGCCGGGGTCCGCGACACCCCGGTGACCAGGACCTCGTTCCCGTCTCCGGGACCGCTGACCATCCGGTACCAACCCAGACCGGGCAGCTCGACGGTGCGGGGTTGCGGGTCCGCCCACGACATCTCCGCGATCCGGGCGACGGCCGCAGCCGGTGCCGGCTCGGCCGCACCGTCAAGGAAGTGCGCGGCATCGACGACCTGTCCGTCCTGGATCAGCGCCACGACATTGCCGGGCGCCTGGCCGATCAGGTGGGTAAGCGGTTTCATGGTGCCCGGCGCGGGCCGCTCACCGTCGGCGCTCGGCGTGCTGCGGTATTTGGTGACCGAACTGGCGTAGCCCTGCGCCGCGGCCGCCAACTGGGCATCGATGATGCCCAGTACCGATGACCGCAGCGTCAGCACCGACATGGTCCCGATGGTCGCCACCACCAGCATCACCACCACCGAGACGCCGACGACCAACTGCTTGAGCAAGGTCCAGCTGCGCCAGATGCGCGTCACGGCGCGGCGCGCAGGAGGTAGCCCACACCGCGCACGGTATGGATCATCGGTTCACAGTCGGTGTCGAGCTTCTTGCGCAGATACGACACGTACAGATCGACGATGCTGGTCTTTCCACCGAAGTCGTAGTCCCACACGTGCTGCAGTATCTCGTTGCGGCCCAACGCTCGTCGCGGATTGCGCATCATGAATCGCAGCAGGTCGAACTCGGTGGAGGTCAGGGCGATCGCCTCGCCGCCGCGGGTCACCGACCGGCTGGCCATGTCGAGGCACAGGTCACCGACGGTCAAGGTCTCGTCCTCGGCCGGGGTCAGATAGGCGGTGCGCCGCAGCAATCCGCGTAGCCGGGCGACGAGTTCCTCGAGCGAGAACGGTTTGGTCATGTAGTCGTCGCCGCCGGCGGTCAGCCCGTTGACCCGGTCGGCCACCGAATCGCGGGCGGTGAGGAACAGCGTCGGGGTGTAGGTGTCCGATTCGCGGATCTGGGCTAGCACACCGAGGCCATCGGTATCGGGCAGCATGATGTCGAGAACCAGCAGATCCGGGGTGGCGGCGCGGTATTTGGCGACGGCCTCGGCGGCGTCGTGGGCGACGTCGATATCCCAGCCCTCGTACTGCAGGGCCATCCTGATCAGGTTGGTCAGCGCGCGCTCGTCATCGACGAGCAGCACCCGGATCGGTGAACCGTCAGCACGGTACATCCGCGGTAGCTGACCGAGGATGGCACGGCGCGGCCCCTGGCCGTCGGTCGGTGCGGTCGTCACCGGACCATTGTCGCCGCTGCCCGCCGTGGGGTCACCCGCTCCAACATGTGAATCGTCTATGAGAGTGGCCCTCCGCGCCGGTCCAACCAGAAGACTTGGTCCAGGCAGCCGTCCGTGCCGCTACCGAAAGGGTCGAAGATCATGTCCACCTCCATCGCCCGCTCGACATCGGCGGTCGACGCACGTCTGACGTCGAACTCCGGTGTCGCCCTAGGCATTTTCCGGATCCTCGTCGGTCTGATGTTCGCGATGCACGGAACCGCGAAACTGTTCGCCTTTCCCAGCGGTACCCCGGTGGCGTTCGGCGCCTGGCCGGCGTGGTGGGCCGGCGTGCTCGAGATCGTCCTCGGCCTGCTCATCACGGTCGGCCTGGTCACCAGGGTGGCCGCGTTCATCGCCTCCGGCATGATGGCGGTCGCCTATTTCTGGCGACATTTCCCGGACGGCTTCTGGCCGATCGACAACGGTGGCGAGAGTGCGGTGCTGTACTGCTTCATCTTCCTGTTGCTGGTCTTCATCGGCCCCGGGTCGCTCGCGGTGTCACGCCGCTAATTGACTGAAACGCAATATCTCTCGGGCCTGGGGGTAGCCCCCACATTCCGGTACTTGCGTGCCAACATCTGACGCATGTCCACATCCACCAACGACACCGTCGCGCGATTTCAGGATCCGCTGACAGCCAAGGCGCCCATCGTGCTGGGCGTGTTCCGGATCCTCGTCGGCCTGATGTTCGCCATGCACGGCACGGTCAAACTGTTCAGCTTCCCCAGCGCATCGACCGTCGCCGTCGGCGCCTGGCCGAGCTGGTGGGCGGGCCTGCTGGAAGTGGTGTTCGGCCTGCTCATCGCGGCCGGTGTGCTCACCCGGGTGTCCGCGTTCATCGCCTCGGGCGTGATGGCGGTCGCCTATTTCTGGAAGCACTTCCCGGACCGCTTCTGGCCCATCGACAACGGTGGCGAGACCGCCGCGTTGTACAGCTTCATCTTCGCGGTGCTGGTGTTCACCGGCCCGGGCGCACTGGCGCTGCGCCGCTAAACCTCGATCGGCGGATTCAACCGCTCCATCGTGTACTGCCGGTCCCGGCGCGCCGCCCACGAACTGGCGGCCAGCGCCGCGGCCAGCAGTCCGACGAGCACCGCGACCGCGACCACCATCCGGGAGTCGAACCCGCCGGCGATGGTCTGCCGTAACCCGTTGACGGCGTAGGTCATCGGGTCGAACGGGTGCAATATCTGGAAGGGTTTGGCCGTCGTCTCCACCGGATAGATGCCGCCCGCCGACACCAGTTGCAGCATCAGGAAGGCCAGTGTCACCACCCGGCCCACCGACACCCCGAACAGCGCGTTGAACGCCTGGATGATGGCCAGGAACGTCGCGCCGATCAGCAGCAGGAAGGCCACCGTCGCCAGCGGGTATTTGGCCTGGAGACCGACCCCGAAATGCACCACCACATACATCACCGAGACCTGGCAGACGACGATCAGCAGCGCGGGCCAGTATGAGGCCAGCACCACCCGCAGTGCACCCAGGCCGTGCACGATCGGCCGGGACTGCATGGGCTTCAACAACATCCAGATGATCATCGCCCCGATGAACAGGGCCAGCGGCAGGAAGAACGGGGCGAAACCGGTGCCGAAGGTGGCGGCCGGGTTGTCGGTCTTCAACTCCAGGGTGACGGGTGCGGCTAGGGTCCGGGCAACGTCGGTGCGCTGCTGCGGCGTCCACGACGGCACCTGCGCCGAGCCCTCCTTGAGCTTGCTCGCCAGTTCGGCACTGCCATCGGCCAGCTTCTGCGTGCCATCGGCCAGTTGCGTGGCACCATCGGATAGTTGACCACTGCCGTTGGCCAACTGCACCAGACCGCTGTTGAGCTGGTGTGCCCCGCTGTCGAGCCGGTCCACCCCGTCTTTCAGCGCGGCGACATCGCTGCGCAGGCCACCGTCGAGGGCCCGGGTGATGAACACCCGCAGCTTGCTGTTGGGATCACCGAGTTCGCCTTCCAGCCGGGACGCGCTGTCCCGCAATCGGATCAGCCCGTCATCGGTGGCCGGGTCGATACCGTTGGTGCGCAGCAGTCGTTGCGCACCGGCCAGCACGTCGCCGGCATGGCGCACCGTCGGGTCCGGGTTGGTCTGCAGCAGACCCAGCGCCTGGTCGACGATGGCCGCCGCCTGCACCTGATCGATGTTCAGCGCGGCGATCCGGTCGGTGGTGGAGCGCACCGCGGAGCTCAGCCGCTGCGCGAGCAGGCCGACCTCGTCGGGGTCGAGTTGCAGACCGCCCACCCGGTCCAGCATCTCCAGCAGCGGGCCGGTGGCCGAGTCCACCCGGCTGGCCAGCTGCCGGGTCCCGGCCATCAGCTGGGCCGAACCGTCGCGCGCCACAACAAGTCCGGCGGTCAGCTGATCGGCGCCCGAGGCCAGCCGTTGGGCACCGTCATTGGCCTCGGCGTTGCCGGAAGCCAGTTGCTGGGCACCGTCGGCGGCCTGGACCAGGCCGTCACCGGCGTCGGTCAGCCCGGTCAGCACGGTCTCCAGGGTGCGTTGCCCGATGCTCGCATTGACCTGGTTGATCACCTCGCGGGCTGCGTTCTGCCCGATGATCGATCCCAGATAGTTGTTGGCATCGTTGAACGTGAAGTCGATGCGCGCCTGCTGCGGTGCATCGCCGGACGGCGAGGCGACATCGGCGCTGAAGTCCTGCGGCAGCGTCACCGAGAAGTAGTACCTGCCGCTGCTCACCCCGTCGGCGGCCTCGGCGGCCGAGACCTGGTGCAGTTGCAGCTGGCCCGAATCCACCAGGGCGTCGGCGACCTGCGCACCGGCGTCGAGTTTCTTGCCGTCGACGACGGTGCCGGTGTCCTCGTTGACCAGCGCCACCGGCACCTTGTTCACCGCGTCGAACGGATTCCAGAACGCCCACAGGTACATGGCGCCGTACAGCAGCGGCATCAGCACCACGGTGACCAGCGCGATGCGCGGCATCGCCCCGCGGGAGAATCGTTTCAGGTCGGTGCCCAGCGACATTCCGGCAAGCATGGCTACTCAACTCTCCATAGAAATCTGGGCTCGGGCTCCCGGGACGGGGTTCGCGGAGGTGGTGATCACCGTCTGGTTCTCCCCCAACGCATTCAGGCGCTCCAGCACGATGGCGCGGTTGCCATCGTCGGTGATGCCGTCCAGATCGCCGACCACCAGCAGCGGCGGTGTCCCGGTGTTGGCCAGCGCAATCCGCAACAACACCTGGGCGAGTTCACCGATCTGGTCGAAGTACGCACCCAGGTCCGGCAGCGCGACCTCACCGAAGGTGCTCCCGCAGATATCGGCGAGGTCGGCCGCCGACGCCTGCCCGATGAACCGGTACCACGGTGCGTCCCAACGCAACTGCTCGGTGATGAGGTCTCGGACGGTGACGGACTCGGCGATCTTGTCCAGCTGGTCGATATTGGCCAGCGCCGACGCCCCGAAGATCTTGCGGGCGTCGGAGTGGCCGAACACCGTGACCGTGCCCGAGATCGGCCGCATCCGCCCCGCCAGCGTCAGCAGCAACGCGGTGCGCCCGGTGCCTGCCGGGTGGATCAGCGCGGTGACCCCGCCGGTGTCGACATCCAGATCGATGGGCCCGTACACCGGCCCCCAGGGCCCGCGCATGGTGATGGCGCGGGCCCTGACCGCCGGTTCGGGCTCGGGTTCAGAGACTGCGGCTGACACCGCCCAATCTCAGCACAACATCAGCTGAGGTTCAGGTAGCCGCCGAACATCGTCAACAACTGGTCGGCCCGCCACCAGATGAGCACCGCGAACAGCGCCAGCAGCGCGACGGTCACACCCCCCTGGATCAGGTTGCGCTGCGCTTTCGGCGCGTAGACGAACCCGGCCGCGACCAGCGCTCCGGTGGCCAGGCCACCGAGGTGGCCCTGCCAGCTGATCGCCCCGGCACCCAACAACGGTGCAGCGAAGGTGATGACCACGTTCAGCGCGATCAGGCCGAGCACCCAGCGGACGTCCAGATTGAGCCGGCGCGACACCACGAAGATCGCCCCGAACAACCCGAACACCGCGCCCGAGGCGCCGGCCGTCGCGCTGTTGAGCGGGGAGATGAGGAACACCAGCACCGACCCGCCGAGCGCGCTGAGCCCGTACAGCGCGCCGAACCGCAGCCGGCCCAGCAGCTGCTCCAGCGACGGGCCCACCACATAGAGCGCCCACATGTTGAACAGGATGTGGGTGATCCCGTAATGCATGAACGCCGAGGTCACCAGGCGGTAGTACTGACCGTCGGCGACCGCGGGCGGCCACAGCGACAGCCGGTTCTCCAGTTGCCCCGAGGTCATCTGCAACACGAACATCAGCACGTTGATCCCGATCAACGTGTAGGTCACCAACGGTTTGTCGGTGGCCGCCTTGCCGCCGAACCGGCCCTGCGTCGGCCGGATGGTGGCCGCGCCCGCCGCCACACATTCGGGGCACTGGTGGCCCACCGCCGCGGAGATCATGCAGTCCCCGCAGATGTAGCGCCCGCAGCGGGTGCACTGGACGTAGGTCTGTCGACCGGGATGGCGGTAGCAGACCGGGGCGGCCTGCGGGGGCACCTGCGGGTAGGTCATGCGTCCATTCTGGCCGATGCCTCAGACCAGTCCGGCCGCACGGCGTCGGGTCACCACCCAGAGCACCGCGGCGGCGATGACGGCCTCGGCCAGGGACACCGTGGTGGCCACGCCCATCAGCATGCTCATCGACTCGGCCGGCGGACCGGGGATGGCCGGTTGTTCGGCGTGCCGATGTCCCGGTAGCGACAGGTGCGCCGCGACCATGGCCAGGCTCATCACCCCGACCAGACACCAGATGCGAATCGACCCGGCGCGCCACAGTTCGTACCCGCAGAACAGGCAGACCGATGCCATGGCCGCGATCAGCACGGCCACCACGGCACTGCTCGCGTGGCCGAGCATCGTCAGGTGCAGCACCGCCGACGCGACCGCGAGCACGGCACATACCCGCCGTCCGAAGACAGCGGGCATGTGACCGGCCGCGTGCATACGTCAACTCTCGCAGCAGTGCGCCTTCGGCGCAGCCGGAACGTTCAGCGCGGGGTTGCGGTCGAAGAAGGACACCGGCTTGAGCGTGAACCCGGCGTAGTCCACCGGCATCACCGGCCAGTCCTCGGGACGCGGGAAGTGCGTGAGCCCGAAGGTGTGCCACACCACGATGTCCTGGCCATCGATATCGCGGTCCTGCGCGACGTAGGCGGGCAGACCGGCGTTGCCCGGGTTCTGGTTGACGTAGTTGCCGGCCGGGTACCGCTCGGCGGGATCGTATCGAGTCACCCACAGGTGTTTCGTGGCGAACGCGGCGCGCTGGGCGATCGAGCTGGACGGGTCGGCGAGCAGTGCCGGTTGTCCCTCGGGGTGCAGGGCGTAGCCGACGGTCTGTCCCAAGCGGTTCTGCTTGTCGGGGTTGGTGATGTGCCAGACCCGCGCCTTGAGGTTGTCTGCGGTCCGCATCGCCTCGGATTCCCGGGTCAGGCGGGTGCGTTGGGGGCGGAAGGCATTGCCCCACGGGTTGTCCGGCCCCATCGGGACGGCCACCGCATCGACCTCCTCGACGGCGTTGACGTCACCGTCGACGGCCATGTCCAACCGGGCCGAAAACAGGTGTTGGTGGAACGGTGCGCCCAGCCCGGGTGCCATCTCGGTGGAGAAGCCATCCGGCCCGCGGTGCGCCGAGGCGAACACGATGCCGGTGGCCTTGGCCTCCAGCTGGATGGTGCCGTCGAGGTAGAGGTACCAGTAGAAGCCGTAGTCGTAGTTGCCGATGGTGAGGAAGAAGGAGATCACGAGCCGGCGGGACCGCCGGACCTCGGCCATCCCGTTGAACATGTCGGTGTGCTTCCAGAGCACGCCGTAGTCCTCCTCGTGCAGGCAGATTGCGTTCTTCATCAGTGTGGGGTTGCCGTCTTCGTCGGCGATGGTGACGTCGAAATACTGGATCTCGCCGAGGCAGTCGCAGCCCAGCTCGAGGGAGTTGGTGTACCGGCCGAAGAGGTACTCGCCCTGGTCGAAGTAGTTCTGCCAGTACCGGACCGGGGACGGGTCGGCGTAGGGCACCACCATCTCGGCGATGGAGGCCCGGTAGATCACCGGGCGGTCGGCGATCGAGAGCTGGTGCAGGGTCAGACCTTCCCGGACATCGAAGCCGAACCGGAACTTCCAGTCGGCCCAGCTGATCTGGTTGCCCTCCACGGTGAAGCTGGCGCCCTCGGGCTGGGTGATCTCGATCGGTTTGAGGTCGGTGCGGGGCGCCACCGCGTGCGGCTCGGCGTCCCACTGGCCGCGCTCGGTGGGCAGCGGCAGTTCGATCTCGTCGATCACCTTGGTGACCCGGCGCGCGGTCAGGTCGACGTAAGCGACCACACCGTCGATGGGGTGCGCCCAGGGCAGGTCGGCCGTGTCGTACTGATAGAAAGCCAGCACCCGCACGATGCGCCGGCCCACCTCGTCTTCGTGCCCGAAGACGCCCGCCGACAACGGCACCGCCCGCACATCGGTGGGGTTGAGCCCGCGCTTGTTCATGGCGGTCAGCCACTCCGGGCACTCCAGCAGGAATGCCTCGATATCCTCGAATTCCTGGTCCAGGATCGGGACATGGCCGTTCACGGCCGCATCCACGTTCTCCAGCGTCATGACCTTGCCTTGGGTGACCGAGACCACCAGGGCGCTGCCGAGGCCGGTGGCGCGGTCCAGCAGCAGCACCCGGGCCTGACGTTCGATCGGGTCGCCCGCAGCGAACGCCTGCACGGTCTTCTTGTGTGGCTCCTCCAGCGCGACGTAGACGAAGCGGACGCTGTCGGTGAGCAGACCGCGCTCGTCGACGATGCGGCGTACTGCGCGGATCTCCTCGGCGCTCAGCGGGGTCAGCGGGTGATCGGGAATTCCTGTGGTGGCGGCGCTTTCGACGAATGCGGTGCTCATCGTGCAATCTCCTTATCGGTGTGGATTTCTTGGTGCCCAGCGTGTGGTCGCAGCATGGCGACTGCCGCTCCGCCGAGGAAGGCTCCGGCCAGCAGCACGCCGATGACGGCGGCCAGGGTGGCGGACCCGCCGACCAGCAGCGGCAGGTTGACCGCGGTCATCACCGAGAGCACAGCCAGGCCCACGAAGCCCAGTCCGGGCGCGATCACGGTGTGCCACTTGCGGGTGTCGAACCGGGTGCGGCGGAAGTAGACGACGACGGCAGCCGAGGTCAGCGTCATCAGCACCACGATGCCGACCGAGGCGGCCCCGACGAACCACGTGAAGACCTGAGCCACCGGGTCGAGGTTGGCCAGCACCGCGACCACCACCAGCACGAGAGCCGAGACGGTTTGCAGTACCGACGCGATGTGCGGGGACGCGTGGCGGACATGCGATCGGCCGCATCGCTGCGGTAAGGCACGAGTGTTGCCGAGGGAGAAGATGTAGCGCGAGAGCACGTTGTGGAAGGACAGCAGAGCCGCGAAAAGGCTTGTGATGAGGAAGATCTGGACCAGATCGCCGGCCACCGAACCGAGGTATCGGGTGGCGGTGTCGGTGAGCATCGTGGCCGGGCTGTCGGTGGCGGCGGTGACCGCCGCGGTGTCGCCCCAGGCGCTGACCATCACCCAGCTGGACAGGGCGTAGAAGCCGCCGATGAGGAGCAGCGCCACATAGGTGGCACGCGGGATGGTGCGTTCCGGGTCGCGGGCCTCATCGCGGAAAACCGCCGTGGCCTCGAAGCCGATGTAACCGGCCAGCGCGAAGATGAGCGCGATACCCGGTGCGCCGTGCAAGAAATTGCCGGGATGTAGCACCGTAGTCGACAGTCCGTCGGCGCCACCCCGGCCGATGACGGCGGCGTTGATGACGAGCACGATGCCGACCTCACACACCAACAGGACGCCGAGGACCTTGCCGGACAGCTCGATGTGCCGGTAGCCCAGGATGCCGACAATCGCCATCATCACCAGCGCGTAGAGATACCACGGCACCGTGGGTCCGCCATGGGCTGTCACGAGTTCATCGAGCGCCGCTCCGACATAGCCGTACACGCCGCCCTGTACCGCGGTGTAGGACAGCAGTGCCAGGAACGCTGCGCCCAGTCCCACGTGCCGGCCGAATCCGTGTGCGATGTAGGTGTAGAAGGCCCCGGCCCCGCGGATATGGCGGGCCATGGCGGTGAACCCGACCGCAAACAGCAGCAGCACGGCGGTACACACCACATAGGACGCCGGGAAGGCCGCGCCGTTGCCCGCGGCGATGCCGATCGGGAAGGTGCCCGCGACGACGGTCAGGGGTGCGGCCGCGGCGACGACCATGAAGACGATGGCGGTGGGACCGAGCCGGCCGGCCAGTCGGTGAGACTGGCCACCGGCCATGCGGCCGGCATCCAGGACTGCGTCAGTTGTCATGGGTCTACCTTCGGTGGAATTGAGCGTGAATGGGTTGCCGTTCGGTAAGGCTTCGGTGAGTTCAAATGGGAATGCACTTTGACGGCATTCTCATTTGGCGTACGCGAATTCAGAGCGCGATATTGACGGCTTTCGTCTGGGTGTATTCGGCGATCGCGCCCTCACCGAGTTCGCGGCCCCAGCCGGATTGTTTGTAGCCACCGAAGGGCAGCGCGGTGTCGAACGCGTTATGGCAGTTGACCCACACCGTGCCCGCCTTGATCTGCGCGGCCACCTGGTGCGCGGTGGACACGTCGCGGGTCCAGACGCTGGCGGCCAGTCCGTAGATGCTGTCGTTCGCTTGCCCGATCACAGACGCAGCACCGACCCCGCGTTCGCGGTTGAAGGGCACCGCGACCGCGACCGGCCCGAAGATCTCCTCGCGGTACACGCTGAAGTCGTCGCGCACATCCACCAGCAGCGTCGGCTCGACATAGAACCCGGTGTCGCCGTGCCGGCCGCCGCCCGCCAGTGCCCGGGCACCCTGTTCGAGGCCGGCGTTCAGGTACCCGGTGACCTTGGTGAGCTGTTCGCGGGACACCAGCGGGCCGATGTCGTTGGCCGGATCCAGGCCCGGGCCGATGCGCAGACCGGCCGCATGCGCGGCGACACCCGCGGTGAACTCGTCGAAGATGGTGTCCTCGACGAGCAGCCGGGTGCCGGCGGTGCAGGTCTGGCCGTGGTTGAACAGGAATCCGCTCGCCACACCGGGGATCGCGGCGTCCAGGTCGGCATCGGCGAACACCACCTGCGGGCTCTTACCGCCGAGCTCCAGGGAGACCTTCTTGAGGTTGCCCGATGCCGCGTTGACGATCGCGCGACCGACCTCGGTGGAACCGGTGAAGGCGACCTTGTCGACGTCCGGATGCGCGGACAGCGCGGCGCCGATATCGCCGAAGCCGGTGAGCAGATTGAACACCCCGCGGGGCACGCCCGCTTCCGCGATGACCTCGGCCAGCAGCACGGCGGTCAGCGGGGTCTGCTCGGCGGGTTTGAGGATGACGGTATTGCCGCAGGCCAGCGCCGGAGCCACCTTGAAAGCCGCCATGACCAGCGGAAAGTTCCACGGGATGATTTGGGCGCAGACCCCGACCGGTTCGCGCAGCGTGAAGGCGTGGAACCGTCCGCCGGGAGCCCACGGCACCGACACCGGCACCGTGCGGCCCTCGATCTTGGTGGCCCAGCCGGCGTAGTAGTAGAAGATCTCCGCGGCCCAGGTGACATCGACGGCCCTGGCGACCGCCACGGATTTGCCGTTGTCGATGCTCTCCAGCTCGGCGAACTGGTCAGCACGGGCGGTGATGCCCTCGGCGATCCGCCAGATCATCCGCTGCCGTTCGGCGGGCGTCATGACCGGCCACGGCCCTGCCTCGAAGGCGCGACGTGCGGCGCCGACGGCGCGTTCCACGTCTTCGGGACCAGCATGCGGGACGGTGGTGATGACCCGTTCGGTGGCGGGGTCGACGGTGTCGAAACGCCGCCCCGACAGCGCGTCAGTCCACTGCCCGTCGACGTACATCTGGCGCGGAGCGGAGATGAATTCGGCGGTGCGCGGGTCGAGTTCGGAGCTGAGCAGGCTTGTCATGGGATTCATGATTACGCCTCGATGTGGGCTGCGTCACCACTAATTCTGAATGGGTTTCCGCCATAATTCCATTCTCATTCGACATGCCGGTGCCATTCTCATTCGCGAGTCCATAATGTGCAGTTGAGGGCGCCGGCGATGCGCTTGTGGCGGAATCGTCCTGAGCGATTCTCATTTGAAGTTCTCGAAGATTTACCTGACAACACTGTGGGCGGGTTGGCGATCGGTTAGGTTGCGACGCGTGGACGGCAGACGGGCAATCAAGAGCAGATCGCCGGTCTCAGGCTTACGACGCGCGCAGTTGACGTTCGCCCAGGTGCTGGGACAGTCGGTATCGGCGGTGGCGCCATCGGCGGTCATGGTCACCTTGCCTGCGCTGGTCATACCTGCGGCCGGGCACGCCGCGCTGCCGGTCTTCGTCTTCACCGCACTGTTGATGGCGGCCGTCGGGTACTGCGTCACCCAGTTCTCCACCCGGATGGTCGCGGTGAGCGGGCTGTACAGCTACACGGTGAAGGGCCTGGGGCCGATCGCCGGTATCGCGGCCGGATGGTCGGTGGTCATCGGCTACGCGGCGGCAGCGATGGCCAGCACCCTGGGCGCCGCAAGCTATCTCACCGCGCTACTGGGCCGCCTCGGGGTGCCGGACGGGCGCACGGCCATCGCCGTACTGGCGGTGCTGGTGGGCGTCCTGGCACTGGCCTTGATGGTGCGCGGCATCCGGCTGTCGGCCCGGATCTCGCTGACGATAGAGATTTTCGCCATCGTGGTGGCGGCCGCGGTCCTGGTCATCGCCTTCACCGGATCCATGACCGCCGGGCATGATCCGCCGAAAGTGACTGCACCGGAAAGCAGTACGGCATTGGGGTTCGCACTGCTGCTCGCGATCACGTCATACGTCGGATTCGAGAGCGCAGGTACCGTCGCACGTGAGGCACAACGCCCGTTCGTCACGGTGACCCGCGCCATCCGATGGTCCCCGCTGGCCCTTGGTGTGCTGTACACCTTCGCCGCGGCCATGCAGTCGACCGGGACCATCAACGCCGGGATCGGCTCCGTGCCGATCGTGCTGTCCCTGCCGGACGGTGCGGGAACCGGGTCGGCGGTGCTGTCGATCGCCATGGAACTCGGCATCACCGCATCGTGGTTCGCCTGCGTCATCGGCTCCACGACCGCACTCTCGCGCACCCTGTTTGCGATGGGCCGCGAGGGCGTTCTCCCGGCCCGGATCGGCCGCGCCCATCCGGTATGGCGCACCCCGCACGTCGCGCTCTGCCTGACGGTCCCGGTCATCGTCGCGGTGCCGATCGGCTACCTGTTCGTCGCCGGGTCGAGTCGCGAGGTGCTCATCGGACTGCTCGCGGTGTCCGCGCACGGCTATATCGGCGCCTATCTCCTGGTGTGCCTGGCCGCCCCGGCATTCCTGCGCCGCATCGGCGAGCTCACTCGGGCGCCGCTCGTGATCGGGCTCTGCGCGGCCGTGATGATGGTGGCCATCATCGTCTGGGCGGCGCTGACCGTGGCCTCGCCGGTGTGGATCGCCACCGCGGTCTATGTCGCGTTGATGGCGACGGGTTTTGCCGCCTTCGCGCTGCGCCGGCGCACGGTGCCCGATCTGGCGGAACGCGTCGGCGTGTTCGACGAGACGGTGGCCGGTGACGTCTTCGCCGACTACAACCCGTGGGAGGTGCGCCGGTGAGCCCCGGCGGGCAGGAGCGAAGCGACCGGGGAATCGGGCGCGCCGATGGCGCTCTGTCCGGGCGCCAACCCAAAGCCGTGCAGAGCGCACTGCAGGTGCTGGAGGCGGTGGCGTTGGCCGGTGCGGGCGTGACGGCGAAGGAGATCGCGGATCGCCTCGGCATGCCGTCGGCCACCACCTATCGTCTGCTGAATCTGCTTGTCGCCGACGGCTACATCGTGCGACTGCCGGATCTGTCCGGGTTCTCACTCGGCCCACGGATGGGCGTGTTGATCGATGCCGCGGTGTCACCAGCCGTATGCACGGCCGCCAGGGACACACTGGCCGAACTGCGACTGTCCGTGCGTTTCGGCGTGCACCTGTTCTACTTCACCAACACGTCGGTGCGGCTGGCCGACTCCGATGACGAATATCCGCCGCCCGCAGATGAATCCGTGTTGAACCATCATCTGCACGCGAGTGCGGTCGGCAAGCTGCTGCTGGCCGAGAAGCGCGATATCGACGCCGTGCTCATCTCGCCGCTGCGCGGCCTGACCGGACGGACTGTGACGTCACGGCCGCTCCTGGTCCAACAACTCGACGAGATCCGCGCACAGGACATGGCCACCCAGATCGGTGAGCTGCGCGAGGAATCCGCGTGCGTGGCCGTGCCGGTGAGGTCGGCGACCGGGTCGCTCGTCGGTGCGGTCGCGATGTCCGGGCGCGTCGACCAGGACCAGCTGCTGGCCCGGCAGGTCCCGACGCTGCGGGAGTACGCGGGCCGGTTGAGCCCGCTACTGGCCTGACAAGCCGAGGATCTGAACGCTCTCCTCACGCATCTGCACCTTGCGGATCTTGCCGGTGACGGTCATCGGGAACTCGTCGACCAGGTGCACGTACCGTGGGATCTTGTAATGCGCCAACCGGCCCTGCGCGAATTCCCGGACCGCGTCGACGTTCAACGGGTCCGCGCCGGGTTTCATCTTGATCCAGACGCAGATCTCCTCGCCGTACTTCGCATCGGGCACCCCGATCACCTGGGCGTCCTCGATCCCGGGATGGCTGTAGAGGAATTCCTCGACCTCGCGGGGATAGACGTTCTCACCGCCACGGATGACCATGTCCTTGATGCGCCCGACGATGGTGCAGTAGCCGTCCGCACGCATGACCGCCAGATCGCCGGTGTGCATCCAGCCGTCCTCGTCGATCGCTTCGGCGGTCTTGGCCTCGTCTTCCCAATAGCCGAGCATCACCGAATAGCCTTTGGTGCAGAACTCGCCGGGCTGCCCGCGTTCCACGACCTCGCCGGTCTCGGGATCGATGATCTTCACCTCGACGTGCGGGTGCGCGCGGCCGATGGTCGCGGTGCGGCGTTCCAGATCGTCATCGTGCAGGGTCTGGCACGACACCGGCGAGGTCTCGGTCATGCCGTAGGCGATGGCCACCTCGGCCATGTGCATATCGTTGATGCAGTGCTTCATCACCTCGATCGGGCACACGGCGCCGGCCATGACGCCAGTCCGCAGACTCGACAGGTCACGCTCGGGGAAACTCGGGTGGTTCTGCATGGCGATGAACATCGTGGGCACCCCGTACACACCGGTACAGCGTTCGTTCTCAATGGTTTCCAGGGTGACGCCGGGTTCGAAGCCGGGCGCCGGGATCACCATGGTGACACCGTGGGTGGTGCAGCCGAGGTTGCCCATCACCATGCCGAAGCAGTGGTAGAACGGCACCGGAATGCACAGCCGATCGCCGGGTTTGAGGTTGATGCCCTCGGTGACGAAGAAGCCATTGTTGAGGATGTTGCGGTGCGACAGTGTCGCACCCTTCGGGAAACCCGTTGTGCCCGAAGTGTACTGGATGTTGATCGGGTCGGTGTTGGCGAGCGTGGCCTGCCGGTCCCGCAGCACGCTCTCGGGGACCGCGGCGGCCCGCAGCGCCGCCCAGTCCTCGGTGCCCAGGAAGATCACCTCGGTCAGGGCCGGCGCCTCGGCGCGTACCTCACCGACCATCGTCACATAGTCCGACGTCTTGAATTCGGTGGCCGAGATGAGCATCCGGACCCCGGATTGGTTGAGCACGTAGCCCAGCTCGTGGGTGCGGTAGGCCGGGTTGATGTTGACCAGGATGGCGCCGACCTTGGCCGTCGCATACTGCACGATGGTCCACTCGGCCCGGTTGGGCGACCAGATGCCCACCCGGTCGCCCTTGGCGATCCCGCGACCCAGCAATCCCCGTGCCACCACGTCGATCTCGTCGTTGAGTTCGCGGTAGGTCCAGCGCAGACCCTGCGCGACATCGACGAGCGCCTCCATGTCCGGGTGTTCGGCCGCGGTGCGCTCGAAGTTCGCACCGATGGTGTCTTCGATGATGGGCACGTCCGTCGGCCCGGCGTCATAACTTTTCATCTCAGTCCACCAGATCCTCGTAGCGGTGCTCGGTGTCGATCGGGGTACCCGACCGGTGCGCTTCATCCTCGCGCGTGCGCAGCTCGACGCGCCGGATCTTGCCGGAAATGGTCTTGGGCAGCTCGAAGAACTCGACCCGGCGCACCTTCAGGTACGGGGCGAGGTGATCGCGGGCATGCTCCATGATGGCGCGGGCGGTACCGGAGTCGGCGTCCCAGCCGTCGGCAAGGGCGACATAGGCTTTCGGGATCGCCAGCCGGGTGTCGTGTGGTTGCGGGACGACGGCGGCCTCCACCACAGCGGGGTGCTCGATCAGCACGCTCTCCAGCTCGAACGGTGAGACCTTGTAGTCGCTGGACTTGAAGACGTCGTCGGTGCGGCCGATGTAGGTGATGTACCCATCGCTGTCCCGGCTGGCGACATCACCGGTGTGGTAGTACCCGCCGTGCATCACGGCGTCGTTGCGTTTCGGGTCGCCGAGGTAGCCGGTCATCAGGTTCACCGGGCGGGTGCGCAGATCCAGGCAGATCTCACCCTCGTCGGCGAGTTCCCCGGTGAGCGGGTCGACGAGCACCACCGGAACACCGGGCATCGGGCGGCCCATCGAGCCGGCCTTGACCGTTTGGCCCGGTGTGTTGCCGACCTGCAGGGTGGTTTCGGTCTGCCCGAAACCATCCCTGATGGTCAGCCCCCAGGCGCGTTCGACGGCGGTGATGACCTCGGGGTTGAGCGGCTCACCGGCGCCCAGGATCTCGCGCAGCCCTTCGGGTTTGGCGCCCAGGTCGGACTGGATGAGCATCCGCCACACCGTCGGCGGCGCGCAGAAGGTGTTGACCCCGGCGCGCCGGATCTGGTGCAGCAGGCTCGCGGCGTCGAAGCGGGCGTAGTTGTAGACGAAGATCGTGGCCTCGGCGATCCACGGGGCGAAGAAACAGCTCCAGGCGTGCTTGGCCCAGCCGGGCGAGCTGATGGCCAGGTGCACATCGCCGGGGGTGACCCCGATCCAGGCCATCGTGGACATGTGGCCGACCGGGTAGGACACCTGGGAGTGCTCGACGAGTTTGGGCCGGCTGGTGGTGCCGGAGGTGAAGTACACCAGCAGCGGATCCTCGACGCTGGTGACGGTCTCGAAGCGCTGCGGAGTGACGTCGTAGGCGTCGGCGTAGCGGTGCCACCCGGCGTGATCCCCCACCGCGACGCGGACGTAGTCACCGGGCACCTCGTCGAACTTCGGCGCGTCGGCGGCGTTGGCGATGACGAACCCGGCCCCGCCGCGCTCGATGCGGTCGGCCAGGTCGGCGGGCCCCAGCGCACCGGTGGTCGGCATGACCACCGCGCCCAGTTTGGCCACCGCGAGCATGGCCTCCCACAGTTCGACCTGGTTGCCGAGCATCAGGATGACGCGGTCACCCTTGCCGACGCCCAGGCCCTTGAGCCAGGTGGCGACGCGATCGGACCGATCGGCCATCTCGGCGAAGCTCACCTTCGTCTCGGTGCCGTCCTCCTCGACGATCCACAGCGCAGTGCGGTCGTTACCCGCAGCGATGACGTCGAACCAGTCGATCGCCCAGTTGAAGTTCCCGGTGATGTCGGGCCACGCAAAAGTGCCGACCGCCTTGTCATAGTCGCTGATCACGGCGACAAGGTGGTCGCGGGCGGCGCGATACAGATCGGTGTTGGTGCTCATGGAAGCTAGGATCTACGTCACACTCACCCGACCGCTACCCCCGAAAGAGGGGAACACCCGTGACTCCCCTGCTGAGGCCCCGCGATACCGACGCGGTGCGCGCCGAGTTGCGCCGGGTGTCCGTCGAGGGCGGGGTCCCGGTGCTGTTCGGCGGCGAGGTGGCCGGCGATGCGCTGCTGCTCAGTGAGTTCGTCGGCACCCGGACCGGGCTGCTGCGCGGCCTGGTGGTGCGGTCGAGTTCCGGGCTCGGCGGGGCCAGCATGGTCGAGGGCCGGCCGCTGTCGGTGGCCGATTACCGCAGTGCCTCGACCATCACCCATGACTATGACGCCCCGGTGCTCTCGGAGGGCATCCGTTCGGTGCTGGCGGTGCCGGTGATCGTGGACGGCGTGCCGCGCGCCATGTTGTACGGCGCGTACCGGTCCGGGGCGCCGTTCGGGGGCCGGGCCGCCGATCTGATGGTCGGCGCCGGCCGCCGACTGGCCGACGAGCTACGTATCCGCGACGAGGTGGACCGCCGGCTGCGGTTACGCGAGGCGCAGCAGACCGGCGCGGCCAACCCGGAGACCATCCGCGAGGTGTACGCCGGGTTGCGCAGTCTGGCCGGCCGCGCCGAAGGCGACACCGGCGCCGAGCTGCACCGGCTGGCCGACCTGTTGTCGGCGCCTTCCGAGGACGTGCATCTGACCCCGCGCGAGCTGGACGTGCTGGCCCAGATCGCGCTGGGCTGCACCAATGCCGAAGCCGCCGAACGGCTTTCGCTCAAGACCGAGACGGTGAAGAGCTATCTGCGCAGTGCCGCAGCGAAACTGGGCACCCGCACCCGGCATGAGTCGGTGTCCCGGGCTCGCCGGGCCCGGTTGATTCCCTAGTACAACTCAGGTCGCCGGTCGGCGAACACATCGTTGTTCGCGCCGAGGGTCTTGCTGGGATCGATATCGACCTCCGCCGTCGCGACACCGTCGGCATCCGGCACAGCGACGATCCAGCCGTCGCGGTCTATGACGGCGGTGCCGCCGGTCCACTGCACGCCGCGCTCGGTGCCGTGCCGGTCGGCGATCGCGATCGGCAGCCGCGAGGCCCGCGCGGCGGCCATCGCCTGGATGGTCTCGGGTGCATGCTCGCCGGCCGGGCGCTCGGCCAGCGGCCAGTTCACCGGCAGCGCCAGCACTTCCGCTCCCGCCAGCGCCAACCGCCGCGGCACCTCCGGGAATTCGATGTCATAACAGATGGCGACGCCGAGCCGGCCGATCGCAGTGTCCAGCACCATTCCCGCTTCCTCACCGAGGGCGAAGAACCGGTACTCCTCGTCCCACAGATGCGCCTTGCGGTAGCAGCCCAGCGTGCCGGTCCGGTCGAACACCAGCGCGGAGTTGAACAAGTGCTCCCCCACGCGTTCGCAGAACCCGATCACCGCCACCGCACCCTCGGGCACAGCATCGGCCAGCCCGGTCAGCCGCGGATCATCGACCGTCATCGACAGCGCGCGGGCCTCGTCGATATCGCTGAAGACGTACCCGCTGGTGGCCAGCTCCGGAAGGACGATCAGCCCTGGCTCGGACCGCTGCAGGGCAGCGTGGGCAGCAGCAAAGTTGCTTGCCTCGTCACCGAATTCGATCGGCAAGGCGACCGACGACACCCGCAGCAGGCTCATGCCAACGACTCCACCCACGCGCGGTGCAGCGCGGCGAATCGGCCGTCGCCGCCGATCAACTCGGCCGGCGGGCCGTCCTCGACCACCTCGCCGTGTTCGAGCACCAGCACCCGGTCGGCGATCTGCACCGTGGACAACCGGTGCGCGATCACCACCGCGGTGCGGTCGGCCAGCACCGTGGCCAGGGCCTGCTGCACCATCCGTTCGCTCGGGATGTCCAACGACGAGGTGGCCTCGTCGAGGATCAGCACCGCCGGGTCCGCCAGGAACGCGCGGGCGAACGCGATGAGCTGGCGCTGCCCGGCCGAGAGCCGGCCGCCGCGCTTGGCGACATCGGTCAGATACCCCTCGGGCAGCGCGTCGATGAACCGGTCTGCACCCACCGCGATGGCCGCCTCGCGGACCTCGGCGTCGGTGGCCGACGGCCGGCCGAACCGGATGTTGTCGGCGACAGTGCCCTCGAACATGAAGTTCTCCTGGGTCACCATCACCACATGCGAACGCAGATCGGCCTGGGCGATATCACGCAGGTCGGTGCCATCCAGCGTCACCGATCCGCTGACCGGGTCATAGAAGCGGGCCAGCAGTTTGGCGATGGTGGTCTTGCCCGCGCCGGTGGTCCCGACCAGCGCGACGGTCTGCCCGGCCGGGATGTCCAGCTTGAGCGACGGCAGCACCGGGCGGTCTCGAACATAGGAGAAGTGCACATCGTCGAAGGTGATGTGGCCCTTCACGTCCTTCAACCGCACCGGATGCGCCGGGTCCTCGATATCGGGATCCTCGTCGAGCACGCCGGCGATCTTCTCCAGCGCCGCCGATGCGGACTGGAAGGTGTTGAAGAACTGCGAGATCTCCTGCATGGGTTCGAAGAAGATGCGCAGGTACAGCAGGAAGGCGGTCAGGGTGCCCAGCGTCATCTGGTCTTCCAGCACCAGATATCCGCCGTAGAGCAACACCGCGCCGGTGGCGAGGTTGCCGGTCAGCCGCACCGCGGGCATGAAGACCGCCAACAGTTTGAATGCTCGCTCGTTGATCGACTTGTACTGGTCGGCAACGTCTTCGAAGATCTCCTGGTTGCGCGGTTCCCGGTTGTAGGCCTGCACCGCCTTGATGCCGGTCATGGTCTCGACGAACTGCACGATGACCAGCGCGGCGGCCTCGCGCACCTTGAGGTAGGTGCGCGAGGACTCGCTGCGGAACCACATCGTCAGACCCACCAGGATCGGGAACGCGCACAGGCAGGCCAGGCCGAGCCGCCAGTCCAGCACGAGCAGCAACACGGCGGTGCCGAACATGGTCAGCACCGCGGTGATCAGACCGTCGAATCCGGTGGCCAGCATGTCCTGGATGGCGTCGACGTCGTTGGTCGATCGCGCCACCACCCGCCCCGAGGTGTAGCGGTCGTGGAACGCCACGTCGAGGCGCTGGAAATGCCGGAAAAGCCTGCGGCGCAGCTCGATCAGGATTTCCTGGCCGATCCGGCCGGACCGGCGCAGGAAGTACATCCGGCTGGTGGCCTGCAGCGCCACCACACCGCACAGGGCGCCCAGGATCAGGAACAGTTCGTGCGCGGTGCCGCCGGCGGCGATCGGCGGGATGCCGTGGTCGATACCGCGCTGCACCAGCAGCGGCACCGACAGCCGGGCCGCGTTCTCCAGCACGACGACCACGGCGAGCACCGCCACCACCGACTTGTAGGGCCGCAGGAGCGATCCCAGCAGCGAGCGCGCCTCCCGGCGCCGGCAGATCGTCTCGTCGATGGGCAGGTTCTCGTCATCGGCGGAGACGGCCTTGCCCCGCCAGTCGGTGGTGCTCACTGGTCTACCCCGGCCAGTTCCTCATCGGCGGCCAGCAGATACCGGTACTCCGGCGCGTCGGCCAGCAGCTCGGCGTGCGTCCCCACCCGGGTGACGGTGCCGCCCTCCAGCAGGGCAACCCGGTCGGCGAGCAGCACCGTGGAGGCCCGGTGTGCCACCACGATGCCGGTGACATCACGCAGCACCCGGCCCAGCGCCTCGGTGACCTCGGCCTCGGTGTGCACGTCCAGCGCCGACAGGGTGTCGTCGAGCACCAGGATGCGCGGGTCGGCGATGATGGCGCGGGCCAGCGAAAGGCGTTGCCGCTGACCACCGGACAGGCTCATGCCCTGCTCACCGATGCGGGTGTCCAGACCGAACGGCAGGTCGTAGACGAACCCGGCGGCCGCCACGTCGATGGCCTCGGCCAACCGCTCCTCGGTCGCGTCCGGGCTACCGAGGCGAAGGTTCTCGGCCACCGACATGGAGAACAGCGTCGGGTCCTCGAAGGCGGTCGCCACGGTGTGGCGCAGCGCAGGCAGCGACAGCTCACGGATATCGGTGCCGTCGACCAGGATCGCGCCCTCGCTGACATCGTGCAGCCGGGACAGCAACGCGGCCAGCACGGATTTCCCGGATCCCGTGGCACCGACCAGGGCGACGGTCTCCCCGGACTCCACCGCGAGGTTCACGTGCCGCAGCGCCCAGTGCTCGCTGTCCGGAAAGCGGAACCCGACGTCGACAAGTTCCAGCCGGCCGCCGCGCGGCGCCTCAGCGCGCGGTCCGTCGCTGATCGTGCGGGGCTCGTCGAAGATCTCGGCGACCCGGTTGGCCGCCGTCATCGATTCCTGGGTCATCGACAGCAGGAAGCCCAGCGAGGCGATCGGCCACACCAGGGACAGCATCATGGTGATGAACGCGACCAGCGTGCCCATGGTGACCAGGCCGTGGCCCGCGGCGTACGCACCGAACCCGAGCACGATGATCAGCGTGATGTTCGGGATGACCTCCAGCAGCGTCCAGAACTTGGCGGACACCCCGACCTTGCGCACCTCGGTGTCGAACAGACCGGTGGCCCGCTCGTCGAAGCCGCGGTAGGCGTGCTCCTCACGGCCGAAGGACTTGATCACCCGCAGCCCGAGCGCGGATTCCTCGACGTGGGTGGCGACATTGCCCGCCTGATCCTGAGACTGCCGGGACAACAGGGTGAACTGCCGCTGGAAGTGCAGGATCGTCAGCGTGATCGGCACGATGGCCACCACCACGACGACACCCAGCGGCCAGTACATCGCCAGCAGGATGGTCGTCACCACGATGATCTGGACGACGTTGAGCATCAGGAACAGCAGCCCGAAGGACAGGAACTGCCGGATGGCGCTCAGATCGTTCATCACCCGCGACAGCAGCTGACCCGACTGCCAGTTGCCGTGGAACGACATCGGCAGGATCTGCAGCCGGGCGTAGAGGTCCTTACGGATATCGGCCTCGACGCCCATGGTCGCGCGGGCCACCAGCCAGCGCCGGATGAACCACAGCACCGCCTCCATGACCAGCAGGGCGGTGGCCGCCAGCCCCAGCGTCCACAGGCCCGCGGAATCCTTCTCGCGCACCGGGCCGTCGATGACGGCCTTGGTGAGCAGGGGCACCGACACCGTGGCGGCCAGGCTGACGAACGCCGCCACCACCATCGCGATCCAGCGGACCCGGTAGGGCTTCAGGTACGGCAGCAGCCGCAGGATGTCCGAGGACGACCTGATGCGCCGCGGTGGCGGCGCGATCGCCGGCACCGATTGCAGTCCTGACACGCGCAACCACCTCCTCCCCCTACCCATACTGAGTTCTACGCCATGAATCCGACAACCGGATTAACCGCCGTCAGGCCACCGTAAAACCTCAACAATGGATGAGGTCAAACCCATACCGGTCAGGGCCGGCGGTGGGTTTTCGCCAGTTCGGTCTCGGCCTCCTCCAATGCTGTCCGCGCGGCCCGCAGCCTGGCCAGCAGGTCGTCGGTCTCGTGTTCCTTGCGATCCGCCGAGCGCGCCTCCTCCATCGAATTCAGCACGATGCCGATGAAGAGGTTGAAAATGAGGAAACTCGCCAGCACCGCATAGGAGACGAAGAACACCACCGTCCACGGTGAGATCTCCAGGCCCATCGCGATGTTGTCCGGCAGGTTCTCCAGGGTGAGCATCAGGAACATCGTCAGCATCGCGACGCCGATGTTCCCGTAGTTGTCGGGATCGTGCCCACTGAACAGCACCCAGCCGATCATCCCGTAGATGTAGATCAGCAGCACCGTGCCGGCGGCCAGCGAGGCGACACCGGGCACACTGCGGCCCACGGCGGCGACGATGACCCGCAGGTCGGGCAGGAACCGCACGATGCGCACGATGCGCAGCAGCCGGATCAGCCGCAGCAGCATCGCGTTCTCCCGCAACCACGGCAGCAGCGACGCGACCACGACGAGGAAGTCGAAGATGTTCCAGCCGTCCTTGACGAACTCCCGCGGATTCCAGCCGCAGGCGGTGATCCGGATCAGCAGTTCGACGACGTAGATGCCGAGGATGGCGTTGTTGAGCGTGCCGAACAGTCCACGGTGCGCGTCGGCAAGGGGCTGGAAGGTCTCCACACCCAGGACCACCGCGTTGACGAGGATCACCGACATCATCACGACGTCGAACACGGGGTCGGCGACCAGCGCCTTGGCCCGCGCCACCAGGGACGGAGTCGAATTCACGGTAAGTACATAGCACGGTTTGGCACCCCGCCCGGAAAGGACGCAGCGCCGACCGACCAGCATCCCCCAGCCGCTGACAGCTTTCAGGCAGTATTGGCGCCATGGAAAGTGGTACCCCGGCGTCACCTCGGGTTCTCGTCGTCGACGACGACCCCGATGTACTCGCCTCGCTGGAACGTGGCCTGCGGCTGTCCGGGTTCGAGGTGTCCACCGCCGTCGACGGCGCCGAGGCCCTGCGCAGCGCCACCGAGACCCGCCCGGACGCGATCGTGCTGGACATCAACATGCCGGTACTCGACGGTGTCAGCGTGGTCACCGCGCTGCGCGCCATGGACAACGACGTACCGGTCTGCGTGCTGTCGGCCCGCACCAGCGTCGACGACCGGGTTGCCGGTCTTGAGGCCGGCGCCGACGACTATCTGGTGAAGCCGTTCGTGCTGCAGGAGCTGGTGGCGCGGGTCAAGGCGCTGCTGCGCCGCCGTGGGTCCACCGCGACGTTCTCCTCGGAGACCATCTCGGTGGGGCCACTGAGGTCGACATCCCCGGCCGCCGTGCCCGGGTCAACGGCACCGATGTCGACCTGACCAAACGCGAATTCGACCTGCTGGCCGTGCTGGCCGAGCACAAGACCGCCGTGCTGTCCCGCGCCCAGCTGCTCGAGCTGGTGTGGGGCTACGACTTCGCCGCCGACACCAACGTGGTCGATGTGTTCATCGGCTACCTGCGCCGCAAGCTCGAGGCGGGCGGCGCGCCCCGGCTGCTGCACACCGTGCGCGGTGTCGGCTTCGTGCTCCGGACCCAGTAGTTCAGACTGACCCGGTGGACCTGAACGACCGGCTGTACCGCGCGCTGGGCCTTCCCAAGCGCATCCTGTCGCTGCGCACCATCGTCATCGTGGCCGCGCTCGGGGTCGTGCTGACCGTCATCATCATCGGTACCTGGGTGTGGATCGGTATCACCAACGAGCAGTACAGCCAGCTGGACCGGCGCCTCGACTCGATCAGCAGTCTCGGGGACGTCAGCACCCTGCTCAGCAGCGCCATGGCCGACGAAACCGACGCCCCGGTGACCGACCCCGATCTGGTGCGCACCGCGCGCATCGGCGGCGCCACCGTGTCGATTCCCGCCGATGTGGTGCTGCCGGAGTTCCCGGTCGGTTTCGAGACCACCACCATCAACGGCACCGAATACCGGGTGCGTACCTTCTCCGCCGGGCAGGCTTCCATCGCCTTGGGCGCGACCCTCACCGATACCAAGCATCAGATCGACTCCCAGCACCGCCGGGTGCTGCTCATCAGCGGCGGCGTGATCGCCGGCACCGCCCTGGTCGGCTGGATCATCTCGGCGGTCATGATCACCCCGTTCCGCCGGCTGGCCCAGCAGGCCCGCGCCATCAACGCGCAGTCCAACCCGGACGAGGTCAATGTGCGCGGGGTGTGGGAGGCCAGCGAGATCGGCGAGGCCGTGGAGGGCATGCTGGCCCGCATCGGCGATGAACAGCAGCGCACCAAGGCCGCATTGGAGTCGGCCCGGGATTTCGCCGCGGTCGCCTCCCATGAGCTGCGCACCCCGCTGACCGCGATGCGGACCAACCTCGAAGTGCTGGCCACCCTGGACATGCCCGACGAACAACGCGTGGAGGTGCTCGGTGACGTCATCCGCACCCAATCCCGCATCGAGGCCACCCTGTCCGCGCTGGAGCGCCTCGCCCAGGGCCAGCTGTCCACCTCCGATGACCACGCGCCGGTCGACCTGACCGAACTGCTGGACCGTGCGGCGCACGACGCCATGCGGGTGTACCCGGAGCTGGACGTCTCACTGGTGCCCGCGCCGACGGTGCTGATCCTCGGCCTGGCGGCCGGCCTGCGGCTGGCCGTAGACAATGCGATCGCCAATGCGGTGAAACACGGTGACGCGACCCGGGTTCAGCTGTCGGCGGTGAGTTCCCGCGAGGGCGTGGAGATCGCGGTCGACGATGACGGCTGCGGCATCCCCGAGGAGGAACGAACCAAGGTCTTCGAGCGGTTCTCCCGGGGTTCGACCGCATCGCATTCCGGCTCGGGTCTCGGCCTCGCCCTGGTGGCCCAGCAGGCCGAATTACACGGTGGCACGGCATCATTGGAGGCCAGCCCGCTGGGCGGAACGCGCCTGCTGCTGAAACTACCCGGCCCGCACTAGGGTGTCCTGCGAAGCGTGAAGGCCAGCGTCAGCACGACGCCGAGGAAGAACGACAGTGCCAGCAACGCGGCGTTCACGACGACTCCTGTTCATCGGCCGGCCGGACCAGCAGCACGGTCGCTCCCCACGCGACCGCAGAACCGAACACGAACGCCAGCAGGTACCAGAACCACTGCATCACGAATTCCATCTCATCCCCCTGCGCTGACCATGATCTCGATACGACGGTTCTGCTCCCGGCCCGACTCGCTGTCATTGCTCGCGACGGGCTCGGATGAACCCACCCCCTGCGAGGTCACCAGTCGAGGGCGCACCCCCCTCGAGATCAGGGCGTCGGCGACAGCTTTCGCCCGACTCACGCTGACCGAGAGATTGACCGCATCGGTGCCGGCATCATCGGAGTGACCGATGACCGACACCCTCGCGTCCGGGCAGGCCTGCAACTCGTCGGCCAGTTGGGCGAGCAGCGGTGCCGAACTGTCCGCCACCCGGGACCCGTTGGCGTCGAACTGGATCGGGGTACGGAGCAGGCCCGAGATGGCTTGCTGCAGATCGGCGCACCCGCCGGTCAGGCCCGGACTCGTCGGTGCCTGCGGCGCCACACCGGGCGTGATCACCGCGATATCGTCGACCACCGCGAGATCGGGCCACGCGGACTGCACCGCGTCCTCCACACCGGTGGCGATCGCCTCGGACGTGGCGGTACCGGTGAGGACGATATCGCCGCCGTCGATGCTGAACCCGAAGTCCGGCAGCGCCGCCGCGGCGGTCAGCACCGGGTCCAGACCGGCCAGGTCGACCGCGGTGATTCCGTCGATGACGGTCAGCAGGTCGATGACATCGGAGCCCGGCAGCATCGTCCGGGCCCGGTCCAGAGCAAACGTGCGCGACAGCTCATCGGGCACCTGACCACTGAACACAACGTCATTACCGCTGTGCTGCAACGACAGTGGCGCCATCAACACGGTGGCACGCGCACCGGTGCTGGGGGTCGGGGTGGCCTGCGTGTTGATCTCGGCGAGCGGCAGCGAGTCCTCGGTCTGATTCCACCCGCCCGACCCGATCAGCGCGAGGACCAGCGGCACCGCGATGAGGGCGGCCAGCCAGCCAGCGCCCGGCGGCCGCCGGGAGAAGCGGGTCGCGCCGGGCTCGGACATGCTGCTGGTCGGCCGGCTCAGCGAGCTGCGAGCAGATCGATCACGAATATGAGCGTCTTGCCCGACAACTGGTGTCCGCCACCGGCCGGACCGTAGGCCAGCTCCGGCGGGATGGTGAGCTTGCGACGGCCACCGACCTTCATGCCGGGGATACCGTCCTGCCAGCCCTGGATGAGACCCCGCAGCGGGAACGAGATGGCCTCGCCGCGGTTCCACGAGCTGTCGAATTCTTCACCGGTGTCGTACTCGACGCCCAGGTAATGCACCTGCACGGTGCCACCCGGCACCGCCTCGGCGCCGTCGCCGACCGTCACGTCTTCGATGACCAGCTCGGCGGGCGCGGGGCCATCGGGAAATTCAATCTCGGGTTTCGTTGCCACGGTTTCCCACCGTAGTCGGGCAAACTGGTTTTGTGGCCCCAGACCAAGACATCGTGATCGTCGGAGGTGGGCACAACGGTCTCGTCGCGGCGGCGTACCTGGCCCGCGCGGGACGTCGGGTCACGCTGCTGGAACGGCTGGACCATGTCGGGGGCGCCGCGGTGTCCGCGCACGCCTTCGACGGTGTGGATGCACGGTTGTCCCGCTACTCCTATCTGGTGAGCTTGTTACCGCGTCGCATCATCGAGGATCTCGGCGCCCGGTTCCGGCTGGCACGTCGCCGTTACTCGTCCTACACGCCGGATCCGGCGACCCGGGGCGCCACCGGTTTGTTGATCGGCCCGCGAAACACCTTCGCCGCCATCGGCGCAGGGCCCGACGAGGCGCGGTTCAACGAGTTCTACCGGCGCACACGGCTGGTGACCGGCGCCGTGTGGCCGACGCTGATGTCACCGCTGACCACCCGCAACACCATCCACAACCGCGTGCTGGCCGCCGGTGACCCGGCCGCCGGCGCCGCCTGGCAGTCGCTGATCGAGACACCCATCGGGCGCACCGTCACCGAGGCGGTGCGCCACGACCTGGTGCGCGGGGTGATCGCCACCGACGCACTGATCGGCACCTTCGCCGCCACCGACGACCCGTCGCTGGTGCAGAACATCTGTTTCCTCTACCACCTGCTCGGCGGCGGAACCGGCGACTGGGACGTCCCGGTCGGCGGAATGGGCGCGGTCACCGGTGCGTTGAGTGCGGCCGCCTGCGGTTTCGGCGCCGAGATCCGCACCGGCGCCGAGGTGTACGCGATCAGCCCGGACGGTGACGTCAGCTACCGCACCCGCGATGGTGAGCACACCATCCACGGTCGGCACGTGCTTGCCGGGGTGACCCCCGCGGTGCTGGCCCGGCTGCTCGGCGAGCAGGAGCCGAAAGTCGCTCCGGGCGCTCAGATCAAGGTCAATCTGATGCTGAAGAGGTTGCCCCGGCTGCGCGACCAGTGGGTCGGCCCGGAGCAGGCGTTCGCCGGCACGTTCCACATCAACGAGACACTGCGTCAGCTGGACGGTGCCTATGCGGCAGCGTCGTCGGGCGCGATACCCGATCCGCTGCCGTGCGAGGTGTACTGCCACTCGTTGACCGATCCCAGCATCCTGTCGGAACCGTTGCGCAGCAGCGGCGCCCACACCCTGACCGTGTTCGGACTGCACACCCCGCACGGCCTGCTCGCGGAAATGGATCCGGACACCGCCCGCATCAAACTGGCTGCGGCGGCTCTGCATTCGCTGAACTCGGTGCTGGCCGAGCCGATCCAGGACGTCGTGATGCATGATGCGGACGGACGGCCGTGCGTGGAGGCCAAGACCACCACCGACCTGGAGAACGCACTGGGCATGACCGCGGGCAACATCTTTCACGGCGCGCTGGGCTGGCCGTTCGCCGAAGATGACGAGGAGCTCGACACCCCGGCACGGCGCTGGGGTGTGGCCACCGACCACGACGCCATCCTGCTGTGCGGTTCGGGTACCCGCCGCGGCGGCGCGGTGTCCGGTATCGGCGGGCACAATGCGGCGATGGCCGTACTGGAGAGCTAGGCAGCGGCGGGCAGGAGCGCAGCGACCCGGGGATCAACCCAGCTTTTCCAGAAGCGCCTGCAGCGCAGCAAGATCCGTAGCACCGAGGCGACGCAACGGTGCGGGTGCCGGGTTCTCGACGGTATCGATGACAGCGAGCAGCTCACGCCCGGCGGGGGTGAGCGACACCGTCTTGGAGCGGCGGTTGCCCGGGTCGACCTGCCGGACCACCAGACCGCGCTCCTCCAGATCGTTGACGGCCACGGTCGCGGCGGGGGCATCGATCGTGGCAGCGGCCGCGATCTGCTTGACCGACAGCGGCTCGCGGGCCAACCGGGTGAGGATGCGAATCCTGCTGAACGGCAGACCGGTCCGGTCCACCACGGCGCGTTTCCAGGTGTCCTGGTTGTTGATCACCGTCGACGACATCAGGCGCCAGACCTCGTCGGCCAGCTGATCAGGCATCGGCCGCCGCCTTCGGGGCGTCGATGAGCGGGGCGAGTCTGCGGGCCGAGTCCATGGCTCGCGGCGATGTCGACACGAAGCCCAGCACGGTGATGACCACGCCCAGCGCCACACACACCAGCCAGAGCGGACGGGCCGCGGCGGTGAAGTCCCCGGTGCCGGCCAGCGCCGCACCGGCCACCGAACCACACAGGGCCACACCGATACTCACGCCGATCTGGCGGCTGGTGCTGGTCACCGCGGAGGCGGCACCGGCCCGGTCCAGCGGCATCCCGCTGACCGCCGCGTTGGTGATGGGCGCGTTGACCATCGAGAAGCCGATACCGAACACCGCGAACACCGTCATCAGCGCCCACACCGGGGCGGACTCCGGCAGCAGCGCCAGCACGGTGGAGGCCACCGCGATCATCACCCCGGATACCAGCAGGGAGGGCCGGGCCCCGTAGCGGCCCACGAGCCGACCCGACAACGGCGAGAACACCAGCGCCCCGACCGCGATCGGCAGGTAGATCAATCCGGTCTGGACGGCCGAATAGCCGCGCGCACCCTGCAGATACAGCGACATCATGAACAGCAGCGCGCCCCAGGAGGCGAACGCGCAGATGGCGATCACCGTCGCGGAGGCGAACGGCACGCTGCGGAAGAAGCGCAGATCGATGAACGGGTCGGTGCGCCGCGACTCATAACGCAGGAAGGCCGCGAAGGTCAGCACCGACGCCGCGCCCGCGGCGATGACCCGCACGTTGTCCCAGCCCAGCGCGGGACCCTCGATGAGGGTGAAGACGGCGCCGAACAGGAACGCCACCGCCAGCAGTTGGCCGACCGGGTCGATGTTGCGCATCGTCGCCGAACGGGTCTCCGGCACGAAGATCGCCGTCAGCACGATGGCCGCCAGGCAGATCGGCAGGTTGATCCAGAACACCGCCCGCCAGCTGATCAGGTGGATGAGCAGGCCGCCGACGGTGGGGCCCAGCGCCATGGAGATACCCACCACCGCGCCCCAGATACCGATCGCCCGGGCACGTTCGACTGGGCCGGTGAACACCTGCGAGATGATGGACAACGCCACCGGATTGAGCATCGAGCCGCCGATGGCCTGCAGGAACCGCGCGGCGATCAGGGCGTCGATGCCCGGAGCCAGGCTGCACAGCAGCGAGCCGATCGCGAAGATCAACAGTCCGGCCTGGAATACCCGGCGCCGGCCGAAGCGGTCACCCATGGCGCCGGAGAGCATCAGCAGCGAGGCGAGCACCAGGGTGTAGACGTCGATGACCCACTGCAGCTGGGATGCCGTCGCACCCAGATCGGCGCGGATCGACGGGATCGCGACGTTGACGATGGTGGCGTCCATCGACACGATCAGCAAACTCAGACAACAGGACGCGAGGACGATCGCCTTGCGTCGTGGCGTCAGCGTGCCGATGGTGTCGTTCACACAACTATTGTGAAACTACAACTGTTTATCCGGCAAGCGGCACCGGGGTGAGAAATCTCTCGTGAAAAGAGAAGTCAGCGTCCGCCGAGGTCGACGTAATCGCGCTCGGTGTACCCGGTGTAGATCTGACGCGGGCGGCCGATCTTGCCGGGCTCGGAATGCATCTCCCGCCAGTGCGCGATCCAGCCGGGAAGCCGACCGAGCGCGAACAGCACGGTGAACATCCGGGTCGGGAAGCCCATCGCCCGGTAGATGACGCCGGTGTAGTAGTCGACGTTCGGGTAAAGCTTGCGCTCGACGAAGAAGTCGTCGGTCAGCGCGATCTCCTCGAGCTGCTTGGCGATGTCCAGCAGCGGATCGTCGACCCCGAGCTTGGCCAGGATCTTGTCGGCCTGCTCCTTGACGATGCGCGCCCGCGGATCGTAATTCTTGTAGACCCGGTGCCCGAAGCCCATCAGCTTCACGCCGTCCTCGCGGTTCTTCACCTTCTTGACGAACGTCTCGACATCGTCGCCGCCGTCGCGGATCTTGGTGAGCATCTCCAGCACGGCCTGGTTGGCGCCGCCGTGCAGCGGGCCCCACAGCGCATTGATGCCGCCCGAGATCGAGGTGAACAGGTTGGCCTGCGAGGACCCTACGAGGCGCACCGTCGAGGTCGAGCAGTTCTGCTCGTGGTCGGCGTGCAGGATCAGCAGCATGTCCAGCGCGCGGACGATCTCGGGATCGACCTCGTAGGGCTCGGCCGGGAAGCCGAACGTCATCCGCAGGAAGTTCTCCACCAGCGTCAGCGAGTTGTCCGGATACAGGAACGGCTGCCCCTCGGACTTCTTGTAGGCGTACGCGGCGATGGTCGGCAACTTGGCCAGCAGCCGGATCGTCGACAACTCGACCTGCTTGTTGTCCAGTGGGTCCAGCGAGTCCTGGTAGTAGGCGCTCAGCGCGTTGACCGCCGAGGACAGCACCGGCATCGGGTGCGCGTTGCGCGGGAACCCGTCGAAGAAGCGCTTGAGATCCTCGTGCAGCAGGGTGTGCCGCTGGATCTGGTTGGTGAACGAGGCGAGCTCATCGGAGGTCGGCAGCTCACCGTAGATGAGCAGGTAGCTGACCTCGATGAAGGTCGACTTCTCCGCGAGCTGCTCGATCGGGATACCGCGGTAGCGCAGGATGCCCGCGTCACCGTCGATGTAGGTGATCGCGCTCTTGGTCGACGAGGTGTTGACGAAACCGCCGTCGAACGTGGTGTAACCCGTCTTGGCCAGCAGCGGCCCCAGCGCGATACCGTCCGAACCTTCAGAGGCGTGGACGATCTCCAAGTCCAGGGAGCCGCCCGGATAGGACAGGGTGGCTTTCTCGTCAGGGCTGGAGTTGTCGGCCACTGGAACCCCTTCTCTGGGCGTCGGCATGGGTGAGGCGACCGGAAGCCGTCTCTTGATACTGGACGGTAGTCGCTAACAATCCAGCGCGCTTGCGGGGGGTTCCCCGGTGCGCGGATCTGTCGACTCCGGGGCCGAGGTCCACGGCCGCCACGTCCGGGTCAAGGTCTCGTAGGCCGCCGAGATGCGGGCAGCAACGATCTCCGGCTCGATGGGCGGGTGACCGGGCGTGCCCAGGCCCCGGGTCGCGGAGTTCATCAACGCGGTCCAGGTCTCCAGCACCATGTGCACCGCGTCATGGTCTTTGGGTAGACCCATCCGCTTGGCGACGGCGACGACCGTGGGGAACTGGTCCTGCTGCGCGCGGTACGGGATGTTGGTCACCGCGAGGCTCGCCGAGGAGTTCACGATCCGGATCAGCGCCGCCATTCGATGGAAGATCGGCGTCGGCCGGCCGTCCCGGCCGGGCTGCACGGCCTTGAGGTGGGCCCGCAACATCGCCTCGAACTCGTTGATATCGGTGGGCAGCCGTACCAGCTCGTCGGCGACGAACGCAGCGGTGTCCTCGATGATGGCGAAGATCACTGCTTCCTTGGTCGGGAAATACCGGCTGAAGGTGCGCGGCGAGACATCTGCGGCGGCGGCGATCTGCTCGACGGTGGTGTTGTCGAAACCCTGCCGCTCACACAGTTCTGCCGCGGTCTCGATCAACGTGACCCGGGTCCGGAGCTTCTTTCGCTCCCGCAGCCCGCTCGGCTGCCGCTCAGGCATTCGCCGGGATATCGTCGACGGCTGCATGTTGGCCCGGGCTGGAGGCGAAGATCTGGCCGGCGAACCCGGCGACCTGTTCACAGGCCTGGTTGAGCCGCTCGATCATCAACAGCGGGCCCAGCGGTATGCCGTCGACATCCTCGACCAGGTCGCCGCACGCGGCGATGATGATCGCGGAGAAGACCGAAAGCCCGAGCAACAACTGGCGGTCATCCTTCTCGACGCCCATCAGCTCGGCCAGCGCGGCCAGCACCTCAGCAGACTTGAATTGGAATGCACTCTGCTGCAGGGCATCTGCGCTGTTGATCACCCGCAGGGTGAGCACGACGCGGTCACTGGTGAACCCACCGACCTGACCGGCGGCGGACTTGGTGAGCACCGCGATGTGGGCGGCCCGCAGCGCCTCGATCGGGCCGATACCGCGCGGCAGCAGAGCCACTTCGGCAGCGATCTCGTGGGACAGATCCTCCAGCAGGGTGAGGAAGACGGCTTCCTTGCTGGCGAAGTACCGGCTGTACGTCCGCGGCGCCACCTCGGCCACCGCAGCGATCTGGTCGACGGTCGTCTGCTCGTAGCCGTGACGCAGGCAGAGCTCCAACGCCGCGTCGATCAGGATGGCCCGGGTACGCAGCTTTTTTCGTTCGCGCAAACCGAGATCGGTTTCCCTGTCCGCAGCGGCCACCGAGGAATCCTAACCCGACCACCTGTGAGAGCGCCGGAGGTTACGGCTGAAGGCGCTCCACCCGTCCGTCTGCCGGGGTGATCCGAATCCTGTTATGCACCCGGTTTTCCCGGCCCTGCCAGAATTCGACGACTTCGGGCGCGATCAGGTATCCACCCCAATTGGGCGGCACAGGAACGGCTTCGAGGTCGGCGAACCGGGCCGTGACATCGGCGAGCTGGCCGAGCAGCGCCGCACGGGAGGCGATCGGCGCGGACTGCTGCGAAGCCCACGCACCCAGCTGCGAGCCGCGCGGCCGCTTGGACCAGTAGTCGGCGGTCGCCTCGGCCGGCACCCGGATCACCGGGCCGCGCAGATGAATCTGGCGTCCCAGTCCGTACCACGGGAAGGTCGCGGAGGCATACGGCTGTATTGCCAATTGCTCGCCCTTGGCGGAGTCGTAATTGGTGTAGAAGGAGATCCCGTGTTCGTCGGCGCTCTTGCACAACACCGTGCGCGTCACCGGCCGGCCCCGGGCATCGACGGTGCCGACCACCATCGCGTTGGGTTCGGACAGCCCGGCGTCGTGGGCCTCGGCCATCCAGCGGTCGAACAACACCAGCCACCCGTCGGCCACCCAGTCCGCGTCGAGATCGGCGCTGCCGTCTTTCTCGACCGACCCGTATTCGGCCCGCATCCGCGCGAGCTGTTCCGGTTCCATCTGCAGAACGGTACGCGCGCGGCGGCGGTTGCGGACGAGTGCGAGAATCGGCGCATGACGGAGCTGTCGTCGGTGCCGAAGGATTTCGTTCCCGGACTCGCGGGGGTGGTGGCGTTCACCACCGAGATCGCCGAGCCGGACAAGGACGGCGGCGCGCTGCGCTACCGCGGGGTCGACATCGAGGACCTGG
Organism: Mycobacterium sp. ITM-2016-00316; assembly: GCF_002968335.2. Classification (NCBI taxonomy): domain Bacteria; kingdom Bacillati; phylum Actinomycetota; class Actinomycetes; order Mycobacteriales; family Mycobacteriaceae; genus Mycobacterium; species Mycobacterium sp. ITM-2016-00316. Next base: position 4,968,936 of record NZ_CP134398.1, read on the forward strand.
TGGACCGCCGGGTCACCTTCGGCGAGGTCTGGGGCCTACTGGTCGATGGCGACTTCGAGCACGGGCTGCCACCGGCCGAACCGTTCCCGCTGCCGATCCACTCCGGCGATGTCCGGGTGGATGTCCAGGCCGGGCTGGCCATGCTGGCGCCGATCTGGGGATACGCGCCGATCCTCGACATCGATGACGCCACCGCCCGCGATCAGCTCGCCCGCGCGTCCGCGATGGCGCTGTCCTACGTGGCCCAGTCCGCCCGCGGGATCTACCAGCCCGCCGTCCCGCAGCGCTCCATCGATGAATGCGCCACCGTCACGGCACGTTTCATGACCCGCTGGCAGGGTGACCCGGATCCCCGGCACGTCGAGGCCATCGACGCCTACTGGGTGACAGCCGCCGAGCACGGGATGAATGCCTCCACCTTCACCGCCCGCGTGATCGCCTCCACCGGTGCGGATGTGGCGGCGGCGCTGTCCGGCGCGGTCGGCGCGATGAGCGGGCCGCTGCACGGCGGCGCGCCCGCCCGGGTGCTGCCGATGCTCGACGAAGCCGAACGCAGCGGTGACGCCCGGGCGGTGGTGAAGGGCATCCTGGATCGCCACGACAAGCTGATGGGCTTCGGCCACCGCGTGTACCGGTCCGAGGACCCCCGGGCCCGGGTGTTGCGCGCTACGGCGAAACGTCTCGGCGTGCCCCGGTATGAGGTGGCGGCGGCCTTCGAGCAGGCCGCGCTCGCCGAACTGCGCGAGCGGCGGCCCGACCGCGCCATCGAGACCAACGTGGAATTCTGGGCCGCGGTCATCCTGGATTTCGCCCAGGTACCGCCGAAGATGATGCCCGCGATGTTCACCTGCGGGCGGACCGCAGGCTGGTGTGCGCACATCCTGGAGCAGAAGCGGCTGGGCAAGCTGGTGCGCCCGTCGGCGGTGTACGTCGGGCCCGACCCCCGCTCGCCGGAGTCGGTCACCGGGTGGGACCGCATCGCCGCGTCATGACCTATTCGGTATTCGCCTCGGCCGCTGCGGCTTTCGCGCGGCTGGTGCGGGCGATACCCGAAACGTCCTGGGACGGTCCGGGCTTGGGCGACTGGGACATGCGCGCGTTGGTCGGACACACCTCACGCTCGCTCATCACCGTCAGCGAGTACCTGCGCGCGCCGGCCGATCATGAGGATGTCGACGACGCCGTCGCCTACTACGTGTGGGTCCGGGAGTTCATGGGTTCCGCCGGCGCCGAGGCCGTCAACGAACGCGGCCGCCAGGCCGGGCGTGATCTCGGGGCCGACCCGGCCGCCGCCGTGGACCGCCTCGTCGCCCGGGCACTGGCCGACGTCGAGAACGCCGGCGATCCGGTCATCAGCGTCATCGGCGGGCTGGGCATCCGGTTGTCGCACTACCTGCAGACCCGGGTGTTCGAGCTGACGGTGCACGGGGCGGACATCGCACGGGCGGCAGGCCTGGATGTCGAGCTACCCGCCGATGCCGTGGAACAGTCCGCGGTGCTGGCCACCCGGGTGGCCGCCCGGTTGGGACAGGGCGAGACGGTGCTGACGGCGCTGACCGGTAGATCCGCCCTACCAGCCGGCTACTCGGTGGTCTGACGACGTGTCACACCCTCGTGATTGTCTGCGATGAGATCCGGGGACCGTCCGGGTCTATAGATCGTCAGTCGCCCGAGATCAGGAGAAGCACCATGGCCATCGAAGTCACCCCCGCCGTCATCCCACACCTGTGCGTCGACGACGCCCCCGCCGCCATCGACTTCTATGTCAAGGCATTCGGTGCCACCGAGATGGGCCGGGTGCCGCAGGCCGACGGCCGGCTCATCCATGCGGCAGTGCAGATCAACGGTTCCACCATCATGCTGAACGACGATTTCCCCGAGTTCGACAACGGCAAGTCCCAGACCCCGAAGTCGTTCGGCGGCACCCCGGTCACCATCCACCTCACCGTCACCGATGTGGATGCCAAGTTCGCCCGGGCCGTCGAGGCGGGCGCAGAGGTGATCATGCCGCTGGACGACCAGTTCTGGGGCGACCGCTACGGCATGGTGCGCGACCCGTTCGGCCACCAGTGGTCGCTGGGCCAGCCGGTCCGGGAGGTCAGCATGGACGAGATCGCCGCGGCTATGCAGGCACAGTCGTAGCTCCGGGCAGGTAGAGCGCCAACAGGTCCGTCGGCAGCGCGTTCGCGCCGGTGATCTGACTGATCGCCGAGATGCTGGCGGGCTTGGGGGTGCGCTGAGCTCAGGTGTGGCCGGGTCGGAGCCGTACAGACCGAACTGCAGGTGGTATCCCTCCGACCATTCCAGGTTGTCGACGAAGGACCAGTAGGTGTAGCCGCGGATATCGGTGCCGTGCGCCACCAGGTCCTGCACGACGGCGATGTGGTTGACGAGGTAGGACGGCCGCTTGGTGTCGTCATCGTCGGCGACGCCGTTCTCGGTGATCCACAGCGGCTTACCGTAGGACGCAGCGACTTCCAGTACCTCACGGAAGCCCCCCGGGTCGATGGGCTGGTTGAAATCGCTGCAGCTCTGCGACGTCGGCTCACACCGGAACGGGATGCCCTGCAGGAAATTGAAGCCCGGCAGCGGAGCGAACCCGAAGCCGCCCATGGGTTGTGAGCCGTAGTACTGCACGCCCAGGAAGTCGACCTTGTCGGCGAACTCGGGATGGATCTCGTCGGCCGTCTTCTTACCGTCGAAGTTCGCGTCGATCCAGCCGTCGATGACCGCGTTGGGGAACCACTGGTTGAACACCTTGTTCCAGGCGTCGGCGGCGGCCACGTCGTTCGTGTTGAGCGGGTTGGCCGGCCGTGCCGGCACCATGTTGTTGGCGAAGCCGACGAACGCGGTGTCATCCCACGTGTGGATCGCGTCATAGGCGGCGACGTGTCCCTTGGCCTCGTTGGTCACGAAGCGGGCGGCCAGATCCGGGCGCAGCACCCCCGGCGGCCAGCTCGGCACCAGCCCGGGGATGGCCAGGAATTCGGTCATCACCGGCGGGAACGGTTCGTTGAGCGTCACCCAGTTGTCCACCTGGTCGCCGAAGGTATAGGCCAGGAAGGCGGCGTACTTCTCGAACTCGACGGGCGTTTGATCCGACAGCCAGCCCGCGGCGGGCGCGGGCAGCCCCAGCTGGATGAGCGGGCGCGCGGTGATCGGGTCGTGCACCCACAGCGGCAGCGTGAAGTGGTTGACGGTCACCAGCGGCTCCAGCCCGTGGGCGCGCAGCGCGTCGAACACGGCCCGGTAGTGCGCCACCTCGACCGGGTTGGCCAACGCCTGCAGGGCCTGCAGATCGGCCAGGCTCACCCCGCCGCCCTCATCCGTGATGTCGATGCCCGCAGTCGAATTCGGGAAGATCCGGCTCCACTCGATCGACATCCGGAAGGTGTTCATGCCGAGTTCTTCCTTGGCCAGCGCGGCATCGGAGTCATAGGACACGTAGGTGCCGGGCCCGTTTTCCGGGACCCCGTTGGTCAGGCCGAGCAGCTGGTTGAGCGGGTGGTGCACCCACTTGTACCAATCGGAGTTCGGGTCTATCGGCGATCCGGGACCGCCTTCGGCCTGGAATCCGGCATGCGCCACGCCCCAATGGAAATCGTCGGGGAAGGACAGGTCGACACCCTCTACCGGGTCGATGTTCACCGTGATGGTGCGGGCCACCCCGTGCCCGCCGCCGGGGCGGATCAGGTTGCCCAGGATGGGGACGTGCTGCAGGAAACCGAGCGGGCCGTGCCAGTGCACGCCGGCGCGTTCATCGTCGACCACGACGGTGAACGAGTCGGTGCCGCCGGTGGTGGCCATGGCGTTCGTCGGTCGATAGATGAAATCGCCTGTGCTCTGGTCGATCTGGACCACGCCACCATTGATCGGGCGGCCGATCACGGTGTAGGTGAGTGGGTCGCCGTCGGGATCGGAAGCGCCGACGTTGCCGAGTACCTGACCGGTGCTGGTCTGCGTCGTCTCGCCGGAGTGGTCGATCTTCGGTGAGCCGTTGAACAGTTCACGGCGGACCCAGGCCAACACCGCCCACACCGAGGGCGGGCCGACGGGTCCCGCGGGCAGTCCCGCGGCGAACGGGCTGAGCACCGCGCCGACCAGACTCTTGACGACATTGGCCACATAGCGGATCGCGGTGACCGGGTTGGGCAGCGTCGACGTCCATTTCACCGGGGCTGCTGCGGTGGCCGCCACCGGGGCGGCGGCCGCGACCACCGGTGCTGCGGTCTGCACCTGAGCCCGCTCAGACGCACTCGGCGGTGCGGGCGTCGCGGTGTCCTCGGCTTCGGCGACCTCGGGCTCGGTGCCGTCGCCCTCGTCGACCGCCGGGGTGCCCGATGTCGGGCCGCTCAGGCGCGGCGTGGACAACCCCCCGCGCGGGCTGGTCTGCGCCTGCCGGACGGTCCGCGGCGCCACCCGGCGTTCGGGCTTCTTGACCTCGGGTTTCGCCTCGGACTCGGCCTCGGGTGTCGAGGCGTGCGCCGTGCCCTGGTCGGCGCCCTGCTCCGTGCCCTGCTGGGCACCTGGGGTCTCGGCCGCGGCCAGACCCGGATACCCCAACCCGGTCGCCGACCAGATGCCGACCACCACTGCCACACCCGCGACCCGACCACTACGCATTTACTTCGTATACACGCTGCACAGCGGCGATATCGGCGAAACTCACATCTCACGTTTCGCCCACGCTTGCCGTCTACAGGGTGTGAACGCAACGATCGACACCGAGCACCTGCTACGCGGCATGTATGCCGCCGAGCGCGACTATCTGGCCGCGGGCGGACCTGGTCAGGCGAACTTCGACATCCTTGCCCCGTTCTTCTCCCCCGACGTCGTCCTTTATCAGGCGCGGGCCCTGCCCTACGGCGGGGTGTGGCGCGGACATCGCGGCATGGATCGGTTCTTCCTCGCGATGAGCCGCACCTGGTCCGAATTCGAGATGACCGGCCAGGAGTTTCTCTGCACGGCCGAAACCTCGGTGGTGCTCACCCGGGTCAATGCTCGCGCCCGGTCGACCGGGCGCGAGCTGAGCTTCCCGATCCTGCAGACGTTGCACGTGGTCGACGGACGCATCGCCGAGGTGCGGCCCTTTTACTGGGACACCGCGGCGATCGTCGCCGCCCTGAACTAACGGCGCAGGCCGGCCAACAGCCGTTTGTACGCGGGCGGACTCGGCGCCGTCGCCGCGGCCGCGAGCATGTCGTCGATATCGACGAACTTGTCCCGCGGGCGCTGCCCGCCACCCCGCGCGATCTCGGCGGCGTCGATGGCTCGCCAGCCCTCGGCGTCAACGACCGCGGGCTGGCGGCCGCGGACCAGTTTGTCCAGCGCCGCCGGCTTGTGGACCGGGTCACCGAGCTGCCCTCGGTTGTAGTCCTCGACCAGGTTGCGCACCGTCTCGGCCGCGCACGACTTGTTGGTGCCGATGAAACCGGTCGGGCCGCGCTTGATCCAGCCCGCGACGTACGCACCGGCGGTATCGAGCACCCGGCCGCCGTCATTGGGCACCACCGCGGCCACGTCGTCGAACGGTAGATCGGCGATTGCCCTGCCGCGGTAGCCGATCGACGTCAGCACCATGCCGGCATCGAGCGTCCCGGCGTCCGCGAACTCGACCCCGGTGACCCGCTCGTCGCCGAGCAGACGCTGCGGGGTGAGCTGGTAGGCCAGCCGGATTCGCGGCCGGGTGATCGGCGCCGAGGCATCCCCCAGCTTGGTCAGGATCTCCAACTTGTTGCGGGTGAGCCGGTCCCCGACGGTGGCCAGGTCGGCGATGACCCGCTGATGGTCGGTGGCGTCGAGCACCACATCGCAGGTGGAAGTCAGGCCGATGAGCTCGGGCAGCGTGAACGCCGAGAACTCGGGTCCGCGCCGCGCCGCGATCACCACCTCCTGCACCTTCGAGCCCCGCAGCGCCGCCAACGCGTGATCGGCGATATCGGTGCGCGCCAAGGCATCCGGATCCGAGGTGAGAATGCGCGCCACGTCGAGTGCGACGTTGCCGTTGCCGATGATGACGACACGATCGTGGCCGAGGTCCACCGGCAGGTCCGCGAACTCGGGGTGCCCGTTGAACCAGGCCACCACCTCGGTCGCGGTGGCGCTACCCGGCAGTCCCATCCCCGCGATGTCGAGGCGGCGGTCGTTGGGCGCGCCGACGGCGTAGAGCACCGCGTGATGATGCTCGAGCAGATCTACGTGGCTCAGGTGCTTGCCCACCTCCACATTGAGGAACGCCGTGAACCCGGCGTGCTCGGACACCCGGTCGAAAAGACGGGTGACCCGCTTGGTGCTCTGATGATCGGGGGCCACCCCGGCCCGCACCAAACCATAAGGCGTGGGCAGCTTCTCGAAGACGTTCACCCGGACCCCTCGCTGGGTGAGCAACTCGTCGGCCGCGTACATCGCCGCCGGCCCCGAGCCGACGATCGCGACCCGTAACGGTCCACCGGGGCGCGGAGACACCATCGGCGCGGGCAGCACCGGCGCCAATTTGGACGTCGGCGGCAGCTTGCCTTGCCGCTTCGGGTAGAAGCCGGCGTTCAATTCGATGAACGGCAGCTGATTGTCGGTGAGCTTGGTGTCCGGAGCGATCGCACCCACCGGACAGGCGCTCACGCACGCGCCGCAGTCCACGCACGCGTCCGGGTCGATGTACAACATCTCGGCGGTCGCGAAACCCGGCTCATCCGGTGAGGGATGAATGCAGTTGACCGGGCACGCATAGACACAGGACCCGTCGCTGCAACACGACTGGGTGATCACATGAGGCATGACCTAGGACGCGACCGAGACCAGGTGCTCGCGCTGGGGCTCGCTGCGGTAGCGGCTGGGTGCGCCGTCGATGCGGCACATCTTCCACACCAGCTTGGCCAGCGGGTTCATCAGTCCGGAGTCGGTGGCCAGCATCCGTACATCACCGAACATGTCACGCAGCATCTGGCGCGACTCCGGCGATCGGAAAAAGATCTCCTTGCGCACCGAACGCGGAATGTCGAATTTCTTCCAGAACGCCCGCGGCGGAACGATGATGGCCGAACACAGCACGCGCATCACGACAGGCACATAGAGCGACAGCCAGAACCGCTTCGCCCTGGACAGATGCGGAACACGCTTGCGCAGGTACTCGTGGGCAAACGAGATGTGCCGGGCTTCCTCGGCGACGTGGATCGCCATCACGCGCTCCATGATCGGGTGCAGCGCCTTTCCCTCGCGGAGCACGTTCTTCTGCGTGTGGTCGATGGGCTCTTCGCCCGCGAGGATGCCGAACCAGAACGGAATCGGCGCCGGTCCGGCGACCAGCGGGATCGTCGGCTGAATCCACTTGAGCAGCTTTGGCATCCCCGGCACGTCGGCGCCGATGTGGTTCACCATCTCCTGGAACATCAGGGTGTGGTTGCACTCCTCGACTGCCTCGTGCAGGCAGTACCGGTACTCCGGTGAGCCGTTGGGCACCCAGAACGAGTACTCCATGAGCCCGCGGATCAGGATGTTCTCGAAGTGCAGGCCGACCTTGGCGACGTTGGCCTGGCGCCACATACCGATCTCGATCTGGCGCTCCACCGGCTGACTCTGGTACCAGGCGTGCTTACCGATCGGATCGGTCGCGGGCAGAATCCAGCGCTCGTCGTCGGGGATCACGGCGAACTCCGGCGAATCCCAGTCGATATCCGTATACGGATTGAAGTTCCGGCGCACCGACCCCTCCGAGAGGGTGGTCAGCATGTCGACGTACTCAGTGTCGTCGCTGACGTCCATGTTCTTGCGCCACCGACGGATCGTGCGTGTCCTGGCTTCTTTGACAGCCATTCGGGGGCCTCCATGCCTAACGTGAAATTTACATTCGGTTGCTTGCTGTCTAGGAACAGTACCCGCGGTACCAGATTCTAACCAGGGCGTTTTCTCAGGTGTGGGCCACCGGCGTTATCCAGGTCACATGTGATGCAGATCATGTGATAACGCCGCTCGGGCGGCAAAAGTGGCATCTATCTGGCTAAGATCTGGCCGTCACTGTCGGCGACGTCACAGCTGACAGCTGGGAGGCGGGAAGCCATGAACATCAAGAATCGGTTCGGCGCAGGCGCCACCGTCAACAAGACCGGCGGCGGGAAGCGGAAGTTCGTCCTGATCGGACTCGGGATTATCGCCGCCGTGATCGGTGGGGTGATCCTCTCCAGCTGTGCCACCCAGATAGGCCCAGGTCAGACCGCGATCAAGGTCGATGACTATTTCCTGATCCCCGCCGATCCCAAGGTCGACGGCTGCATCGAGCCGGAGACGTCGGCGTTCAACCCGCCGGGCGGCTTCAAGGCCTACCGCTACCCGTCGCGGCAGATCAGCTGGGACGCGACCGGCAGCCCCGACTCCGAAGCGGAACCGACCATCGTGGTGTCCAACGCCACCGCACCCGCCGAGTTGCGGGTCCCGGTGGTCATCACCTTCGATCTGACCAGCGACTGCGGCATGTTGATGGACTTCCATCGCGATTTCGGCACCAAGTACCAGGGCTGGCTCGACAACGACGGCCTGGTCACCACCGGCTGGGTGAACCTGCTGCGCTACGTGATCGGCCAGCCGGCCGAGCAGGTGCTGATCAGCGTCGCGCAGAAATACACCTGGCGCGAAATCTGGAATGACGAGAAGGTGCGCATCGAGTTCCAGAACGCCCTGCGCGACGCGCTGCCCGGCGCGTCGCGGGCCCGCACCGACGGCCGGGAATTCTTCACCAACTTCCAGGTGACTGTCATGAAACCCGACCCGGTGGACGAGGGCCTCAAGGACGCCATCATCGCCGAGCAGAAGGCCATTGCCGATGCGCGCGCGGCCGAGGCCAAGGGTGTCGCCGATGCGAATGCCGCGCGGGCCAAGGCCGAGGCCGACAAGGTCACCGCTCAGGCCCAGACCGAACTGGCCCGACAGGTCGCGCTGCAGAAACAGGCCGAGATCGCCGGCTACCCCAATGTGGAGGCGTATCTGCGGGCGCTGGCGATCGAGAGTGGGCAGAACCCGTACCAGCCGACGTACGTGGTGCCCCAGGCCGGATGACATCGGCTCGGCCGATAATCTGGTGGTCATGGCCGAACTGACGATCCCCGCCGATATCAAGCCCAAAGACGGCCGCTTCGGCTGCGGACCCTCCAAGGTGCGCCCCGAGCAGCTGGCGGCTCTGGCCGCCGCGGGCGAACTGTTCGGCACCTCGCACCGGCAGGCACCGGTGAAGAACCTGGTCGGCCGGGTGCGCGACGGATTGCGCCAGCTGTTCGCGCTGCCCGACGGCTACGAGGTGATCCTGGGCAACGGCGGATCGACCGCATTCTGGGATGCCGCCGCGTTCGGGCTCGTCGACAAGAAGTCACTGCACCTGACCTACGGAGAGTTCAGCGCCAAGTTCGCGTCCTGCGTGGCGAAGAACCCGTTCGTCGGCGATCCGATCATCGTGAAGGCCGACGCCGGCAGCGCCCCCGAACCCGTTTCGGATCCGTCGGTCGACGTCGTCGCGTGGGCTCACAACGAGACGTCCACCGGCGTCGCGGTGCCGGTGCAGCGCCCGCCCGGTGACGCGCTGGTGCTCATCGACGCCACCTCCGCGGCCGGCGGTCTGCCGGTCGACATCCGCGACACCGACGCCTACTACTTCGCACCGCAGAAGAACTTCGCCAGCGACGGCGGCCTGTGGTTCGCGGCGCTCTCCCCGGCGGCGCTGGCCCGCATCGACGCCATCGCGGCCACCGATCGCTGGGTGCCCGACTTCCTCTCGCTGCCCATCGCGGTCGAGAACAGCCTGAAGAACCAGACCTACAACACCCCGGCGATCGGCACCTTGATTCTGATGGCCGAGCAGATCGACTGGATGCTGGCCAACGGTGGGCTGGACTGGGCCGTGAAGCGCACGGCGGATTCGTCGGCGCGGCTGTACTCGTGGGCCGAGACCTCCTCGTTCGCAACGCCGTTCGTGACCGATCCGAAGCTGCGGTCCCAGGTTGTCGGCACCATCGATTTCGCCGATTCGGTGGATGCCGCGGCGGTCGCCAAGGCGCTTCGGGCCAACGGCATCGTCGATACCGAGCCGTACCGGAAGTTGGGCCGCAACCAGCTGCGGGTCGCGATGTTCCCGGCGGTCGATCCCGAGGATGTCAGTGCGCTGACGGCGTGCGTGGATTGGGTTGTGGAGAGAATCTGAGCACGGTGCCTCCAGCAATCTGCGTGTCTGCGCGGTAACGGGCGGATAACAAAGTAGGGTGCGCGATGGAGGTGCACTATGCGGGAACTCAAGGTCGTCGGGCTCGACGTGGACGGCAAGCGGCTCATCTGCGAGGCCCCCGACTCCGGTGACAATTTCGCCATTCGTGTCGACAACCGTCTGCGGGCCGCCGTGCGCGGCGACAAGGCCACCTCCAATCAAACCGAGATCGAGGTCGAGGTGAGCCCAGGCTTGCGTCCCAAGGAAATCCAGTCCCGCATCCGCGCGGGTGCTTCCGTGGAGCAGGTCGCCGCGCTGGCCGGTGAGGACATCGACCGGATCCGACGGTTTGCCAACCCGGTACTGCTGGAGCGCTCGCGAGCGGCCGAACTGGCCACCGCGGCACACCCGGTGCTGGCCGACGGTCCGTCGGTGCTGACACTGCTCGAGACCATCACCACCGCACTGGTCTCCCGCGGCCTGGACCCGAACGCCACGAACTGGGATGCCTGGCGCAATGAGGACGGGCGTTGGACGGTGCAGCTGGCCTGGAAGGCCGGCAAGTCCGATCTGCAGGCCCATTTCCGCTTCACGCCCGGTTCCCACGGCGGCACGGTGGTGGCGTTCGATGACAGTGCAGCGGAGCTGATCGACCCGAGCTTCGCCCGACCGTTGCGCCCGGTGGCAGCCGTCGCCCAACTCGACTTCGAAGTGGCTCCGGTTGCGGTGCACGCCCCGGTGCGCCCGTCCCCGGCCCCGGTACACCCGTCTCAGGTGGTGCTGCCCCCACAGGCCCCCGCGCCCGTGGCCGCCGCTGCCCCTGTTACTCCCCCTGCACCGCAGTCCGCTCCGCCCGCGCCGGCCCCCGCACCGCAGTCCGCTCCGGCTGCCGCCGGCACCGAAACCGAGGTGGACGACGAGCCAGCGCCGACCGCGCCGAAGCGCCGTGCCCGCAAGGCCAAGCCGTCTGTCCCCGCGTGGGAAGACGTCCTGCTGGGCGTGCGGTCCGGCAACCAGCGCTGACCGACAACTGTCACGAGCAGCCGGCCCATCGCCCTCAGAAGGGTGGTGGGTCGCTGTCGTTGTCGGCGCGTTCGAGGGCGCGTTCGAGTTGGTTGCGTGCGCGTTCGGTGTTGATGCGCTGGGCCCGGTCTTGGGCGCGGGTGCGTTGTCGGGTCGGCATCGCTTTTCGACGGGGCGCGGTGGTGTCGCGGTCGGTGTCGTCGATGAGGCTGATCGCGCGTTTTCGCGGGATGGGTGTGTCAATGTTCCAGTGCGGGAACAGAATTGCCGCTCCGGGGGCTTTCTGGTAGCTGTGCCCGGTGGGTGCGCTCCACTGGATTCGGCCGTCGGGTTTCGCTGCCGGTTCCCAACCACCGAAAGTCTTGACCAAATGATGCAGACGGCATAGCGGCGCCAAGTTGCCGGGATGCGTGGCTCCCGCCGGCCACGGGGTCAGATGATCAAGGTCGCAGCGGTGCGCGGCCCGGTTGCAACCGGGGAAGCTGCAGGTCATCGAACGCATCCGGACGAACGCGGTCAGCGCGGCCGACGGCCGGTATCGGGGTTCGGCGGGGAGATCGGCGATCTCGGCGAGGGGTTTGATGGTGGCGCCGCCGGCGACCAGCTCGGCCAGCATGGCGGCGGGGATGATGGCGCCATCGAGCATCACCCCGGGGCTGGGATTGCACGCCGCAGGCTTGGCAGGCTGGGCGGTGGCCGCGGACTCGGAAGACTCGGTGCTGGCAGCCGGCGCGGCGGGCTCGGATGGTCCAGCGGGTTTGGACTCCGCGGCCGGTGTCTGCGGCTCGTGTTCCGGTGCGGCCGGCTCAGTCCCCGCAGTCTCAGGGGGTTGCGGTGCGGCGGGCTCGGAGTCCGGGGTGCCCGCAGCGCCGGGCGTGCTCTGCGGCGGGCTGTCCTCACCCGCGGCCGGCACCTGGTCGGTGAGCGCATAGATGGTGATCGCGCCGGCGCGCGGATCCTTCCCGCTGCCCGCACAGCCGGCATCCCCGCACTCACAGGCCAAGCGCTCCAGCGCCGGACCGACCACCCCCAGTGCAGCCAGGGCCGCGGCACGCAGCTCCCCGCGGCGACGCGGATCACCTGGGCAGACGGTGTCGGCCAGGTCGTTGAGGCGCTGTTCGAGGATCTTCTTGTCGGTAATACGCAGCCGCCCCCAGAACGAGGCCACCCCGTTCGGGTCATCCTTGTCATCGAACTCCACATAGAGATCCTTGGCGGCCCGCCGGGAGCGCACCACGGCTTCGGGGTCAAATTTCTCCACCCACAGATCCACCGCCCCGATCAGTTGCTTCTCCGAATGCGCCCCATACTCGCCCGCCTCACCGGAAATGGCGGTGTCGATCAACACCAGCGCATCCTCGTCGACGACCAAATGCGTGCGCCAAGTGATCGCATCGATCACCGTCGCCGAGATGACTCCGGTGGCGAACAGGGCGGCGGTGCGGGGTAGCCGGTCGCGCAGGGCTTGGGCGATACGCATCTGCTTGGAGGCGGCATAGGGGTTGAGGTTGCAGGCCGCGGCGACCGCGGCTTGGGTCCACGCCCAGCCATCGATGACCTGGTGGGCAACCGTGTCATCCTCGTCATCACACTGGCGGGCCACCACTTCGCCGATCAACGCCAACCGAGCCGCAGCCGCCCTGGCCTCAGCCTGGGTCATGGTGGTGACCGCGCAGATGAGCGCCTCATCGCTCAGCTCCGCGAGTGCGCCACGATCCAAGACTTCGAACATGTGTTCTATACTACTCGCGCCCCCGACGCAAGTCGAAGGTAGTTTTCGCGACCTGTGGATAACTGTGCCGCCCTCGCGGACCGCAGCGACACGAGGCGGGAACCAACAACCGGGCACAAAAAAGGGAAGGCCCTCGCCTTCCCACTCTCAATTTATAGCGCACCCCCGGGCTTGCGGCAAGACCCGGGTGATGCCGGAAAATCGCTCGCCTGAAAGGCAATTCACCACATCAGGGGGGCTACACCATGCGATTTCTGCTCTACACATTCGGTTCACGCGGGGACATCGAGCCGCTGCTGGCGCTGGCGCTCGAACTACAGAACCAGGGTGCGGAAGCCCTGGTCTGCGCACCGCCGGACTTCACCGAACTGCTCACGGCAGCGGGCGTCCCGATGGTGCCGACCGGCCCGTCGGTGCGCGAGCTGGTGCACGTCCAGAAGGCCACACACAAGGACGCTCCGGCGCTCGCCGCCGCTTTGGTGGCCACCCAGTTCGGGACGCTCGAACCAGCACGAACGTGTGACACCATCGTCGCGACCGGTTTGATGCCCGCCGGGATGCGCTCGGTCGCCGAACTGCTCGACCTGCCCTACCGGTGCGTGATGTTCACCCCACAGGTGCTGCCGTCTCCGGACTACCGCCCGCTGCCGCGACCGGGTACACCGTTGCCCGGGGACGAGACCGACAACCAGGTGCTGTGGGATCTGGACGCCGAGAAGGTCAACGCGCTCTACGGGCCGGCGCTGAACGAACACCGAGAAGCGAGGGGCCTGGCACCGGTTGACAACGTCCGCGACCACACGTTCACCCACACCCCGTGGCTGGCGTCCGATCCGGTGCTGAGCCCGCTGCACGAGCATCCCGGTTACGACGTCGTACAGACCGGCGCCTGGATCGTGCCCGATGAGCGCCCGCTGGCACCCGATCTGGAGGCCTTCCTCGATGCCGGTCCGCCGCCCGTCTACGTCGGCTTCGGCAGTGTGACGGCCCCCGAGCGGGCCGCCGAGGTGGCCATCGAGGCGATCCGGACGCACGGCCGGCGGGTGCTGATCGGCAGCGGCTGGGCCGGCCTGACCGCGTCCGCCCCGGACTGTCTCGTCATCGGCGAGGTCAACCAGCAGGCGCTGTTCCCGCGGGTGACCGCGGTGGTGCATCACGGCGGTGCGGGCACCACGACGGTGGCGGCGCGGGCCGGCGCCCCCCAGGTGGTGATTCCGCAGATCGTCGATCAGCCCTACTGGGCAGGCCGGGTCGCCGACCTCGGCATCGGGGTGGCGCATCCCGACCCGACGCCGACCGTCAACTCACTCACGGAGGCGCTTAGGCTGGTACTGACCCCCGAGACCCGAAACAGAGCGATCGCCGTGGCCGGCGTCATTCGCACCGACGGGGCGGCAATGGCCGCAGGGACGCTGCTGGGAGCATGATACATACCGTACGAAATAACAAGGGGCACATGACAACTCAGGACTATCAGGCGGAACTAGAGGCCGAGCGCGAATACGTGGCCGCGCTGTATGACCGGCTGGACGCCGAACGGGCGCGCGCCAAGGACCGCTACTCCGCGGCACTCAAGGGCGATATCGACAAGCAGGACGGTTCCACCCTGGTGAGCCGCGACGCCGACGTGCGCGCGCTGGGCAAAGAGGTCAGCAGGCTCGACGTGGCCGACAGCGGATTGTGCTTCGGCCAACTTGAGAGCATCGAGGGTGAGCGGTCCTACATCGGGCGGATCGGGCTGTTCGACAACGAGAACGACTACGAGCCACTGCTGCTGGACTGGCGGGCACCCGCGGCTCGGGCGTTCTACGTGGCCACCGCCGCCAGCCCGGAGAACATGCGGCGCCGGCGCCAGTTCCACACCCGCGGGCGCAAAGTCCTCGATTTCACCGACGAGGTACTGGGCCGCCCAGGACCCGATGAACCGGACGGGTCCAGTGACGCGGCCCTGCTGGCGGCAGTCAACGCGCCGCGCACCGAGGGCATGAGCGATATCGTCGCGACGATTCAGGCCGAGCAGGACGAGATCATCCGGCTCGATCAATCCGGGGTGCTCGTCATCGAGGGCGGTCCGGGCACCGGAAAGACGGTGGTCGCGCTGCACCGCGTCGCCTACCTGCTGTACACCCAGCGCGAACGAATGGAGCGGCACGGGGTGCTGGTCATCGGGCCCAGCCCGGCGTTCCTCAACCATGTCGGCCGGGTGCTGCCCTCGCTCGGCGAGACCAATGTGGTCTTCATGACCACCGGCGATCTGGTCCCCGGGCTGCACACCACTGCCGAGGACACCCCGGATGCCGCGCGGGCCAAAGGTTCGTTGAAAATGCTCGAGGTCCTCAAAGCCGCCGTCGCCGACCGTCAGCGCACCCCCGAGGAGCCGCTGCCCATCAAGCTGGCCGACGTCACGGTCGAGATCAACGCCGAGGCCGCGGCCTGGGCCATCCAGGAGGCGCGCGAGGCGGGTCTGCCGCACAACGACGCCCGGGCGGTGTTCACCGACGTGATCACCTGGGTGCTCACCGAACGCGCGATCGCACGAATCGGCAAGGGCTGGTTGACCCGTGACGACAAGCAGGCCTGGGAGCACCTACGCGCCGAACTGCTCGACGAGCTCGAAGATCACGACGCGTTCAAGGCCGCGCTGGACGAGCTGTGGCCGGAGCTGACACCGGAATCGCTGCTGGGGGCGCTCTACGAGTCCCCCGGACGGCTCGCGGCCGCTGGTGCCGATGAGTCGTTGTGGCGACAGGACGGGCGGGCCTGGACGGTGTCGGATGTCCCACTGCTCGACGAGCTGGTGGATCTGCTGGGCGGAATCAAACCCGATGCGGCCGCGGAGAAGGAACGCCAGGAGGAGGCGGCGTACGCCGCCGGCGTGCTGGACCTGATGGTGGCCCGCGAGGACCTGATGGACGACGAGGACCATCTGATCGCCGCCGACCTGATCGGCGCCGAGGAACTGGCCGACAGGTTTATCGAACAGGACAACCGCGAACTGGCCGAACGTGCTGCCGCGGACCGGGATTGGACCTACCGCCACGTGGTGGTCGACGAAGCCCAGGAGCTCTCCGAGATGGACTGGCGGGTGCTGATGCGGCGCTGCCCGGCCCGGTCCTTCACCATCGTCGGCGACCTGGCGCAACGTCGTTCCGAAGCGGGTGCGCGGTCCTGGGACGCCATGCTTGCCCCGCATGTGAAAAAGCGCTGGGCCTATCGGCCGCTGACGGTGAACTACCGCACCCCGGCGGAGATCATGGCCGTCGCCGCCGCGGTGCTGTCCGAGTTCGCGCCGGGCATTCAGCCACCGGAATCGGTGCGCTCATGCGGTGTGCAGCCGTGGTCGAAGAAGGTGAGCGAAGACGAACTTGAGATGGCCATCAAGGAATTCGTCGAAGACGAGGCTGCCCGCGAGGGCACCAGCGTGGTGATCGGGCCGCCCGGGGTGCCCGGCACGGTGCCGGCCGCGCTGACCAAGGGCCTGGAGTTCGACGCCGTCCTGGTGGTGGCACCGGAGCGGATCATCGCCGACGGTCCACGCGGAGCGGCCGAACTCTACGTGGCCCTGACCCGCGCCACGCAGCGCCTCGGCGTGCTGCACCACGGCGACCTCCCGCCAGCACTGAAAGGGCTTGACCTGAAGAACGCTTGAGGTTTTACGGTCTGATCCATGAGTGCGATCGGGCTGGCCAGCAGCAATCCCTACACCGACGATGCAGACGTCGTCACCGAGGAAGCACGCCACGCCCAAGACCTCGGATACGCCACCCTGTGGCGTTCCGGCGATCTGCCGATGGTCGCGGCGGCGGTGCGGGCCACCACCACCATCCCGGTGGCCACAGGGATCATCTCGGTGTCGCGGGTGCCGGCCGCCGACGTCATCGCGCTGCACGCCGACCTGGGACCCGGCCGGTTCGTGGCGGGAATTGGTGGCGCGCATGGCCCGCGGCCACTGCAGACCATCACCGGGTACCTCGACGAACTGGACGCGGCCGGCATCCGCGCCGGGGTGCTGGCCGCGCTCGGGCCGAACATGCTGGCGCTGGCGCGCGAACGTGCCGGAGGCGCGTACCCCTATTTGGTGACACCCGAGTATGTGGCGCAGGCCAGAAACCAACTCGGTGCGGACCGCACCCTGGCGGTGCTGCAGATGGTGATTCCGCTGAGCGACCGCGACGATGCGCGCCGCGCGGCAGCCGGCCCGCTGGAGTTCCTGGCGTGGAAGCCCGGCGGCTACCGCCGAAACCTGTTGCGCCAGGGGTTCACCGAAACCGATATCGATCAGGTGAGCGACCGGCTGCTCGATGGCATCACCGCCTGGGGTGAACCGCAGCGCATCGCCGAACGCGTTGCCGAGTACCACGCGGCCGGCGCCGATCAGGTGGTGCTGCGCATCGTCGGCGCGGATGACATCGTCGCGTGGCGCTCGAAACTTGCTGCGGCGCTGATCGATTAAGAGAAAGCGAGGGCCAGCGCGACAATCCAGCCGACCGCCACCCCGACCGCGGATCCCAACACGAACCACCGCAAGACCGGCTTGCGGCGCCAGCCCCACACCGTGGGCGCCAAACCTCCGACGGCGACCAGATTGAGGCCCACCGCCAGCAGCGGATGGATGCTGATCAACCCGCGGCTCAGGACCACGATCGCCACGCCCACCACCGCGGCCACGAAGGCCGCCACCGTCAGGCCGGTGCCCCAGGGAGTCTCGGCTTCGGTCACGGGTCCAACCTAGCGCGCTCATAGAAGGCCAGCGCGGCGGCGGTGGCGACGTTCAGTGAATCGGTGCCCCGCGCCATCGGGATGCGCACCCGCACATCGGCGGAGCGCATGGTGTGCTCCTTGAGGCCCGGCCCCTCGGCGCCGACCATCATCGCCACCTTGTCCCCCGCCAGGTCGGTCATCGCCGATGCCAGCGTCGGCGCGGCGGGATTCGGTGTCATCGCCAGTACCCGGAAGCCTTTGGTGCGCAACACCTCCAGATCTTCCGGCCAGGACGCTGCCCACGCGTAGGGCACCAGCAGGGCATGCCCCATCGAGACCCGCACCGCCCGGCGGTACAGCGGGTCCGCACATCCGGCACCGAAGAGCACACCGTCGACGCCCAGTCCGGCGGCGTTGCGGAAGATCGAGCCCAGGTTCTCGTGGTCGTTGACGCCCTCGAGCACCGCCACGGTGCGCGCATCCCCGATCACCTCGTCGACGGTCAGCTCGCCCGGCCGTGGCGCGGCGGCCAGCACACCGCGGTTGAGGTGAAACCCCACCGCGGCGGCCATCACCTCCGCGGTTGCCCGGTAGAACGGGACGTCGACACCGGTCAGGTCCTCGGTCAGCTCCCCCAGCCTGCGATCGGTGCCCAGCAGTGCGCGCGGGCGGAATCGGGAGGCCAGCATGCGCTGCACCACCAGCACACCCTCGGCGATCACCAGTCCCTTGCCGCTCGGCAGGTCGGGGCGGCGGTCGACGCTGTTGAGGTCGCGGAAATCATCGAGGCGCGGATCGGCGGGATCCTCGATATCGACTATGTGCGCCAGTTCAGGCGCCTTCATCCACGATGGCCAGCATCAGGTCCGCGGCGGCCAGCAGCGTGGCCCGCTCCGCAGCGGTCAACGCGGCCAGTCGCTGGGTCAGCCATTCCCGGCTGGCCCGGCGCTCGGCCTCGATGAGATCGACGCCGGCCGCGGACACCGAGACCAGCACCTGCCGGCCGTCGTCGGGGTGCGCGGACCGGTCGACGAACCCGAGATCCACCAGCGAGGCGATCACCCGGGTCATCGACGGGGGGCGGACCCGCTCGCGGGCGGCCAGCGCGCCGGGGGTCATCGGGCCCTCCTTGAACACCGTGGCCAGCGCCGACAACTGCGTGAGCGACACCGGCGAATCGGGCCGACGGAATCGGAGCTGACGTGCCAGCCGCACCACGGCCAACGACAGATCGCTCGGTAACCGGGCATCTACGTCGTCAGTCACAGGTCCGAACAATACCCAGCGGGCATCGGCTAGGTTGACATGCGATGACCGCGAATCCGCCGCCCGAGCCGCCTGCGCTGCCCGCGCGGTTGCTCGAACCGGCACCGGTGATCATCGTGCTCGCCCTCGGCTGGCTGATCGCCGTGGCGCTGGCCTTCACCGTTCCCGGCCTGCACGAGTGGCGGCCGATCACGATTGCCGGGCTGGGCGTCGGCCTGCTCGGCACCTCCATCTTCCTGCTGCAGCGTCGCTCCGCCCGTCGCGGTGACCGTGGTGCCCAGCAGGGTCTGACCTGACAACTCGAGGAGAACAATGGGAGCCCCGCTACTGCAGGCGCAGATCGACATCGCCGCTCCGCCGGCCACGGTGTGGGCGCTGATCTCGGACCTGAAGAAGATGCCGCAGTGGAGCCCGCAGACCCGGGCGATGAAGATGTTCGGCCCACTGCGCGTCGGCGCCAAGACGGTGAACTTCAACCGGCGCCGCCTGCTGGTCTGGCCGACCAGCAGCACCATCACCGTGGTCGAGCCGGAGCGCAAGCTGGCCTTCCGCGTCGATGCGAACGGCACCGAATGGAGCTACGAGCTCGAGCCGATCGACGGCGGCACCCGGGTCGTGGAAAGCCGCCGCGCACCCAACGGCATCAAGAAGTTCTCCACGGTCACGGTGAACGCCGTGATGGGCGGGGTGCCCAGCTTCGAGAACGAACTCGTCGAGGGGATGAACGAGACGCTGAGTCGGCTCAAGGCCGCTGCCGAAGGCGCCTAGGCCCATCGATCAGGCCGCCGCCGAACGCGCCTGGCTAGGTGTTCAGGTCGAGCACGCCGTCGTCATACGGCACGTAGAGCGGCGAACCGGTGCCCGCGGGCACCGGGGTGTCCGAATGGGCGCCGCAGCCGTATTCGCACTCCACGACGCGCCCGTCGGCGGACAACTCGTTGCAGCAGACCCCGAACAGCGTGCCCAGAGATCCGGACAGCGGGACGTAGAAACCACATTCGCGGCACGTCCGGCGGGTGGCGCGAGCCATCGCCGACGCCGGTCCGAACTCACCGTCATGCCAGCGCTCGGCGGCGTCGAGGCGGCCTTCCAGGCTGAGCACCCGGCGGCGGCCGAGTCCGACCTCACCGGCCAACTCGTCGAGTTCGGGATCGCCACTGGACATGTAGCCCGGCACCAGGCGCGGGTCGTCGGGCGGGGTGGCGAGCAGGTCGCCGGGGCCGAGGTCACCCGGCTGGACACGCTGATCCCAGGGCACCCACTGCGGCGCCAGCAGCGCCGTGGGGCCGGGGACCAGCACTGCTTCACTGATGGTCACATGGTCGGTGCCCGGATAGCCGGCCACCACGACGGCCCACTGCCAGCCCTGGTAACCGGGTAGCACGGCCAGGAAGCGGTGCGTGGCCGCCGTCTGATCGTCGAACACCGCGCCGAGGTACTCGCCCACGCTGTCGGGGCCACTGAGTTCCTCGACGGCGCTACGGGCGGTATCGACGGCGCCCATCAGCAGGGCCTCCAGTGCCGGCGGCCGTTCTTGCGGCAGCTCGATATCCGGGGCCTGCTCGGTCACTTCCGTCATGCTGTCCATCGGTGTCCATATTGCCTGACCATGCGCGCCAGAGCCACACCGGTGGCCTGCACGCCGTGGCCGCCGGTTTAAGGGACAATCGACAACGTGTCTTCCCGGGATCCCCGCTACTACCCGCCGCGGCCTCCGTCCGGCGACGAGCACCCCGGCATGGCGAACTATCCGAGCGACGGCGAAATGCCCCGCCGAGGGCAGATGCCCCGGGGTGGGCAGGGCAGCTCGCAGACACCGAGCGCCAACCGTTGGTTGCCGCCCCTTGACGACCACGACGCCGCGCGGCGCCGCACCGATCCCCCACCGAGGGCCGGCGCCGCCGCCGGCGAGCGCGTCACCGTCACCCGCGCGGCCGCCCAGCGCAGCCGGGAGATGGGTTCCAAGATGTACGGGCTGGTGCACCGGGCCGCCACCGCCGATGGCGCAGACAAGTCCGGGCTGACGGCGCTGACGTGGCCGGTGGTCGCGAACTTCGCCGTCGACGCCGCCATGGCCGTCGCACTGGCCAACACGCTGTTCTTCGCCGCGGCCTCCGGGGAGAGCAAGAGCAAGGTCGCGCTGTACCTGCTCATCACCATCGCTCCCTTCGCGGTGATCGCGCCGCTGATCGGTCCGGCGCTGGACCGTCTGCAGCACGGCCGCCGGATCGCACTGGCGATGTCGTTTGCGGCCCGCACCGTGCTCGCGGTGGTGCTGATCGCCAACTATGACGGTGCCACCGGCAGCTTCCCGTCCTGGGTGCTCTACCCGTGTGCGCTCGGAATGATGGTGCTTTCCAAGTCATTCAGCGTGTTACGCAGCGCGGTGACGCCACGGGTGCTGCCGCCGACCATCGATCTGGTCCGGGTGAACTCCCGGCTGACGACGTTCGGCCTGCTCGGCGGGACGGTGATCGGCGGCGGCCTGGCGGCCGGCGCGGAGTACCTGTTCAACATGTTCGAGCTGCCCGGGGCGCTGTACGTACTGGTGGCCGCGACCGTCGGCGGCGCCTTCCTGGCGATGCGGATCCCGAAGTGGGTCGAGGTCACCGCCGGTGAGGTGCCGACCACCCTGAGCTACCACGGCGGTACCGATCAGCTGCGTCGTCATCCGGAGCGTTCGGCGGCACGGCAGCCGCTGGGCCGCAACATCATCACCTCGCTGTGGGGTAACTGCACCATCAAGGTGATGGTCGGATTCCTGTTCCTCTATCCGGCGTTCGTCGCGAAGGCCCACGGCGACGGCGGCTGGGAACAGCTGCGCATCCTCGGCCTGATCGGTGCGGCCGCGGCGATCGGCAACTTCACCGGAAACTTCACCGCGGCCCGCCTCAAACTGGGCCGCCCGGCGCTGCTGGTGGTCCGCGCGGCGATCGCGGTGACGCTGTCGGCCCTGGCCGCCGCGCTCACCGGCAACCTGATCGTCGTCGCGGTGGCCACCCTCATCACCTCGGGCGCCAGCGCCATCGCGAAGGCCTCCCTGGACGCCTCGCTGCAGGACGATCTTCCCGAGGAGTCGCGGGCGTCGGCGTTCGGCCGTTCCGAGTCGGTACTCCAGCTGGCCTGGGTGATCGGCGGGGCGACCGGAGTGCTGATCTACACCGAACTGTGGGCGGGGTTCACCGCCATCACCGCAATTCTCATTGTCGGGCTGGCGCAGACACTGGTCAGCTACAACGGCGCATCACTCATCCCGGGCTTCGGCGGCAACCGCCCGATCCTGGCCGAAACCGAAGGCGGACCCCTGAATTACTCCGGAAGCACCGCGGCGGGCCGACGATGAAGCGGGCGGTGGCGCTGCTCGCGGTGGTGGCGTTGCTCTCCACCGCGGGCACCGGCGTGCTGGTGTGGCAGCTGAGCAAGGACCACGGCCCGCGCTATCCCGAGATCAGCGCGTACTCGCACGGCAAAACGGTGCGGGTGGGGCCGTATTTCTACTGCGATGTGGTGAACCTCGACGCCTGCGAGAACCCGGAAACCACCGGCGAACTCACGGTGACATCGCGGGGTCCGGTGCAGCTTGCCGTGGATCCGCCCATCGCCGACGCGCCCTGGCTGCTGTTGCGCACCTATGAGGACGCCGAGGCTCCCGTCGCCCAGGAGTTCCGGCCGGGCGTCGCGCAGGCAATCACCGTGCCCAGCGTCGACGCGCTGTACGGCAAGCTGACCGGCATCGTGGTGCAGTTGCCGACGCTGGTGCGCGACGAAGCCGGCAACGAGTTCCCACTGCCGCACGCCGAGTGGTCGGTGCGGACGATCTGGGACCCGGCCGCTGAGTACTCGGAATCTGTGACGGACTTTCACCCGGCGGAGTGAGCGGCCGGGACCTCCTCACCGGATTTTGTCGGACCGGGCGGGGTTCCGTCACCGAAAGGCCTGCCGCCCATGGCTTCCCGACCGTGCGCGGCCAGCCAGTTCGCCAGGTCGGGCCCCTTCGGGACGACTTGGGTGGGATTGATGTCGGTGTGCACGATGTAGTAGTGCTGCTTGATCTGCACGAAGTCGGTGGTGTCCCCGAACCCGGGTGTCTGGAAGAGGTCGCGGGCATAGGCCCACAGCACGGGCATCTCGGCGAGCTTGGACCGGTTGCACTTGAAGTGCCCGTGATACACGGGATCGAACCGGGCCAGCGTGGTGAACAGCCGGACATCGGCCTCGGTGATGGTGTCGCCGACGAGATACCGCTGGGTGGACAGCCTTTCGGTCAGCCAGTCCAGGGTGGCGAAAAGCCGGTCATAGGCCTTGTCGTAGGCCTCCTGCGAGCCGGCGAACCCGCATCGGTACACACCGTTGTTCACCTCGGTGTAGACGCGCTTGGCGACCTCGTCGATCTCGTCGCGCAGATGCTCTGGGTAGAGCTGGGGCGCACCCTCGCGGTGATACTCGGTCCACTCGGTGGAGAAATCCAGGGTGATCTGCGC
This sequence comes from Mycobacterium sp. ITM-2016-00316, assembly GCF_002968335.2. Lineage (NCBI taxonomy): Bacteria > Bacillati > Actinomycetota > Actinomycetes > Mycobacteriales > Mycobacteriaceae > Mycobacterium > Mycobacterium sp. ITM-2016-00316. Next base: position 4,992,319 of record NZ_CP134398.1, read on the forward strand.
GAAATCGTTGGTGGCCACCGCGCCGGTGGGCACATCCACGATGGCCGGCACGGTGATGCCCTTCGGGTAGTCCGGATCGCGCTTGAAGTAGGCATCCTGGATCCGCGGGATCTTGAGGACCGGGTCGACGCCGCCGGGGTCGAGGTCGAAGGTCCAGCTGTTCTCGTCATGGGTGGGCCCGCAAAACCCGATGGACATGACGTCTTCCAGGCCGAGCAGACGCCGCACGATGATGGTGCGGTTGGCCCACGGGCAGGCCCGCGCAACGACGAGCCGGTACCGGCCGGGCTCGACGGGGTAGCCGTCCCGGCCGTCGGCGGTGATGCGGGTGCTGATGTAGTTGGTGTCCCGGTTGAACTCGCCCTGCTTGTTGACGTAGGTCATGGGCACCAGTGTTCCCGCCCGACGTCGAGTTGATGTCGATCAAACTCAAAATTCATCGACGAAAAGTCGACGCCGGGCGCAGCAGAACCTAGGCGTCGAGTTCGGCAGCGACAGCCTTGACGACCTCGGACACCCGGCGGGCGACCTTGCGGTCGGGGTACTTACCCTTGCGCAGGTCGGGCTGAATCGTGTTCTCCAGCAGGGTGATCAGATCGCCGACCATGCCGTGCAGCTCATCGGGGGTGTGCTTGTGTTCGACGGTCACCGCTTCGCGGCGCGTCTTGGCCAGGCTCGGCGGCGGGTCGATCAGCTTGACCTGCAGCGCCTGCGGACCACGACGCCCGGCAGCCAGTCCGAACTCCACCTTCTGCCCGGCCTTGAGTCCCTCGACACCTGCGGGCAGCGCCGACGAACGCACGTAGACGTCCTCGCCTTCCTCCTGAGAGAGGAAGCCGAAGCCCTTCTCGGAGTCGTACCACTTCACCTTGCCGGTCGGCACTGCTGTCACCCGTTCGTCGTGATAGATCGCATAAGTAATGCGTCCCGCCTGCGCAGGACGCAATTGCTGGCATCCTACTAGCCTCTCGGTAGGCTGACAGCGACAGCCTCGGAGGAGACCATGCGCCTGATCCTGAACATCATCTGGTTGATCTTCGGCGGCCTGTGGCTGGCGCTCGGATATTTCCTCGCCGGAATCATCTGCTTCATCCTCATCATCACGATTCCGTTCGGGTTCGCTGCCTTCCGGATCGGCATCTACGCGCTGTGGCCATTCGGCTACACCGTCGTGGACAAGCCGGGACCGCGGCCCGGTGCCGCCGTCGGCAACGTCATCTGGCTCATCGTCGCCGGTATCTGGCTGGCGATCGGGCACGTGCTGACGGCGATCGCGATGGCGATCACGATCATCGGTATCCCGCTGGCCATCGCGAACATCAAGCTCATCCCGGTGTCGCTGCTTCCGCTGGGCAAGGAGATCGTCCCCTCGGACCAGCCGTTCGCCGGGGTATCACGGTGACGTTGACCGATCTCGGACTGCCGATGCCGACCCGCCCGGTCGCCGCGGGCATGCCGGCCAGCGGCCCACTGCTGGATATCTACGGCCGCGCCGCGACCGACCTACGGGTGTCGCTGACCGATCGGTGCAACCTGCGCTGCACCTACTGCATGCCGGCCGAGGGCCTGGACTGGCTGCCCGACAGTCAGCTGCTCAACGCCGACGAACTGGCCCGCCTGCTGCGGATCGCGGTCACCCGGCTCGGCATCACCAGCGTGCGGTTCACCGGCGGCGAGCCGCTGGTCTCCCCGCACCTGGAGCAGACCATCGCTGCCGCGGCCGCCCTGCGGCCCCGCCCGGAGATCGCGGTGACCACGAACGGGCTGGGTCTGGCCAAGCGCGCCGCGAGACTCAAGGCGGCCGGGCTCAACCGGGTCAACGTCTCCCTGGATACCGTGAACGCCGAGCACTTCGCCCAGATCACCCGGCGCGACCGGCTGGCCGATGTGCTGGCCGGGCTGGCGGCGGCCGCCGACGCCGGGCTGGGACCGATCAAGGTCAACGCCGTGCTGGACCCGCGCACCGGCCTCGACGATGTCGTGCCCCTGCTGCGGTTCTGCCTGGAGCACGGATACCAGCTGCGGATCATCGAGCAGATGCCGCTGGACGCCGGCCATGAGTGGACCCGGGACAAGACGATCGACGCCGATATCGTGCTGACCACGCTGCGCAGGCATTTCGATCTGCGCCCCGATCCGGGCCCGCGCGGATCGGCCCCCGCGCAGCTGTGGCGGGTGGACGGCAGCGAGGGCACCGTCGGGGTCATCGCGTCGGTCTCCGAGTCGTTCTGCGGGGCGTGTGACCGCACCCGGCTGACCGCCGACGGTCAGATCCGCAGCTGCCTGTTCTCCTCCACCGAAACCGACCTGCGCGCCCCGCTGCGCGACGGCGCCGACGATGACGCGCTGGAGGCGGCCTGGCGGACGGCGATGTGGGCGAAACCGGCCGGGCACGGGATCAACGATCCGAGCTTCGTCCAGCCGGTCCGGCCGATGAGCGCCATCGGCGGTTGAGCGTGTCCGAAGTACAGGTCACCATCCGATATTTCGCCGCTGCACGGGCCGCTGCCGGAATCGAGACCGAAACGTTGTCGGTCCCGGCGGGAACCACCGTCGACGGACTGGTCACCGATCTGTCGGGTCGCGGACCCGAACTGGCGAAAGTGCTTGCACGCTGCTCGTATCTGCGCGACGGCGTCGCGGTGCGAGATAAAAATGTCGCGCTACAAACGCGCGAAACGGTCGATGTGTTACCCCCGTTCGCCGGCGGATAGCCGTGATTTGTGTCACATAACGAAATGGTCACAAAGTAGCCACCTGCGGTTTGAGTCGCGAAAACACCTGCGGAAACGCCCGGACTCCCTGCGCCTTTAATGTCCTCTCATAGTTCTTAAGCACCGGAAACGCCGGGCGCCCACCGAGATGACGCCCGGTGGGAGAACGGTTACCGTCTTGCCAAGCCGTTCGACCCACATTGATCGGCCCGCCTTCCCCGATTGCGCCGAGCTCCATCCATCGGGATAAGGACACCCACGAACCACTGGATGGAGGCGGGGGACCCAACCGGTCCGCCGACAAGCAGACCAGGAACGCCATCACCGGTTCCTTGGGGTGAAGCCAGAAATCGTCTCCGACGAACGAAGGCCGGGCAACCTCTCCTGCCCGAACCCGACAGCTGACCTCGCGGGCGCTGACGAGAGGAATTTCTAGTTTTATGAGTGGTCGGCACCGTAAGCCCACAAGTTCGTCTGTAAGCGTCGCCAAGATCGCCTTCACCGGTGCGGTCATCGGCGGCGGCAGCCTCGCCCTCGCCGGTCAGGCCGGCGCCGCGACCGACGGCGAATGGGACACCGTCGCCAGCTGCGAGTCCGGCGGCAACTGGGCCATCAACACCGGCAACGGCTACCACGGCGGTCTGCAGTTCTCGCCGAGCACCTGGTCCGGCCACGGTGGCGGCGAATTCGCCCCCTCGGCATTCCTGGCCACCAAGGAAGAACAGATCGCTGTCGCCGAGCGCGTGCTCGCCAGCCAGGGCAAGGGCGCATGGCCCACCTGCGGACGCGGTCTCTCCGGTGCCACCCCGCGCAACGTCGTCGCCGAGCCTGCACCGCAGCCGCTCGACAACCCCCTGATCAACGGTGAGCTCCCGCCGCCGCCCCCGCCGGCACCGCTGCCGCCCGCGCCGATCGATGCGCTGGCCGCCCCGGCCCCGCTGCCCATCGATGCACCCCTGCCGCCCGCCCCGCTGCCACCGGCCCCGCCGGCCCCGCTGCCGCCGGCACCCGAGGTGGTGCCCGTGGCGCTGGACGCCCCGCTGCCGCCCGCACCGCCGGTCGACGCCCCGCTCCCCCCGGCACCCGCCCCCGAGTTCGTCGCCGTGGCGCTGGACGCCCCGCTGCCGCCCGCACCGCCGGTCGATGTACCGCCTCCCCCGGCACCCGTCGAGACCGTCGCCTCGCTGACCCACGATCAGCTGGCTGCCCTGCCGGCCATCCAGGTTGCCGACTGGGATGTCGCCCCGGCACCCGAAGGCCAGCCACAGCTGTGGTCGCTGGATGCCCCGCTGCCCCTGGAGCCGGTGTTGCCCGCGCCTCCCGCTCCGGCGCCGGTCCCCGCGCCTGCCGTCGCACCCGCACCTGTGCCAGCCCCGGCGGCCGCTCCCGCCGTGATCGCCGCCCCCGCGGCCGATCCGCTGGCGCCGGTCCCGGCCGAGGGCGTCCCGCACCTGATCAGCCCGGAGAACCTGCCACCGGGAGCGACGCTCGACCCGAACACGCTGCCCAACGAGAGCCCCAACGTCAGCTACCTGCGCCAGATCTGGAATGCCGTGCAGGACCAGCAGATCACCGGCAAGGACGCGCTCATCGCCGTCACCACCCAGCGCTCGCTGACCGGAACCCCTGCGGGCGTCCAGCAGACCCCGCTGCCCCCGCCGAATGCACCGGTGCTGCCGGCCCCGGCGCCGGGTGCTCCGGTTCCGCCGCCCGCGCCCGGCGCACCGGTACTGCCGCCCGCGCCGCTGCCGGCACCGTAAGACCGCATACACCGAAGCCGCACTCCCGATGGGAGTGCGGCTTCGGTGCTGTCTAGGCCGAGTTGACCCATTCGTCGGAACCGTCGCCGAAGTGCTGGTGCTTCCACACCGGCAGCCGGTCCTTGACGGTGTCGACGAGCAGCGCGCACGTTTCGAATGCCGCGCGCCGATGGTCGGCGGCCACCGCGACGACGAGGGCGGCATCCCCGATGCGCAGATCGCCGATCCGGTGGCTGACGGCGACGGCACGCACACCATGGCTGTCCCGGGCCACCTCGTGCACCACCTCGTTCAGGGTCTCCCACGCCGACGGATGCGCGGAGTACTCCAGCCGCGTCACCGAGCGCCCGCCGTCGTGGTCGCGGACGACCCCGGAGAAGCCGACGATTGCGCCGGCCGCTTCGTGGGCTACCAGCGCTTCGTGCTCGGGCAGCGAGATGGGATCCTCGGACAGCGCGACGTGAACGACCTCAGCGCCGGTCTCCTCTTCGCGCAAGCGCTCATCAGCGCCGGTCTCCTCTTCGCGCAAGCGCTCATCAGCGGGCATGGTCGCCTCCGGCCAGTTGGTCCAGCGCATGCTCCAGCACGTCGGCGAGCACACCCAGTCCGTCTTTGACACCGCCGGTGGACCCCGGCAGGTTGATGATCAGCACCCCGTCGCGCACCCCGCACACGCCGCGGGACAGCACCGAGGTCGGCACCTTCGGCAGACCGGAACGGCGGATCGCGTCGGCCAGGCCCGGAATCTGGTAGTCGACCAGCTCGGCCGTGATGTCGGCGGTGCGGTCCGTCGGCGAGATGCCGGTGCCCCCGGAGGTGATGATCAGCGAGATCCGGTCCGCCAGCGCCTGCCGCAGGGCCGCCTCGACATCGCTGCCGTCGGCGACGACCACGGCAGCGGGCACGTCGAATCCGCGCTCACCGAGCCATTCGACGATGACGGGGCCGGTGCGGTCCTCGTAGATGCCCGCGGCGGCACGGGTGGAGGCGATGACGACGCGCGCCGAGCGCATCAGGCGGGTGTCCAGGTCCCGGTCTTGCCGCCCTCTTTGCGCACCACGTGCAGGTCCTCGATCCGGGCGGCCGGGTCTACGGCCTTGATCATGTCGTAGACCGTCAGCGCGGCCACGCTCACCGCGGTGAGTGCCTCCATCTCGACGCCGGTGCGGTCGGTGGTGCGCACCGTGGCAGTGATGGTGACTTCGGTTGTGCCGATGGCGAATTCGATGTCCACCCCGGTCAGCGCCAACTGATGGCAGAGCGGGATCAGATCGCTGGTGCGTTTGGCCGCCATGATCCCGGCGACCCGCGCGGTGGGTAGTGCGTCACCTTTGGGCAGCCCGCCGCCGGCGATCAGTTCGACGACATCGGCACGGGTGTGCACCGCACCCTGCGCGACGGCGGTGCGCTTGGTGGCGGTCTTGGCCGTGACGTCGACCATGTGCGCCGCGCCCGTGTCGTCGAGGTGCGAGAGCCCGCTCACCGGTTACTTGTTGACGACGGTGACCGGGTGGATGTACGGCAGATCCTCGGCGGGCAACGGGAAGGTCACGTCACCGAACGGGGACAGCGAGCCGGTGCGGTCGCTGGTGAGCTCGCTCACTGCGTGATCGCCCTCGGCCGTTTCGGGCCAGCCATTGTCGACGTACTGCTTCTTGTCTGCCACACCCACATTGTGGCAGGTACTACGTGCGGTGGCGAGAGCGGGACGCTGGCTTAGGCTGGTCAGCAATGACCAAAGTAGGTGGGGCCGGCGTGCCGCTCGGCGTCTGGCTGGCCGACCTGCCCGACGAGAGCCTGGTCCGGCTGCTCGAATGCCGGCCGGACCTCACCCAGCCACCGCCGGGCACCATCGCCGCGCTGGCGGCCCGCGCCCAGGCCCGCCAGTCGGTCAAGGCCGCCACCGACGCCCTGAACTTCCTGCACCTGGCGGTGCTGGACGCTCTTCTCGTGTTGCACGCCGACACCGCCCCGGTGCCGCGGGACATGCTGCTGGAGTATCTCGGTGACCGCGCCGACAGCGCCCAGCTGAAGGAGGCGCTCGACGCGTTGGCCGACCGCGCCCTGATCTGGGGTGACGACGTGCTGCGCGTGGTGGGCGAGACCGCGGCCGGGCTGCCCTGGTACCCCGGCCAGGCCGTACCCGATGTGCCCGATCTGCCCGCCGAGGAGATCCCGGCGCTGCTCGAGGACCTCGACGACCCGTCGCGTGAACTGCTGACCCGGCTGGTCGAGGGCTCACCGGTGGGACGTACCCGCGACGCGCTGCCCGGGACGCCCGCCGACCGGCCGGTGCAGCGGCTGCTGGCCACCGGGCTGCTGCACCACATCGGCAGTGACACCGGAGACACCGTCATCCTGCCGCGGGTCGTCGCCCAGGTGATGCGCGGTGATCTACCCGGCCCGACCGGTCTGCGCACGCCGGACCCGACGATGCACACCACGACGCAGGCCGACGTCGACTCGGTGGCCGCCGGCGCCGCCATCGACCTGCTCCGCGAGTTCGACGTCCTGATCCAGACCCTGTCGTCCACCCCGGTGCCCGAACTGCGCAGCGGTGGGCTCGGGGTCCGCGAGGTCAAGAAGCTGACCAAGCTGACCGGTATCGACGAGCAGCGGCTCGGCCTGATTCTGGAGGTGGCCGCGGCGGCGGGACTGATCGCGCCCGGTACCCCGGACCCCGAACCTGCCGACGGCAACGCCCCGTACTGGGCGCCGACGGTCGCCGCGGACCGATTCATCGAGATCTCGACCGCCGCGCGCTGGCACCTGGTCGCCTGGACCTGGCTGAACCTGCCCGCGCGGCCAAGTCTGGTGGGCAGCCGCGGTCCCGACGGTAAGCCGTTCGGTGTGCTCTCGGATGCGCTGTACTCAACCGCGGCCCCGCTGGACCGTCGCCTGCTGTTGACGGTGCTGAACGACTTGCCCGCCGGCGCGGGCGTGGAACCTGAATCGGCGGCGCTGGCGATGGTGTGGCAGCGGCCGCGCTGGGCCGCCCGGCTGCAGCTCGACCCGGTGACCAACCTGCTGCGCGAAGCCCACGCGGTCGGGCTGGTCGGGCGCGGCGCGATCGCCGGCCCGACCCGGTTGTTGCTGGCCCAGCGCAGCGAGGACGACGCCGAGGCCGTGATCAACGCGATGGCCAAGGTGCTACCGGCACCGCTGGACCATTTTCTGCTGCAGGCCGATCTGACGGTCGTGGTGCCCGGCCCGCTGCTGCGCGAGCTCGCCGAACAGCTGGACGCGGTGGCCACCGTGGAATCGGCCGGTGCCGCGATGGTCTACCGGATCAGCGAACCGTCGATTCGCCGCGCTCTCGATGCCGGGCGCACCGCCAGCGGTCTGCACGCTTTCTTCGAGAAGCACTCGAAAACACCTGTGCCACAAGGCTTGACATACCTGATCGACGATGTCGCACGCCGGCACGGCCAGCTGCGGGTCGGGATGGCGGCATCGTTCGTGCGCTGCGAGGACCCGGCATTGCTGGCCCAGGCGGTGTCCACGCCGGCCGCCGAACCTCTGGAACTGCGCATCCTGGCACCCACCGTCGCGGTGTCGCAGGCCTCGATCGGCGATGTGCTGGCCGCTCTGCGCACCGGCGGGTTCGTGCCCGCGGCCGAGGACTCCACCGGTGCGGTTGTCGACATCCGTGCCCGCGGCGCCCGGGTGCCCGCACCGGGGCGGCGCCGGGTGTTCCGGCCGCTGACCGCTCCCGGAGCCCAGACCCTGGGCGCGATCGTCGCGGTGATGCGCAGCGTGGCGGCCTCGCCGCGCTCCGGTGAGCGCCTGGATCCGGCGGTGCTCATCGCGCTGCTGCAGCAGGCGGCGCTGGAACAGACGTCGGTGGTCATGGGGTATGTGGATCCGGCGGGGGTGGCCACCCAGCGCGTGGTGTCCCCGATCAACATCCGCGGGGGTCAGTTGACCGCCTTCGATCCGGCCTCGGGCCGGGTGCGGGAGTTTGCCATCCACCGCGTGACGTCCGTGGTGTCGGCCGACTCTGGATAATGGACGGAATGACCTTCAGAGCGCGTAACGCGCCGCAGAACAGGGACGTCGCGCATGACTGACGGCCCCCTGATCGTGCAGTCCGACAAAACCGTGCTGCTCGAAGTCGACCACGAACTCGCCGGTGCGGCGCGGGCGGCGATCGCACCGTTCGCCGAGCTGAGCGCGCCCCCGAACACATCCACACCTACCGCATCACGCCACTGGCCCTATGGAACGCCCGCGCCGCCGGCCACGACGCCGAGCAGGTGGTCGACGCCCTGGTGAGCTTCTCCCGGTACGCGGTGCCGCAGCCGTTGCTGGTCGACATCGTCGACACCATGGGCCGCTACGGCAGGCTGCAGCTGATCAAGAGTCCGGTGCACGGACTGGTGCTGGTGAGCCTGGACCGCGCGGTCCTCGAAGAGGTGCTGCGCAACAAGAAGATCGCCCCGATGCTGGGCGCCCGCATCGACGACGACATGGTGATCGTGCACGCCAGCGAGCGTGGGCGGGTCAAGCAGATGTTGCTGAAGATCGGCTGGCCCGCCGAGGACCTGGCCGGCTACGTCAATGGTGAGGCGCACCCGATCACCCTCGCCCAGGACGGCTGGGTCCTGCGCGACTACCAGGAGATGGCCGCCGACTCGTTCTGGGCCGGTGGGTCCGGTGTGGTGGTGCTGCCCTGTGGTGCGGGCAAGACCCTGGTCGGCGCGGCCGCGATGGCCAAGGCCGGTGCGACGACGCTGATCCTGGTCACCAACACCGTCGCGGGCAGGCAGTGGAAGCGTGAGCTGATCGCGCGGACCTCGCTGACCGAGGAGGAGATCGGCGAGTACTCCGGTGAACGCAAGGAGATCCGCCCGGTCACCATCGCGACGTATCAGGTGATCACCCGGCGCACCAAGGGCGAGTACAAGCATCTGGAGCTGTTCGACAGCCGCGACTGGGGCCTGATCATCTACGACGAGGTGCACCTGCTGCCGGCGCCGGTGTTCCGGATGACCGCGGATCTGCAGTCGCGGCGCCGGCTCGGGCTGACCGCGACGCTGATCCGCGAGGACGGCCGCGAGGGTGACGTGTTCTCCCTCATCGGCCCGAAGCGCTACGACGCGCCGTGGAAGGACATCGAGGCCCAGGGCTGGATCGCGCCGGCCGAGTGCATCGAGGTCCGGGTGACGATGACCGACAACGAGCGGATGCTCTACGCGGTCGCCGAGCCGGAGGAACGCTACAAACTGTGCTCCACCGCGCGCTCGAAGATCGCCGTGGTGAAGTCGATCCTGGAGCGCCATCCCAAGGAGCCGACGCTGGTGATCGGCGCCTACCTCGACCAGCTCGACGAGCTCGGCCAGGAGCTGGACGCCCCGGTGATCCAGGGATCGACCAAGAACGCCGAACGCGAGCTGCTGTTCGACCAGTTCCGGCGCGGTGAGATCCGCACCCTGGTGGTCTCCAAGGTGGCGAACTTCTCCATCGACCTTCCGGAAGCCTCTGTCGCCGTTCAGGTCTCGGGCACTTTCGGGTCGCGTCAGGAAGAGGCGCAGCGGCTGGGACGGTTGCTGCGGCCCAAGGCCGACGGTGGCGGTGCGGTGTTCTATTCGGTGGTCAGCCGCGACAGCCTGGACGCGGAGTACGCCGCGCACCGGCAGCGTTTCCTGGCCGAGCAGGGTTACGGCTACATCATCAAGGACGCCGACGATCTGCTGGGCCCGGCCATATGACCGTCGGGCGAGTGGTGCCGATCCTCACCGTCGCCGACATCGAGACCACCCGCGACGCCTACGTCGCCACGCTCGGCCTGACCGAGGTGATGAACCACGGGTGGATCGTCACCCTCGCCGACGCCGAGCACCGGCACCAGCTCAGCTTGATGACGAAGGACCTCACCGCGCCGGTCAACCCGACGGTGTCGATCGAGGTCGACGACGTCGACGCCGCGCACACCGCCGCGCTCGCCGCCGGGCTGCGGATCGTGCACCCGCTGTCCGACGAAGACTGGGGCGTACGGCGGTTCTTCTTCGCCGACGGCTCCGGAAACGTCATCAACGTCCTATCGCACGGCTGACATCGTCACGCAAAGATGCGGTCAAACCACTGAGGGCGGCGATTTAGACTGAAAGGACCCTTACGCAAGGAGTTCGACGGTGACGAGTAACGACGGGGGCTACTACCCGCCACCAGGTGGACAGCCCTGGGGTGGCCCGCAGGGACCGCCGCCCGGCTACCCGGCCCATCCCGGCTATCCGCAACAGCCCCCGCCCAAAGGCAAGAGCCGGTGGCCGTGGATCATCGGCGCCGGCGTGCTCGTTCTCGTTCTGGTGGCCGTACTCGGCCTTGTCGTGATCAATGCCGGCGGCGATGGTGACGAGCAAGCTCTGCAGCGCACCGTGATCACCTACGAGGTGACGGGTGCGGCCGGATCGGTAGAGCTCTCCTATTGGGGCACCGAGGGGCAGCAGCCCCCCACAACGGTCCCCCTTCCATGGCGCGCGACCGTGACACTTGAGGGCCAGGACGCTTACTTCGACGTCTCCGCACGAACGGCAGAAGAACCCGACGGGGAACTCGCGTGCCGAGTGATCGCCAACGGAAAGGCGATTGCCGAGGAGCGGACGGTCGGTGAGTTCGTGGGCTGCGGCGGTCGCCTGAACGAGCAGTGATCCGTACCGAAGGGTCAGTGCGCGTCGTCGGCGTACCGGGCAGCGAAGACCTCGGCCATATTTTCGGCAGCCTGCTCCGGCGAAGGCAGCTGGATAACGGTACTCAGGACGGAACTCCACTCCGAGCGGTCATGGCCCATCCGGGCCAACCCCTCCAGCAAGAAGGCGTGCATCACGGATCGCGCCTTGAGCTGGGCGAGCTCGGCGATCACCCGGATCTCTTCCGCCAGTTCGCGTTCGGTCATCTTCACCACACTGGGATCCAGGTCCACCCGTTGAACCGGTCCGGTGAGGTACGCCGTCACCGATACGGTGCCGGACGGGTTCGTGACGGTGAATACCGGGACCTCTGGGTCGTCGTCGACAGCCGGCCCCGGAGGCGTGGCATCGACTCGCGGTTCATCATCGGCCCATGAGAAATCCAGGCCCGCGAGTTCGCCGCCCTGCTGCTCCGAGTCGAGATCGGCCTCGGCATCGTCGTCCCATGACCCGCCGCTCACGGACGTGCCACCTGCACCTCAGCCACCGGGCTGCATCTGCCGATCGATGTTGCCCTTTTCTTGGGCGTCGATGGCGTCATACATGTCGGCAGCGTGTTCGAGCTTGACGGCGAGATCGTCCGACTGCGCTTGCACCATGCGACTAGCTCGTGCGCGTTCTTCCTCCGCGCGCTTGAGCGCCTTATAGGTGTCATCGCAAACGGTTCCGTGCGTCTTCTCCACCCGTTTGTTGACGTCGACCGGTTTGAACTGCGCGTCCCACACTGCCCTGGAGGCCTGGCTCTGCTGGTCGGCCAGCATGCGGAGATGCCCTGCGGTGACCTGCAACGGACTCAAGGGCGAGCTCATCGTCATCTCCCTGCCGGCGGGGGTATCCGCGGGTCGTAGTCATTGGCGGAGTCCGAAATGGTGACCGCATCCGCGATCTTCTTGTACTCGTCACCGACCTTGGCGACAGACCGTGCGATCGCGTCGGCCTTGTCCTGCATGTCCTCGTGATCCCGAATGGCCTCGGCCAACGTGGTTGCGACCATCAGGGTCTCTATGGCGAATTGGGCGGCCTTGCCAGCTACCCCTATGCGTCCGATGTACTGGGTGAGCTCGCCGAAGTCCGCCAGATCATTGTGATGAATCCTTAGGGCCTCGCGTGCCGGCGGGAGCAGGTCCGCCTCGTTGCTGATCAGCCTCTGGATCTCGCGGTCCAGATCGGCAAGGGTCACCACCCGGTTGTGCTGTTCTCTGTTGCGCTCCGAGTAGCGGTCAGCGGCGGTCCCGCCGGACCATTGATCGCTGGGATACGCGCCGGAAAGCGGGAGCTCCGCGGCATCGAAAGCCTCGGCGGATTCAGTGAAGTCGATCGCATGGTCGGGGTCGCCCTCACCGCAAGACTTCAGCATCCGATCTATCTGCTTCTGACCCTCTTGCAAGACGAAAGTCGGGGCGATGATGAGCTTCCCGGCCGAATCAGCCGTAGTTTTGGCGACATCGCGCAGACCGGGCAGGCCGAGCTGTTCAGCAATTTCTCTGACCCACTCGGCAGTCTTTTTGGCCCTATCCGCCACTTCGGACACACCGTCGACAACGTCGTCGACAAAGCCCCAGAACCCCACGCTGCCATCACCTCCGCCGCATTCGAGGCTAACATCGCCCCACCAGGCTCAGCTGCACCAAATTCGCTCGGTTCGGGAGTCAGGTGTCCAGCGCGCCGGCGGCCACCGCGGCCGCGTTGATCCGGGTCAGCACCGAGTGCAGATTCTCCAGTTCGGCCAGGTCGACGCCGAGTCGGGCCACCACCGCGGGCGGGATGTCCAGCGCCTTGCGGCGCAGCGCCGCACCACCGGCGGTCAGCGAGATGTGGGTGGTGCGCTCATCGGCCGCACTACGGGTCCGGGTGATGAAACCGAGCGTCTCCAGCCGCTTGAGCATGGGCGAGGTGGTGGCCGGGTCCAGTTGTAGCAGTGCGGCAATCTGCTTGACGGACAACGGTTCTCCATCGACATTGGCGTTGTCCCACAGCGCCAGCATCACCAGGTACTGCGGATGAGTGAGCCCAAGCGGCTCCAGCAGCGGCCGGTACACCGCCAGCACGGCGCGGTTGGTCACCGCGAGCGCGAAACACACCTGACGCTCCAACGCGAGCGGATCGACTTCATGGGACACCGTGGTCATGCTCAACAATGGTAGCCCACTAATAGTTAGCGTACTATCTAAATTATGGCCGACACTCCCACCTTCGTTCAGCGGGTTCTCTACGCGTACGGGCGGCGTCTGCCCGATTCCATGCGGGACTGGGTCGCCGCCGACCTCTCCGGCCCGGGCGCGATCCGCCGGCACATGATCCGCTACGCAATCCCGCCGGCGCTGATCCTCGCACCACTCTGGCTGCTCCCGGCCTCGCTGTACGTACACCTGGAGATGACGGTGCCCATCTACACCTGGGCGCTGATCATGGGCTACGTGCTGAACAAGGTGTGGCGCCGGCACCGCCTGGCCCAGCACGGCCTGAACCCCAACCTGGTCGACGCGATCAACCGCGAGAAGAACGCCCGACTGCACGAGGATTACGCCCGGCGCTACGGCGACCGCCCGGACGACGCGCGCTGGCAGTCGAACTCGAGCCCCTTTTAACGACGAAGGCCCGTTCTAAACATGCGGGCCGACCTGTTTGGCCACCGTCAGCAGCACTACCGAATCCTCGATCGCGGCCAACGCGTGCCGGGTACGCGGTAGCACCAGGTGATCACCGGCCGAACCTTCCCAGCCGGCCTCCGCGGTACTCACCCGAACCCGGCCGTGAAGCACCTGCACCGTTGCCTCCCCCGGACTCTCGTGATCGTCGAGGCCGTTGCCCGCGGTCAGCGCCATCAGCGTCTGCCGCAGGCTGTGCTCATGGCCGCCATAGACCGTATGCGCGCTGCGGCCGCTGGTGGCGGCCCGGGCGGTTTCCAGATGCTCACGCGCGAGGGCAGTGAGCGAGATCTTCTCCATGGCACAACTATGCCTAACTGAGGGCTGGGATGACCTCACGCTCGAACAACTCGATGCCGGAACGGTCGTAGGCGGCCTCGGGGAAGTACAGGATGGCGTACTCACACCCGAGGTCGCGTAGCCGCGTCAGCCGTTCGACGACCTGTTCGGGGGTGCCGGTGGCCGAGTCCGGTGAGGCGACATTGGACAGCATCGCGTCGACGGCGTCCTCGCCGGCCTTGGGCACCTGCCGGTCCCGGATGGCCTTGAGCCGGTCCTTGACCTCGGATTCGGAGCCGGCGATGACGGAGTTGATGTTCGCCGACCGCACAATCGCGTCGTAATCGGTGCCGACCTCGCCGCAGTGGCCGGCCAGGATCTGTGATTTGCGCTCGAACTCCGCCGGGACGCTGCTGAAGTTGGTGTACTGCGCGTACTTGGCGGCGATGCGGAGGGTGACCTTCTCGCCGCCGCCGGCGACCCACAGCGGCAGCCCGCCCTCCTGCGGCGGCCTGGGGGCAACGATGGCACCGTCGACCTGGTAGTACTTCCCGTCGAAGGTGACCCGGCCGTCACGCCAGGCGTCCCGCATGATCTGCACGCCCTCATCGAGGCGGCCCAGACGCTCACCCGCGGACGGGAAGCCATACCCGTACGCGCGCCATTCATGTTCGTACCAGCCGCCGCCGATGCCCATCTGGGTGCGGCCGCCGGCGATCACGTCGACGGTTGCTGCAACTTTTGCCAGGTAGGCCGGATTCCGGTAGCTCATGGCGGTACACATCTGGCCGAGTTTGACCCGTTCGGTGGTGGCCGCGAAGGCCGACATCAGGGTCCAGGCCTCGTGGGTGGCCTCATCGGTGGGGACCGGAACGGTGTGGAAGTGGTCGTAGACCCACACCGAGTCCCACGTGCTGTTATCGGCGTAGGTGGCCAGGTCACGCATCACTGACCAGTGCTTATCGGTGGGAATGTCGACGAGGTCGAGTCGCCAACCCTGCGGGATGAAGAGTCCGAAGCGCATACGTTCAAACTCTAGGCGTCCCCACCCGATTCTTAAATCGTCTACACTCCAGATAAATCATTCGCTGGATCAACGCTGAGGACTGGTCATGACCGCCATCAAACGTCGCTTCGCGGCCGCTTCGCTGGCCACGCTGATGCCGCTGGCTGCCATCTCGATCGCCACCGCGGCACCGAGCGTTGCAGAGACCACCTGCGGTGCCGGCCAGTCCGAGTTCAACGGCAGCTGCGTGGACAACTGCAACAAGTCGCAGGTCCGCAACTCCGATACCGGCAAGTGCCAGTCGCTGTTGTCGGCCGCGCTGCAGAAGGCCGAGACCCCGGCGGTCGCCAAGCTGACCCCCGAGCAGATGGGCGGCGCCTGGCAGCTGGCCCAGCAGGCCCAGATGATCCCCGAGGGCACCCGGGTCTGGAACTCGGTCGTCGGCACGGTCGACACCGTGATCGGTTGGCCCGTGCTGGCCACCTCGGCCGCCGCCGACGTCGCCAGCACCCTCGCCTTCCTGAACTTGATCCCGGATAGCGGCTTCGGTGTGGCCCGGACAGCCAGCGCCACCGGCGCCACGTTCTCCGCCGCCAATGACATTGCCCAGGTCGCCCGGTCGCTGCCGTCCCCGCAGGTCGGCCTGCCGAAGATCGGCATGCCGCCGCACCCCAAGCTCGGCTTCCCGCCACACCCCAAGATCGGGATGCCCCGCATCGGCATGCCGAAGCTGGGCGCCTCGGGTATCTGCGGACCGAAGCTGCTGTTCTTCACCCCCTGCCTCTGACCGATGGCTCTCTCTCGGGAAGAACGCGAAACGTTCCTTGCTGAGCCCCATGTCGCCGCTCTGTCGGTGAGCGCCGGGAAGAATCGCGGTCCGTTGACCGTGCCGATCTGGTACCAGTACACCCCGGGTGGTCAGCCCTGGTTCATCACCGGGACCGGGTCACGAAAGCACCGGCTGATCGAGGCCGCCGGCCACCTCTCGCTGATGGTCGAGCGCGTCGAGCCCACCGTCCGCTATGTCGCGGTGGACGGTGCGGTCGACCGGATCGAGGACGGTACCGACGAGCAACTCGTCGAGATGACCCGGCGTTACCTGCCGCCCGAGGCGGTCGAGCCGTATCTGGAGATGGCCCGACGTGAGCACGGCCCCAGCGTGGCGGTGTATCTCAAACCCCAGCACTGGCTGTCGGCCGATCTGGGCGGCTTCTAACTCAGCCCCAGCGCGTCCAGCGCCCCCGCGACACCGGCGGCCCGCAACGCTTCGGTCGGCGTATCGGGAAACTGAAGGCAGCAATCCTGTAACCCGCCCAGCGCGATCACCGCACGCACGTCCTGTTCCAGTGTGAGGTCCGGCCCGAAGATCACCCGCCCGAGGCGTTCCCGCCAGGCCAGCATGCTGTCGATCAGCCCGAGGTCGGCGATCGTGCTCAGCTCAGACACCACGGTCACCAGAGCTGCGCGATGCGCGTAGAAGTAGTCGAAATAGCGCTCGAGCAGCTCGGTGGTGGTCAGGCCGTCTGCCCGCTCACATTCCAGGACGAACTGTTCCCCGCCATCGATCAGTGGCGCAACGATGCTGCGCACCAGGTCTTCTCTCGACGAGAAGTGGTGATACAACGCCGGTTTGGTGATGCCCAGCCGGGCCGCGATGTCCTGCAGGCTGGTGCGCTGCACGCCCTTCTCGGCGAAGAGTTCGCGCGCCACCTCCTGGATCCGTTGGCGGGTGTCCGACCGTGGCGCGCTCACGTACCTAGCCTAACTGACCGATCGTTAAGTAAGCTGATCGACAGACACTTACCGACCGTTAAGTAAGGAGCAGGACATGCGGGTTCTCATCTCGGGTGCGAGCATCGCCGGGCCGGTGCTCGCCTATTGGCTGACCCGTAGCGGCTTCGAGGTCACGGTGGTCGAACGGGCGCCGCAACTGCGCAAGACCGGCGGGCACGCCATCGACCTGTTCGGGCCGGCGATGGAGATCGCCGAAAAAATGGGTGTACTCGACGCCGTGATGGCCCACGCGACCGGCACCGAGCGGATCATCTTCCACCGCCGGGGCGCCCGCCGCCCGGCGCAGATCGACTACCGCAAGTTGTCGTCCGCGCTGTCGGACCGGCACGTCGAGATCATGCGGGACGACCTGAGCGAGATCTTCTACGATGCGGGCCGCGACGCGGTCGAGTATCTGTTCGGAGATCACATCACCGGCATCGACGCGGACGGCACCGTGACGTTCGCACGGGGCGCGGCACGGCAGTTCGATCTGGTGATCGGCGCGGACGGGCTGCACTCCGGGGTCCGGCAGCTGGTGTTCGGCGCGGACAGTGGGCACGAGGAGTTCCTGGGCGCTTACCTCTCGGTGGTCTCGGTGCCGAAATCGCTGGCCCGAGATGGTGAAATGGCGGGCTTCATCGATGTGGACCGCACCGCGATGATCTACACCGCCGATCACCTGGACGATGCGCGGGCGGTCTTCCTCTTCCGGCCGGTGAACGACTTCCACTACGACCACCGCGACACGCCGAGCCAGCAGGGCCAGCTGACCGACCGGTTCGCCGGGATGAGCGCCGAGGTGGACCGCTGGCTGAACGAACTCGGGCGCACGCCGGCGTTCTATTTCGATGCCATCACCCAGCTACAGCTGACCAGCTGGTCGCGCGGCCGGGTGACCTTGGTCGGCGATGCCGGCTACTGTCCGGGCCCCGCGGTCGGCGGCAGCACCAGCCTCGCGGTGATCGGCGCCTACGTGTTGGCCGGCGAACTGCAGCGGGCCGGCGGTGATCCGGCCGTCGCCTACGCCGCCTACGAGCGGGTGATGCGCGAGCCGGTGCTCGGCGCCCGGGCGCTGGCCAAGTCCATGGCGAAGAGCATTTTGCCGTCATCGCCGCTCGGCGTCCGCGCGTTGATCGTTGCCGGACAGCTGATCTCGGTGTTGCCGACCCGGGTGACCGCCGCGCTGGCCGGACTGAACAGCAAGGGCATTCGGCTCTACGACTCGATCGAGGTGCCGGAGTACGAGCTATCCGACGTCTGAGCCGTCGCGGCGGGCACGGTCCCGGCGGCGGTACAGCTCGGCGTCGGCCCGCGCGTACAGATCGGCAATGTCGACCGGGCCGGAGGTCCGGGTGGCGGTGCCGATGCTCACCCGCGGCGTGCTCGACCGCACGTCGTCGAGGAACCTCTCGACATCATCCCCGGCGATGCAGGCGGCGAACTCGTCGCCGCCGAGTCGTGCCAGCACCGCGCCCCGGGGAGCGGCTCGTGCCCAGTGCCGGGCGTACTCGATGATCAGACGGTCCCCGGCGGGATGTCCCTGGGTGTCGTTGAGCCCCTTCAGATCATCGATGTCGAGCGCGACGACGGTGATCGCCGACGGCGCACGGAGCGTGGCAAGCAGGTCGGTGGTGGCGATCTCCCAGCCGGCCCGGTTCAGCAGGCCGGTGAGCGGGTCGGTGCAGGCCGCGGTGAACATCGCCCGCATCAGCAACCCGAAGGACTCGGCAGCGCCGGCGATCGCCACCACGATGATCAGGAGGGTGATGACACCCACGTGCGGTGCCGGCGCGATGGCGACAGCCGCCACGCAGGCCAGGATCAGGACGGCGATGAGCACCCACGCCTGCCGGGGCGGATGGAAGGCCCGGATGTACATCGCCAGGAACATCGGCGCGATCAGGCAGACGTACTCGGCGGCGAGGGTGACGTGAAAGGCCATCACGACCGGCGTGGCGATGACAGCGACCGCAGTGGCGAACATGGCGCGGTTCGGCCTGACGGACAGCTGCACGAGGCCGAGAACACCCAGAACGATGGCGATGATGCCGCCGACCGGGTTGCCGTAGGCCAGGTCGGTGCGGACCGGGAACAGCGTGAACACCACGCCGTAGGTGAAGAGAAATGTCGTCGCACCCAGGTAGATACGCAGCAATCTGACACGCTGCTCACCGATGAAATGACCTCTCGCCCCGGCGAGGGAGGTGATGCGGGACATGACCGACAGCCTGCTCTAGGTCGCGGGCCGATACAACGCCGCCACCCCGGGCACGCTCACCTTGAGCGACGGGGTGCGGGGTAGCTCGTCGACGAAGACGACCGAGACCGGAACATGATGTGCCGGCAGCGCCGCGCGCACGGCCGAGAGCAGGTCCGCTTCGGTGACGGTCGCGCCCGGGACGGTCTCGACGGCCGCGAAGGGCACCTCCCCGAGTCTGGTGTCGGCCACCCCGACCACTCCGGCATCGCGCACCGCGGGATGCGAGATGAGCACGCCCCGAACCGTTTCCGGGATGATCTTGAAGCCGCCCCGGTTGATCGCGCCATCCGCCCGGCCGTGCACGGTGATGAACCCGTCCTCGTCGATCGACGCAATATCGGTGGTACGCACCCAGTCCGGGCCCAGCAGCGGAACCTTCGCGGTCAGGATGCCCGGCTCCCCGGTCGGTGCCGCGGCACCGGTGTCGCCGTCGATGATCCGGACCTCGACACCGGGCAGTGCACGTCCGGAACTGGCGCGTTTGCGGGCGCCGAACTCCCGGTAGAGATCCGGCGTCCAGGTGCATACCGAACCGGCGAATTCCGTTGCACCGTAGGCGGTGAGCACCGGGATGCCGTATCGCTGCTCGAAGGCGTCGCGGGTGGGCACATCGAGTGGGCCCGACGCGCTCATCACGAACTGCAGCGAGGACAGATCCGCAGCGGGCAGGTTGGCCTCCAGCAGCATGCGCACCACCGCCGGTTGCACGCCGACCCGTTGCAGACCATGGCTTTTCACCACATCAACCCAGGCCGCCACACTGAAGCGCTCCAGCAGCACCATGCGCTTGCCGACGTAGACACCGGTGACCAGCTGGCAGACACCGCCGATCCCGCCGAGCGGCCAGTAGACCAGTTCCGGGGGTTCATCGGGCGCCGCCTGCCCGCCGGTGACGCTGAACACGGTGTGCTCCAGCACCGCGGCGCGGACCACGAATCGTTTGGGAGGGCCGGTGGTTCCGCTGGTGAGGATGGCCAGGGCGCCGTGCACCTGCGGACGCTGCCGGGTGGTGTCGGCCTCGGCAACCGCGGCCACCTCGGTGCCCAGCGAGACCCCGGCCGCGCCGATGCGGTGCACCGCGGCCAGGACGGGGGCGGTCCAGTCCTGCGGGTCGGCGAGTACGGCCGCGACATCGAGGCGTTCGATATCGGCGGCGATCGCCTCGGGCGACTGGAACGAATAGATCATCACTGCCGGGCGCCCGGCCGCGAGTGCCGCGATGACGGCGGCGGCATGCGGATAGCGGTTGCGCACCACCACCCCGACGGGTGCGTCCGGGGCGAGTCCGGCGGCGTCGAGCAGCGCGGTGACGGCGGCACCATAAGCAGCGACCTCATCGCCTGAGTACCAGTGCCCCTCGAATTCGATACACGGCCGGTCACGGTAGCTCCCCAGGCCTGCCGCAAACCTTTCGGTAAAGCTTTCGGTCACTGGTTCATTGTGCACCCTGACGTTACGCGGCAGCGTCCCTCTCCGCGTCGCCGTTGGCTTCTTTGTCACCCGAGTCGACGCCGGCGTCCGCGCCGGGGCCAGCTTTCGGTGTGGTCAGCCCAGTTTCCGGGCCTTCCTCGTCCTCGTCATCATCCTTCGGAGGGGTCACGCCATCGGCCACGGCCGGCGCATCCACCGAGTCGTTCTCCTCTTCCCCCACCTCGCCGTCGGCACCCCCGTCGGTCGCGGGCTCACCGATCGCTTCGGTTCCCTCCTGCTCAAGATTGTCACCTTCGCCCTCCTGGGCTTTGGGTTCTTCCGCCTCGCCCGTCGGCGACTCGACCAGCTCGTCAGGTGCAGTCGGGACTGCCTCGGCCACAATGGATTCGGCGACTTCGTCGCCGGCCTGCCCCAACGTCAGGGTCACGGTGTTCGGACCGGTGGCGGACTGGGTCCCACCCAGACCGACCGTGGATTCGACCGAAGGTGCCCGCAGGGCCGAGAACGGCGGCGGTGGCGGCGCCGTCGCCAATGCGGTGGCGATACCCAACTGGGCGGCTTCGATCCCGTCGATGATGGAGCCTGCGCCCTCGCCGATGGCGAGGAGAAAGCTCCGGGTGCCGTCGATCACGGCGTCCACAATGTTGCCGAGATTGAAACTCAGCACCGCGCCCACCAGATCCTGGACTCCCTGGATGAGCGAGACGACAACGACGTTTCCGGCCACCAGGAAACCGTTGGCCACATCGAGGAATGCCTGCGGCACCGCGGACCGCAATGCGGCCTCCACCACGTAGTACTTCTGGTTGCGCCACACCAGCGAATTCAGCAGCGGCTCACCGATGGCCACCGCCGAGTCGCGGATCGCTGTCGTGAAGGTTTCGAAGGCTCCCACGAAGTTGAGCGCGAAGACCTCCTGGATGATCTCTCTCGTCACACCGGGAATCGACAGCAGCGATTCCACAGTGCCGATGCCGGCTTTGGCAAGCCCGCCCAGGTAGACCACCCAGTTCTCGGCCCAGTTCTTGACGGCTTGCCGCACGACGGGCAACGTGAGGATGTACGGCAGGTCCAACGCGGCAAGCTCGACCTCAGGTGAGATCGTCCTGACCGATGCCCGCGCCTCCCATACCGACGCCGAGGCCACCGGCGTGATCGGACTGATCGGGGCCAGCGCTATCGCGCTCGCGCCGGCGATCGCGATACCTCTTCCGAACCACATCGGCACTGAAGCGTCCATCGGTCTCCCCTGCTCGGCACGCGCTCATCACACCCGAAGCACAAACGTATCCGTTGAAAAGCCTGCTGATGCGGGTTCTCGTATTATTAACCGGAGCGTCAAAATGACTGTGGGTTCCCGAGCCGGCACGCGGGAGCCTCAGACACCCCGGACTACCCAGTGAAGCAACTTCGGTAGTCGCTGGGCGTGGTGTGCATCTGCTTGCCGAAGTGGTGGCGGAAGGTCACCGGGGACTCGAATCCGACGCGCGCCGAGATCTGTTCGATCGACAGATCGGAGGACTCCAGCAGCGCGAGGCTGGCCTGGATGCGCTGTTCGGTAAGCCATTTGATGGGCGTGGTGCCGGTGGCCCTGGCGAACTGACGCAAGTAGCTGCGCCGCGACATCGTCGAGTGCGCGGCCAGCTCATCGAGGGTGATCGGACCGTCGAGATGCTCGATGGCCCAAGCCATTCCGGCGGCGATCCGCCCGTCGGCCGTCGGCTCGGGGATCGGGGTGTCGATGTACTGGGCCTGCCCACCGGCGCGGTGCGGGGAGACCACCAGTCGCCGCGCGACGTCGTTGGCGACCCGCATCCCGTGGTCGGACCGCACGATGTGCAGGCAGAGATCCAACCCCGCCGCGCAACCCGCACTCGTGAGCACCCGCCCGTTGTCGACGTAGAGCGGCGCGGGGTCGACGTCGATCTCGGGATACTGCCGGGCGAGCATGTCGGCGTAGACCCAGTGGGTGGTGGCCGAACGACCGTCGAGCACCCCGGCGGCAGCCAGCGCGAAGGCACCCGAGCAGATCGACACCAGCCGCGCCCCGCGGCCGTCGGCCGCCCTGATGGCGTCGACGAGGCCGTCCGACGGGCGTTGCCGCACATCGCGCACGCTGGGGATCAGCACGGTATCCGCGGCCGCCAGGTCATCGATGCCATAGGACGTCCGCACCGTCGCCCCGCCCAGCATCCGGACCTCGGGTTGCTCCGAGCACAGGCGCACCGCGTATCCGGGTGGCGCGACGCCGGCCGAGAACAATGCTGGCAGCTCGGCCATCCCGAAAATCTCCGCGGCCAGTCCCGATTCGAAGCCTGACATGCCGTCATAGGCGAGAATCGCGACCGTATGCATGTCACTATGTTAACGAATAGCGGCACCAGTGCCACTGTTCGCGCCCGCCAGGCTGCGGCATCGTCGACATCATGACGAAAAAGCACACGCCTTTCCGCACCCTCGCAGCCTTCGCCGCCGGCCTGCACGCCGCCAACGGCCTGGCCCACGGGGTGCAGCCGTCCGCGCACTCGGCGGCACGCACGAAGAAACCCCCGGGCTCGTCGCTTCGAGGACGACTGCCCGGGGGTCTCTGGTCTTACCGCGTGACTACGCCTCCAGCGAGGCGGGCGGGTTGAAGCGGTCGCCGTAGCGGGCGGCCAGTTCCTTGGCGCGGGCCACGAACGCGGCCTTGCCGACACCGAGGGGTCCTTCGTAGCCGACGATGAACTGCGCGGAGCCACCGGTGTACGGCGGGAAGCCGATACCCATGATGGAGCCGATGTTGGCGTCGGCGGTCGAGGTGAGCACACCCTCGTCAAGGCACTTCTGGGTCTCCAGCGCCTCGGCGAACAGCATGCGGTCGATCGCGTCCTGCAGCGGGATCTCGGTGGTTCCCGAGTTGAAGGTCTCCTTCAGTCCCGGCCACAGCCCGACCCGCTTGCCGTCGACGTACTCGTAGAAACCGGCGCCCTTCAGTCGCGAGGGGCGGCCGATCTCGATCATCTTCTCCACGACGGCCTCGGCCGGGTGCGGCACGTGGGTGCCACCGGCCTCTTCGACGCCCTGGCGGGTCGCGACCGCGATCTTGTGCATGAGCTCCAGGTTGAGCTCATCGGAGAGCTGCAGCGGTGCCGCCGGGTAACCGGCCTGCGCGCCCGCCTGCTCGATGGTGGCGGGCTCGACACCCTCACCCAGCATGGCCAGCGCCTCGTTGACGAAGGTGCCGATGACGCGGCTGGTGAAAAAGCCACGGCTGTCGTTGACCACGATCGGGGTCTTCTTGATCGCCAGGGTGTAGTCGAACACCCGGGCCAGCGCCTCGTCAGAGGTCTTCTCGCCCTTGATGATCTCCACCAGCGGCATCTTGTCCACGGGGCTGAAGAAGTGGATACCGATGAAGTCCTCCTGGCGCTTCACACCACTGGCCAGGCCGGTGATGGGCAGCGTGGAGGTGTTCGAGCCGAGGACCGCATTGGGCTCGACGATGTCCTCGATCTCCTGGAACACCTTGTGCTTGAGTTCCTGGCTCTCGAAGACGGCCTCGATCACGAAGTCGACACCGGCCAGATCGGCGGGGTCGGCCGTCGGGGTGATCTTGGCCAGCAGCGCGTCGGACTTCTCCTGAGTGGTCTTGCCACGCTTGAGCGCCTTGGCCTCGATCGCCTCGGAGTACGCCTTGCCCTTCTGGGCTGCCTCGATCGAGACATCCTTGAGCACCACGTCATAACCGGCCTTGGCCGAGACGTAGGCGATTCCGGCGCCCATCATGCCCGCACCCAACACGCCGATCTTGGTGATCGGCACCGGCGCGATGCCCTCGGGCCGCGAGGCACCGCCGTTGATGGCCTGCAGATCCAGGAAGAACGCCTGAATCATGTTCTTGGCGACCTGGCCGGTGACCAGCTGGGTGAAGTAGCGGCTCTCGATGCGGGTGGCGGTGTCGAAGTCGACCTGCGCGCCCTCGACGGCCGCGTTCAGGATCGCCCGCGGCGCCGGCATCGGCGCACCCTTGAGCTGCTTCTTCAGCAGCGCCGGGAAGGACGGCAGGATGGCGGCCAGGCCCGGGCTGGACGGGGTGCCACCGGGCATCTTGTAGCCCTTGACATCCCAGGGCTGCACGCCACCCTCGGGGTTGTCCTTGATCCACTTCTTGGCGGCCGGAACCAGCTCGTCGACACTCTTGACCAGCTCGTCGACCAGGCCGATCTCCTTGGCCTTGGCCGGGCTGAAGCGGGTGCCCTGGCTCAGGACCTCCATGAACGCCTTCTGGATGCCGAACAGCCGCACGGTGCGGGCGACGCCGCCACCGCCGGGCAGCAGGCCCAGGGTCACTTCGGGCAGGCCGATGACGACACCCTTGACGTCGGCGGCGATGCGGTGGTGAGTGGCCAGCGCGATCTCCAGGCCGCCACCGAGGGCGGCGCCGTTGATGGCGGTGACAACGGGCTTGCCGAGGGTCTCCAGCTTGCGCAGGTCGGCCTTGATGAATTCGACCTCGTCGAACGCCTGCTGGGCGTCATCGGGGCCGATGTTGATCATGCCCTTGAGGTCACCGCCGGCGAAGAAGGTCTTCTTCGCGCTCGCGATGACCACACCGGTAATCGAATCCTTCTCGGCCACAAGGCGTGCCACCGCATTGTGCATGGATTCCTTGTAGTGCTCGTTCATCACGTTGGCCGAGCCGGTCGGGTCGTCCAGCGTCAGCGTGACGATGCCGTCGGCATCCTGGTCCCACTGAATGGTGTTCTCTGCCATGACTTTTCCTTAGACCCTCTCGATGATGGTGGCCACGCCCATGCCGCCGCCGACACACAGCGTGATCAGGGCACGCTTGGCGCCGCGGCGCTCCAGCTCGTCGACCATGGTTCCGGTGATCATGGCGCCGGTGGCGCCCAGCGGGTGGCCCATCGCGATGGCGCCACCGTTGACGTTGAGCTTCTCGTCCGGGATGCCCAGATCCTTCTGGAACTTCAGCACCACCGAGGCGAAGGCCTCGTTCAGCTCGAAGAGGTCGATGTCATCGACGGTCAGCCCGGCGCGGTCGAGCACCTTCTTGGTGGCCGGGGTGGGGCCGGTCAGCATGATGACCGGATCGGCACCGCTGGTGGCGGTCGCCACGACGCGGGCGCGCGGGGTCAGACCCTGCGACTTTCCTGCGGCCTCGCTGCCGATGAGCACCAGGGCGGCGCCGTCGACGATGCCCGAGCTGTTGCCGCCGGTGTGGATGTGGTTGATCTTCTCGACCGAGTGGTACTTCTGCAGTGCCACATCGTCGAACCCGCCCATGGCGCCGATACCGTCGAACGCGGTCTTCAGCTTGCCGAGGCTCTCCACGGTCGAACCCGGACGCATGTGCTCGTCATGGTCCAGCACGACGAGGCCGTTCTGGTCCTTGACCGGGACGACGGACTTGGCGAAGTAGCCGCCCGACCACGCTGCGGCGGCGCGCTCCTGCGAGCGTGCGGCGTAGGCGTCGACATCCTCGCGGGAGAAGCCCTCGATGGTGGCGATCAGGTCGGCGCCGATGCCCTGCGGGACGAAGCCGACGCGGTAGTTGGTGTCGGGGTCAGAGGCCCAGGCGCCACCGTCGGCACCCATCGGGACGCGGCTCATCGACTCGACGCCACCGGCGAGCACCAGGTCGTCCCAGCCGGAGGCGACCTTCTGGGCGGCCAGGTTGACGGCCTCCAGGCCGGAGGCGCAGAAGCGGTTGAGCTGGAAGCCACCGGTGGTCTCCGGCAGTCCGGCCACCAGCGCGGCGGTGCGGGCGATATCGCCGCCTTGATCCCCGACCGGGGAGACGACGCCCAGGATCAGGTCGCTGATCAGGTTCTCGTCCAGGTCGGGGAAGCGGGAGCGGAGCTCGTCGACCAGGCCGACGACCAGGCGCACAGGCTTGATCTCGTTGAGGGCGCCGCCGCGCTGCTTGCCGCGCGGCGTGCGGATCGCCTCGTAGATGAAGGCATCGGACATGTGTTGTTCCCTTTCGGGTGGGTGACAGGGGACGTCCATCGGGACGGTAGTCCACTGGACGCGCAGCCTAGCAAAACCGCAAACCAACCTGTTGGTTGGGCGTCTGTTCCTCGATACGCGAATGGCCACTTATCGCACGCCTCCGGGGAGAAAACGTGCAATAAGTGGCCATCGAGCGCCGGGATTCAGGCGGGGCGGGCGTCCGCCAGCTCGTCGAGCGTCGGGTAATCGATGTACCCCGCCGGCCCGGAGGCGTAGAACGTGCTCACATCGGGTTCGTTGAGCTCGGCCCCGAGCACCAGTCGGTCGATCAGGTCGGGGTTGGCCAGCCAGGTCCGGCCCACCGCGACCGCGCTGGCGGCACCCCAGTCGGCCAGGCTCTCCAGCTGACAGAAGTCGGTGCCGGTATCGCGCCCGGTATTGAGCACCAGGGTGCCGCTCCACAGCGCCCGCAGCGCACCGAAGGTCTGAGTGGACGGGTCGATCAACACGTGCAGGTAGGCGATGCCCAGGCCCGCGATGCGGTTCAGCAGGGCCTCGTAGGCGCCGACGGTGTCGTTCTCGTGCATATCCCCCGCGGCGTTTCCGGGTGAGATCCGCAGCCCGACCCGCTCGGCGCCGATCTCGTCGGCGACGGCCTCGACGACCTCGGCGGTGAGCCGGGCCCGGTTCTCCGGGGAGCCGCCGTAGCCGTCGGTGCGCACGTTGACGACATCGGAGAGGAATTCGTGCAGCAGGTAGCCGTTGGCGGAGTGGATCTCCACACCGTCCATACCGGCCTCGACGGCGCGCCGCGCGGCCGAGCGGAACTGGCCGACGATGGACTCGATCTCGTCGATGCGCAGCGCCCGCGGCACCGTCAGCTCTTGCTTACCCGACGGGGTGTGGGTCACCGCGTCCGCGGCGATGGCCGACGGGGCGACGACATCGAAGCCGCTGATCTCGGGATGGGCCATCCGGCCGACGTGCCACAGCTGGACGAACATCTTGCCGCCCTTGGCGTGTACGGCGGACGCGATCTCGGCCCACACCGCCTGGTGGCGGTCGGTGTAGATGCCCGGGGTGTTCATATAGGCACCGTTGGCCTGCTCGCACACCGCGGTGGCCTCGCTGATGATGATGCCGGCGCCGGCCCGCTGCGAGTAGTACTCGGCGGCCAGATCCGACGGGGTGCCATCGGATTGGGCGCGCGAGCGGGTCAACGGTGCCATGAAGATCCGGTTGGCGGCTTCGGTCGCGCCGACGCGCAACGGCGTCAGCAGAGTGGCATCGGGGGCGAGGCGGAAAGCAGGATCGGTCACCCTGGGCTAAGCGCTGCGGGCGGCCGGTTCATTCCCGGTGGTCGGCAACCTCATCCGATCACCACGCGGCCCATCACCGTGCCTGCCATCACCACTGACCCCGCCACCTGACCTCAGCCCAGCGACGGGCTCTTGAGGGCGCGGATGGCCAGCCAGGCGGCCGCACGGTCGTCGGGGCTGGCCATCGACAAACCGGTCAGCTCCTCGATCCGGTGGATCCGCGCCGCCAGCGTCTGCCGGTGCACACCCAGCCGGCTCGCCGAGGACCCCCACGCGCCGTGCTCGGCCAGATAGATCTCCAACGTGCGCGTCAGCGTGCCGTGGTGCCCGCCGTCGTCGCGCAGCGGATCCAGCACCGCCGCAACGCGGGTCATCGCGCTGTGGTCGAGGTGATCCAAGACGTACGAGACGGTGGCCAGCGTGCGGTACCAGACGACCGGGCGGGAGTCGACCACCGCGGTCTCCAGAGCCTGCCGAGCTTCGGCGGCGCTGCGGCCCAACAACTGTGGCGTGGCCGCCGAGCCCAGTCCCATGCGCAGCGGCAGACTTGCGTCGGCGGTCAGCCGCTCCACCATGGCGGCGAGTTCGGGTGCACGGTCGGCTCCGATGAAACCGAGCACCTGCCCGCGCTCGGCGGACACCATGTGAACCGCTCCGACCTCGTCGAGCCAGCGGATGGCTTGCCGTTCCGGGTCGATGGCGGTCGATCTCGACGCGACCGCGAACGCTGTCAGTTCCGGTTCGCGAACTCCCCAGCGGCGCAGCAGCGTTGCGGCTTCGGCGCCGCCGCGCAACAGCGTCGACATCATCACCTCGCGGCCCAGCCGCTCGGTGGCCGGATGGTCTGCGGTGTGCAGCAGCAGATCCAGCAGGGCAGCCACCTGCGAGGCCAGATCACGGCTGCGGCTGGTGGAACCGCGCGCGCCGATGACCAGGTAGGCGCTGACATCTTCGCCCTGCCCGACCGGATGCACCTGCAGCCCGGGATGACGGATCCGCACCCGGCGACCGAACGCCACCGACCCCGCGTCCCGCACGTGCAGGCTGCCCGCGCCGGCGGTGGTGATCACCTCACCGTGTGCGTCGAGAAGCACTGCCCAGCCGTCGATCCGGTGCGCCAGCTCGGCCACCACCGCGACCACCCCACCGCGCCGGGCCACCTGGGTGAGCACCTTGGTCCCGGTGGTGACCCTGCGGTCCTCGGCGGCCTGGTCGGCCGCGACCAGAGCCGTGAGCCGCGCATGCAGCACGTCGGCGGCCAGCTCGGGCACCACGACTGCGGTGATCGCCCTGTCGACGAGGACCGTGCGGAGCGTGTCGGCGGCGGTGCCGCCGGCGATGATCGCGACGGATCCCGCCAGCGACGTCCGCCCGTCGCCGGACGCCAGTGCTGCCGCCCAGTCCATCGGGGCAGCCACCACCAGCGTGGCGTAACCGGGCGAGCTTGCCAGCACCAGGTCGGCCAGGGCCACGCTGCCCTCCACCGGCGTCGCCCCGTCGACGGCACCGGCGATCAGCTCGGCACCGAAATGCTCGGCGATCGCCCGCACGTCATAGGCCACGACCGGAGTGTACAAAATGATGGATCAAGCCCTACCGATCACACTTTTTGCGGCTGTCCTCGGGGCTGTGTGCTCCCTACGATTCGGTGGATTCCCCTCGTCGAGGGATTCCGCCTGTAGAGGAGCACCGTGAAAGCGATCGTCTTCCGAGATCCCGCCACGCCCATCGAGTACGTGGACGTCGACCTGGCCGGCCCCAAACCGGGCGAGGTGCGGGTGCGGATCGCCGCCGCCGGTGTGTGCCACTCGGATCTGCACGTCAAACGCGGCGAGTGGGACGCGCCCGCGCCCCTGGTCATGGGGCACGAAGGGTCCGGCGTGGTGACCGAACTCGGCGAGGGCGTCACCACGCTCGCGGTCGGTGACCATGTGGTGCTCTCCTGGGTGCCTCCGTGCGGCGAATGCCGCTACTGCCGGTCCGGCCACGAAGCGCGCTGCCAGAAGGTCGCCACCGTGGTCGCACCGCTGGGCACCCTTTTCGACGGCACCTCGCGCCTGTCGCGCCACGGCGAGGTCGTCCACCACTACCTCGGGGTGTCCTCTTTCGCCGAGGAGGTCGTCGTCCCGGCGTCCGGCGCGGTGAAGGTGCGCGAGGATGCCCCGCTGGACGTCATCGCGCTGGTCGGCTGCGCCGTGGCGACCGGTGTCGGCGCGGTGCTCAACACCGCCGCTGTCGAACCGGGTGCCTCCGTGGCGGTGATCGGCTGTGGCGGGGTCGGTCTCAACGTCATCCAGGGCGCGAAGCTGGCCGGCGCCAGCCGGATCATCGCCATCGACGTCCGCGACGACAAGACCAAGATGGCCGTGCAGTTCGGCGCCACCGACCGCATCAACGCCGCCGCCGGCGATGCCGAGGAGCAGTTGCGGGAGTTGATCCCCGACGGCGTCGACTACGCGTTCGACGCATTCGGTCACACCGGCACCACCGAGCAGGCCATCCGGATGCTCGGACTGGGCGGGGCGGCCGTCGTGGTCGGTCTGCCGCCCACCGGGGCCAAGGCGTCGTTCGAACCGCTGGTGCTGGCCGAAGCCGACCAGCGCATCCTCGGCTCGAACTACGGATCGGTGCGTCCCTCCATCGACATCCCCGCGCTCGTCGATCGGTACATGGACGGCCAGCTCAAACTCGATGCGCTGGTCTGGGCCAGTCGGCCGTTGGAGGAGGCGGCCGCAGCGTTCGACGACCTGGAGTCCGGCGAAGCGCTGCGCACCCTGCTCATTCCCTGAAAACCCTCGTCGATAACGACTTTCGAATCCCAAGGAGCCGAATGGCCACCGAAACCCCTCCCGTCGACGCCGGCCTGCGGCACGGTGTGATGTCCGGTCCCGAACTGGCCGCACAGGCCATCGCCAACATCGCGCCCAGCGCCGTCATCGCCTTCACCGCCGCGGCCATCTACCTGAGTGCGGGCACCGGCACCATCGTGTCGTTCGCGCTGGCGACGGTGGTCATCTTGTCGGTCGGGTACTGCGTGGTGGTGTTCGCCCGCCGCAACGCGTCGGCCGGCTCGCTGTACACCTATGTGTCCAAGGGCCTCGGGCCGTTCGGGGCCTACCTGGCGGGGGTGGCACTGCTGGTGGGCTGCTGGGGCATCGCCGCCGGCTCACTCGGCGGCGCGGTCTCCTACACCAGCGATTTCCTGATCTCCCTGGGCATTCCGGCGGGCGGTGTCATCTCGACGATCGTGCTCGCGATCGTATTGGGCGGTCTGGCAACGCTGTTCACCATCCGTGGCATCCGACTCTCGGCGCGGGTATCGCTGACCCTGGAGCTGGTCTCGGTCACCATCATCACGGTCCTGCTGGTGCTGGCCCTGATGTGGGCGGGACCGGCGGCCTGGGACCCGTCACAATTCTCGTTCAGCAATATCCCCGGACAGGGTGTGGCCGCGGGCATGGTGCTCGGCATCCTCGGATTCGTCGGGTTCTCCTCGGCCGATGCGCTGGGCCGCGAGGCACGCAACCCGTACACCGCCATCCCCCGCGCCATCATGTGGAGCGCGCTCGTGGTGGGCGTGCTGTACGTGTTCGCCGCCTATACCCAGATCGCGGTGCTCCAGGAAGGGCTGGCCGACAGCGCCAATCCGTTGCAGGACATCGCGATTCTGATCGGCATGCCCTCCTGGTTCAACCCGATCCTGCTGTTCGGTGTCGGCGCTTCGTTCTTCGCGGTGGTGGTCGCCCCGCTGAACGTCGTCGGCCGCATCGTGTACGTCATGGGCAAGGAGGGCGTGGTCGCCGACAGGTTCGGCCGCACCCACGAAGGCCACCTGACGCCGCACCGGGTGCTGCTGATCGCCGGGCCGGCGGCCATCGTCCTGGACGTCGTCCTGCTGGCCGTCGGTGTGCATCCGATGGACATCGTGGTGTGGGTCGACACCTACGCCACCTACGGCTACATGGTCGCCTACTCGCTGGTCGCCGCCGCCTGTGTGGTCTACACCCGGCGCACCGGCCAGCCGAACCGACTGGTGTGGGTCACCGCCGTCATCGCGATCCTGGCAATGGCCTACACCTTCTTCGCCAACGTGTACCCGGTACCAAGCTTTCCGCTGAACATCCTGCCGTACCTGTTCCTGGCGACGGTCGCGGTGGCATTGGCCTGGTACTACCACCTGGTGCGCAACCGCCCCGAGGTCATCGCCCGTATCGGCCAGACCGAGACCGACACC
The DNA here is from genome assembly GCF_002968335.2 of Mycobacterium sp. ITM-2016-00316. Classification (NCBI taxonomy): domain Bacteria; kingdom Bacillati; phylum Actinomycetota; class Actinomycetes; order Mycobacteriales; family Mycobacteriaceae; genus Mycobacterium; species Mycobacterium sp. ITM-2016-00316. The sequence continues at coordinate 5,024,387 of NZ_CP134398.1, forward strand.
CTGGAAGGCGTTGGCTAGCAGCGCTCCTCAGCTGACCGTGAGCGCCGCCTTGCCGGCCACCCGCCGGCCGAGCAGAGCGTCGATCGCGGCATCGAGGTTGTCCCAGGAATCGCGGTAGCCCACCTGGGCGTCCAGCAGTCCGCGGCCGGTGAGATCCAGCACGTACTGCAGCTCCTCGCCCACCGGCCAGCTCGCCATGAACGACTCGATCCTGTTGTTCTTCCTGGCCATTCGCGCCGCTTCGAGATCGATCACCGTCGTCTGACCGGACGCCGAACCGACCGAGATGACCGTGCCGCCGTCTTCGAGCAGACCGTACGCGTCGGCCAGCATGGTGCCACCGACGTGTTCGAGCACACCGTGCACCGGGGCGACCCCGTCGAGGCCGACCACGATCTCGTCGGCGCCGAGTTCGCGCAGGCCCACTCCGCGCTCGGGACTGCCGACCGCGGCGATCACGTGCGCACCAGCCCGGGCGGCCAATTGGACGGCCAGTCGGCCGACACCACCCGAGGCTCCGGTGACCAGCACGCGCTTGCCGAGTACCGGACCGAGCCGGCGGATGGTCTGGACGGCGGTCACCCCGGCGACCGGCAGCGCGGCCGCCGTGTCGAAATCGACCGAATCGGGGATCACCGCAACGTTTTCCGACGCCAGCACCCGACGTTGCGCCCAACCCTGCGACCAGGAAGCCCCGGCCACCCTGGTGCCCACCGGCGGACCGGATCCGTCGGCGGCGGTGATCATCACGACGCCGGCGCTGTCCCAGCCGGGGATATCGCCGGGGTGTTCGGCGTTGTCGCCGTAGTACACCTCACCGAAGTTCAGCGAGATGGCCTTGACATCGATCAGCAGTTCGTTCGGCGCCGTGGGCACCGGGTCGGGGGCATCGGCGAACGCGAACTTGCGCGGGGCATCGGGGTCGAAGACGATGGCGCGCATCAGTTCTCGACCACTGCGGTGACGCGGATCTCGATGCGCATCTTCGGTGCGCCGAGCGCGGTGACGCCGATCTCGGTCCAGATGGGCGGCCGGTCTGGCATCCACCTACGAAGCTGCGCAAACATGACCTCGTTGTGGGCGTCGAAGTTCTCGTCCGGCTCCTTGAGCACGTGATAGGAGTTCACGTGCACGACATCGCGCCAGGATGCGCCGGCCGCGGCGAGGGTGTGCTCCACGTTCTCGAATGCCCGGATGATCTCGGCCTCCAGTGACTCCGGGAAGTTGAGATCGTCGTCCCATCCGCCCTGACCGGAGATCTCCACCCTGTCGCCGATCCGCACGGCTTGGTGGTAGTGCCGCTCGGCCAGGGCGCTCTGCCCGTAGCCCGGCGTCACGAAGAACTCGATGTCGTTTTTCACTTCACGCATGAAGTTAAACGTACACCCGATGACTTCATGCGTAAAGTCATCCCGATGGCGAGCACCGACGCACCCCAGTGGTTGTCCGACGACGAGAAACAGGCCTGGACCGGTCTGATCTCACTGATCCTGCTGATGCCCGGCAAGCTTGAGGCTCCGCTGCGCCACGTCGACCTCACCCTTTTCGAGTACCTGACGCTCAGTCACATCTCCGATGCCCCGGATCGGCGAATCCGGATGAGCGAGTTGGCGTTCCTGGCCAACGGATCCCTGTCGCGGCTGTCCAACGTGGTGAAACGCTTCGAGCAGCGCGGCTGGGTGACCCGCTTCCCAGACCCCGACGACGGCCGCTACACGCTGGCCGAGCTCACCGACGACGGCCACCGGCTGGTCGTCGAGGCCGCGCCGATCCACGTGCGTGCGGTCCGCGAACTGATCATCGACCCACTCACGGGTGCCGACCTGGCGGCGCTGACGCGGATCGCCGCCAAGCTGCGGGTGGTGCCACCCGGGTTCAGATCCCAGCACGGATAGGGTCGACGCCATGACCGTGCGCAGACTCCAGCCGTACGCGGTGACGATCTTCGCCGAGATGTCGGCACTGGCGGCGCGCATCGGTGCGGTGAATCTCGGGCAGGGTTTTCCCGACGAGGACGGCCCCGCCGGCATGCTGAAGGTCGCCCAGGACGCCATCGCCGAGGGCATCAACCAGTACCCGCCCGGCCTGGGCATTCCTGCACTACGTGAGGCCATCGCCGAGCAGCGCCGCCGGCTGTACGGCGTCAACTACGACCCGGAGACCGAGATCCTGGTCACCGTCGGGGCGACGGAGGCCATCGCCGCATCGGTCATCGGGCTGGTCGAGCCCGGTTCCGAGGTGTTGGTGATCGAGCCTTTCTACGACTCCTACTCGCCGGTGATCGCGATGGCCGGCTGCCACCGGGTCGCCGTGCCGATGGTGGCCGACGGCAGCGGATTCGCCATCGAAGTCGAGGCACTGCGGGCCGCGGTGACGCCCAACACCCGCGCGCTCATCCTCAATTCACCGCACAACCCGACCGGCAGCGTCGCCTCGTCCGAGGAGCTGGCCGCGATCGCCGAACTGGCGATCGCCCACGACCTGCTGGTCATCACCGACGAGGTGTACGAGAACCTGGTGTTCGACGGGCTACGGCACCTGCCGCTCGCGGCGCTGCCCGGCATGGCGGAGCGGACCGTCACGATCTCCAGTGCGGCCAAGATGTTCAACGTCACCGGCTGGAAGATCGGGTGGGCATGTGGCCCCGCCGACCTCATCGCGGGTGTGCGGGCGGCCAAGCAGTACCTGAGCTACGTGGGCGGCGCGCCATTCCAGCCCGCGGTCGCCCGGGCCCTCAACGACGAGGACGGCTGGTCGCTGGCCCTGCGCGATACGTTGCAGGCCCGGCGGAACCGGCTGGCCGCGGCCCTGACCGATATCGGCTTCGGGGTGCACGACAGCCATGGCACCTATTTTCTGTGTGCGGATCCACGGCCGCTCGGATACGCCGACTCCACCACGTTCTGTGCCGAACTACCCGAGCGTGCCGGAGTCGCCGCGATTCCCATGTCGGCGTTCACCAGCGGCGATCATGGTTGGAATCACCTGGTGCGCTTCGCTTTCTGCAAACGCGACGAGACGATGAACGAGGCGATCCGCCGCCTCGGGGTGCTCAAGTCGCGCTGACACGGCAGGATGGACCGATGCCCACTGTGCGCCGAGTCCCCGAGGACACGCTCACACGTCTCGACGCCCTGCTCGAGGGTGTCGACGCCGCGCTGGCCGCCCGCTACCCCGGGGACCGCGCCGGCAGCCAGCCGGTGCACACCGTGTACACCAGCGCGGCGGACGCCGGCCCGGCCACCGTCATCGAGTGGGGCGCACACGCGCTCGAACTGCTGGACCGCTACCCCGAGGTGTTCGCCGAGCTCGGGGATGCGACCACCCTGGCGATGGTCAGGGACCGGCTGCGCACCGCACCCATCGCGGATCTGCGGCTGGATTTCGAGGACGGTTACGGGCGGCGCGCCGAGGACGCCGAGGATGCCGACGCGGTGCGGGCCGGAGACACCCTGCGTGCGCTGGCGGTGGACAGCTCCGGGATCCGGATCAAGGGCTTGACCGCCGCGGACCGGCGACGCTCGGTGCGCACCCTGGAACTGGTGCTCGACGGCGGCGTCCCACCGGGTTTCGTGTTCACCGTGCCGAAACTGCGTGCGGCCGAACAGGTCACTGCCACGGTCTGGCTATGCGAGGCCTTGGAGCAGGGGCACGGTCTGCCCGCGGGCACCCTCCAGTTCGAGTTGCAGATCGAGAGCCCGCAGGCGGTCATCGGACCCGACGGCACCGCGACAGTGGCCCGGGCCATCGATCTTGCCGACGGCCGATGCAGCGGGTTGCACTATGGCACCTACGACTACAGCGCGGCCTGCGGTATCGCACCGCAGCAGCAGTCCCTGGACCATCCCATCGCCGACCACGCCAAGGCCGTCATGCAGACCGCCGCCGCCCAGACCGGGGTGTGGATCGCCGACGGATCCACCCAGGTGTTCCCGGTCGGCTCCGACGATGAGGTGGTGGCCGCTATCCGCAGACATCACCGATTGGTGACCCGGTCCCTGGAACGCGGTTACTACCAGGGCTGGGATATGCACGCCGGGCATCTGGTGACCCGATGGCTGGCCACCTTCACCTTCTTCCGCGCCGCCGTCGCTGCGGCCGCACCCCGGCTGCAGGCCTACCTGGACCGCCGGGGCGGCGCCATCGTCGATGAGCCCGCCACCGCGGAGGCGCTGTCGACGGTCGTCCTGCGCGGACTGGACTGCGGCGCGTTCGATGCCGACGACGTCGCGACCCTGGCCCCCGCGGCCACCATCGATGTACTACGAAAGCTCAAGGACCGGAAGCTGATATGACCGAATCTCTCCCCGACTTCACCTGGCTGCCGGATCTGGCGCTGCGTACTCTCGGCGGCGCCGTCGTCTGGGCGAATGACGAGTCGTTCGCCGAGAAGGAAAACCTGATCTCGCAGGGACCGTCGACGTACCGGCCAGCCTCGTTCGGGCACAAGGGCCAGGTGTATGACGGGTGGGAGACCCGGCGCCGCCGCGAAACCGGCCATGACACCGCGATCGTTCGGCTCGGGGTGCCCGGAGTGATCCGCGGCGTGGTCGTGGACACCGCATGGTTCAAGGGCAACTACCCACCCGCCATCTCGTTGGACGCGCTCGAGGTCGACGGCTACCCCACCGCCGAACAGCTGGCCGCCGACGAGAACTGGACCCCACTGATCGAACGCAGCCGGGCCTACGGGGACACCCGCAACAACTTCGAGGTCAACTCCGAAAACCGGTGGACCCATGTGCGACTCAACATCTACCCCGACGGCGGGGTGGCGCGGCTGCGGGTGCACGGGGAAGGCCTGCCGGACAAGCGCTTCTTCGGTGTCGGCCCGCTGGACCTCGCCGCGCTGGAGAACGGGGGCCTGGTCCTGGACTGCTCCAACAGGTTCTACAGTTCCCCGCAGAACCTGATCTTCCCCGGCTACGCCCAGGTGATGGGCGACGGCTGGGAGACCGCACGCCGCCGCGATGACGCCAACGACTGGGTGCGGTTCCGGCTGGCCGGTCCCGGCCGCATCAATCTGGCCGAGATCGACACCTCGTATTTCATCGGCAACTCCCCAGGCTCGGCCGCGCTCACCGGGTTCCGCGCCAACGGTGACCGGGTGGAATTGTTGCCACGCACCGATCTGCTGCCCGATACCCGGCACAAGTTCCTCATCGACGCCGACGACGTGCTCACCGAGGTACGGCTGGACATCTACCCGGACGGCGGGCTGGCGCGGCTGCGGCTGTACGGGGAGCTGGCGTGACGTATCCCCGCGACCTGATCGGGTACGGGCGCCATACCCCGGATCCGCGGTGGCCCGGCGGCGCCGCGATCGCCGTGCAGTTCGTGCTGAATTACGAAGAGGGCGCAGAGAACTCGATCCTGGATGGCGATCCCGCGTCAGAGACGTTCCTGTCCGAGATCACCCCGGCCGAAGCGTTCGGCAACCGGCACATGAGCATGGAATCGATGTACGAGTACGGCTCACGTGCAGGGCTGTGGCGGATCCTGCGGATCTTCGAGCAGCGCGGCCTGCCACTCACGATCTTCGCGGTGTCACGTGCCATGCAGCGCAATCCCGAAGCGGTGGCGGCGTTCTCGGAGCTGGGCCACGAGATCGCCTGTCATGGGCTGCGCTGGAAGTCCTATCAGCTGATCGGCGAGGACACCGAACGCGCCCATATGGCCGAGGCCATACAGATCCTGACCGAACTGACCGGCTCGGCGCCGCTGGGCTGGTACACCGGCCGGGATTCCCCGCACACCCGCGAGCTGGTGGTGGAGCACGGCGGGTTCGCCTATGACTCGGATTCCTATGCCGACGACCTGCCGTACTGGGTAAAGGTGCGCGACACCGATCATCTGGTGGTGCCCTACACCCTGGACACCAACGATATGCGGTTCTCGTCGCCGGCCGGGTTCGCCAATGGTGACGAGTTCTATGCGCACCTGCGCGATGCCTTCGACGTGCTCTACGCCGAAGGTGTTGCCGGACAGGCGAAGATGTTGTCCGTGGGTCTGCACTGCCGGCTGGTCGGCCGGCCCGCCCGGGCCGCGGCGCTGCAGCGGTTCCTGGACCACGTGCAGTCACACGATCGGGTGTGGGTGGCACGGCGCATCGAGATCGCCGAGCACTGGCGGGCGGTTCATCCGGCGCCGGTCGCGTAGCTCGGACTTGTCGTACGGCGCATGAGCACCGCGGTCGGCCCTCAGCCTTCACAGTGTCACCGATGTCCCGATGCAGAACCCTTGCGCGGGGCCTTGATGCGGCGTAGCATCGAACACAAGTTCGAATGCGACGTTGCTCCCATCACCACCCGGTGAGCACAGACCGCGACCCCGGTCGCCGCGAGGTTCGATGCCCCTTTCGGGCTGTGCGGACCGTTGTGACTGATCGTGCCCCGTTGGGCACCTTCTGTGAAAGTCGGTATCCCTATGGACGCCACTCATCTCGACACGTTCATTGATGCGTTGATTGATGACCTCACCCCGGTGCCTGCAGCCGGGGACGACGCTGATCGCACGCTGTTTCATCTGCTCGACGCTCCGCGCCGGATCGTTGATGAACCACCCTTGCTCGCGGTGTTGGCGGCCGCGGTGACCGTGCGCAATCTGGTCGATCATGTGATCGCCCAGGCGGTTGCGGCCGCGGAGCGGGCCGGGATCCCGGCGCGCAAGCACCTGCGTACGGGCGCCGATCTGCTCACCAGTTGCGGCATGGCTCCCGGTGCGGCGTACCGCGCGGCGCGGGTGGGCCGGGCGGCGCACACCCTGCCGGCCTTGACCCGGGCCCAGCGCCTGGGTGGGGTCGGTATCGAGTTCGCCGACGCCATCGGCAAAGGAGTCGCCCACATCCACAATCGAGTGGCGTTGTCCGAGGAAGACCGGGCGGGCGTGGTGACGACGCTGATGATCCAGACCACCCCCACGGGGGTGGCCAAGAAGGCCCGCGAGATCGCCATCGCCAGAACCGCCGCCGCTCCGCTCGACGACGGGGCGGTGCCGGTCGCCGAAAACACCGACCTCAACGACATGACCCTGACGCAGACCGACGACGGACGGGTCGCGGCCAGCCTGGATCTCGACGCGCTCACCGCGGAGGAACTGCTCGCCGCGCTGGACCCGCTGTGCCGGCCCATCCCGCTACCGGACGGGTCACCGGACCCCCGCCCGACCGGGCGCCGACGCGCGGATGCGTTCGGGCAGATCATGCGCACCTACCTGTCGAGTTCGCAGCGCCCGATGAGCGGTGGTGTGCTCCCGCACGTCACCCTCACCCGCCCCACCCCGGTGGGCGTGGACTACCTGGGGTTCGGCGGGCCCGTCAGCACCCGCACCGCCGACCTCATCATGTGCGACAGCACCCTGACCGCGGTGATCGTCGACGCCGCCGGCGCCCCGCTGGACGTGGGGCGCGCCGAGCGACTGTTCACACCCGCCATCCGGAAAGGGTTGGCGGTCCGCGATGGGGGCTGCGCACACCCCGGGTGCGGGCGGCCGGTGTCGTGGTGCGACGCCCACCACATCACCCCGTGGGCAAGCGGCGGGCACACCAGCATCGACAACGGGGTGCTGCTGTGCCGACTGCACCACACCGCGATCCACCACGGCGGCTGGCAGGTCTACCTCGGCCCCGACCGCCACCCCTGGTTCATCCCGCCCCACGACCCGGCCGAACCAGAACCGGCGCATCTACGCTCCCACGCCCGACGCACCATGACCGACCTACCCACCGCCGCATAACCAAACCCGCACGGCACCTTGACAACTCCACAGAGAACACCGCCCGCACAGCGGGTCCGGCGGAGAGCAACACGCCGCCGGACCCGCCACGACGGATTAGGCTTTGTCGACGTAATCCTTGGCCGGCGGCGGGGCGAACTCCCCGCGCTTACCGGTACGCAGACCCATCGTCACCAGCGACTGCACGATCAGCGTCGCGGCGCTGACACCGTCGACCACGGGCACACCGATCTCCTCGGAGATGTGCCTGCACATATCGGCCATCCCCGCACAACCCAGCACCACCGCATCGGAGCGGTCCTGCTCGATGGCTTCCCGACAAGCCTCGGTCACCATTTTCAGTGCCATCGGATCGGACTCCAGGTCCAACACCGGGATATCGCAGGCGTGGATACCCAGGCAGAACCGTTGCATCCCATAACGTTCCGCGAGATCGGCGGCGCGGCCCATGGTGCGCCCCAGCGTCGTCACGACGCTGAACCCGCGGCCCAGGTGGCTCGCGGTCTGCATGGCGGCCTCGGCGATACCGATCACCGGCCCGGTGGCCAGTTCCCGCGCGGCGTCCAGGCCTGGATCCCCGAAACAGGCGATGACATAACCGTCGACGCCCTCGGCCTCACCGCGCTGGATCGCCGCCAGCAGGCCGGGCACACTCATCGCCTCGTCGTAGTGACTCTCGATGGATGGCGGCCCGAACTCGGAGGTTACGCCGGTGACATCCACCCCCTGAGCCGCCACCGCCCGGGCGCAGACCTCGATCGTCGAGGTCATTGCCCGGGTGGTGTTCGGGTTGATCACCCAAATACGCGTCACGACACCGATTCTGCCACCAGGACGTCCCGCTTGCCCCACAGGTAGTAGATCGCGAAGCCGACTCCGCAACCGATGAACCAGCTGTACTGGGCAGCGGCAGCCATGCCCGCCACGGAACCACCGAGCAGCACCGGGATCATGGCCAAGATGGCGCCGATGACGGTCGCGACGACGGCCACTTTGTTGTATCCCTTGGTGTACCAGTATTTTCCGGACTCATCCATGGTGAACAGATCATCCAGCACCACCTTCTGCTTGCGGATCAGGTAGTAGTCGGCGATCAGCACACCGAACAGCGGGCCGATGAAGGCGCCCAGTGTCTCCAGTGTGTAGTGGATGACCTCGGGGTTGTTGTACAGGTTCCACGGTGTGATGAGCACCGACCCGACGGCGGCGATCATGCCGCCGGCGCGCCAGCTGATGCGCTGCGGGCTGACGTTGGAGAAGTCGAACGCCGGGGAGATGAAGTTGGCGACGATGTTGATACCGATGGTGGCGATGGCGAAGGTCAACGCGCCCAACACGATCGCGAAGGTGCTATCGATGCGGGCCACCGTCTCGACCGGGTCGGTGATGAGCTCACCGAACACCGGCAGGGTCAGCGATGCGGTGACGACCACCAGCACCGAGAAGACCAGGAAGTTGACCGGCAGGCCGAGGAAGTTGCCCTTCTTGACGGCCGCGAACGACTTGCCGTAGCGGGAGAAGTCGCCGAAGTTGAGCATCGGGCCAGAGAAGTAGGAGACCACCAGGGCGATGGCGCCCAGCATCACCGGAACCGATGACCAGCCGGTGTAAGTGACCCCGCCGAGGTTCAGGTCGATGGCGGCCCAACCGGCCTTGTAGATCAGGTAACCACAGAGCATGAACATGACGACGTAGACGGCGGGCCCGCAGAAGTCGATGAACTTGCGGATCGACTCCATACCGCGCCAGAACACGCAGGCCTGCAACACCCACAACAGCAGGAAGCTACCCCAGCCCAGCAGCGACAACCCGGCGAAGCCGTAATCCGCGACCACCGCGTAGGGGGCCAGGCCGGGAAAGAGTTTGATCAGCACGATGTCCAGTGCCGCCGACGCCAGGAAGGTCTGGATGCCGTACCAGGCCACCGCGATCAAACCGCGGATGATGGCCGGGATATTGGCGCCCAGCACGCCGAAGACGGTGCGGCAGATCACCGGATACGGCACCCCGGTCGCCTGGCTGGGCTTTGCCACCAGGTTGCAGAAGAAGTACACGATGCTGATGCCGACCAGCAGCGCGATCAGTACCTGCCAGCTGGCCAGGCCGAGGGCGAAAAGGCTGCCCGCGGTGACATAGCCGCCGACGCTGTGCACATCGGACATCCAGAACGCGAAGATGTTGTAGGACGTCCAGGTCTGCTTGCCCAGCGGGGCGAGATCCTCGTTCGTCAGGCGGGGGTCGTAGCCGGGCTTGATGACGCCGCCGCCGACCGGATGGCCGGCGGCTTCGACGATGTCACCAGCACCGACAACGGCTCCCGGGGGCGCGTCATGCGGAGGTACAACGGTATCGGTCATGGTTGCCGACTATGGGACCGGATTGTTTCCCCACCGTTTCGGCGGACTTATCGGTCCGTTGCACGGGAAATATATTCGCTCACGCCAGCAGGCCGGTGTCGCGCGGCAAGGTGGCGATGACGGCGTTGAGGCGAGCGGCATGCTGTTCGGAGATGGCCAGCAGCGCATCGACGTCGCCGGCCAGGAATGCCTCCAGCATGGCGCGGTGATCGGCGTGCAGATCAGCCCGATCGGCGGGACTGACATGCACCATCGACTGCACCGGTTCGGTGACGTTCCAGGCGGCCTCCAGCATGTGCAGCAGCCGGTGCATCCGCGAGGGCCCGGTCAGCGCGGCATGAAACTGCCTGCTGCCGCGATGATATGCGGCCGCATCCCCGTCCCGAATGGCCTGTTCCAGGAGCTGGTTGGCGATCACCGCGGTGGCGCGATCGGTGTCGGTGGCGTTATGCACCGCTGCGGCCAGCGATGCCGCTTCCAATGTCTCACGCACGATGTACATCTCGCGCAGTTCCTGCGCGGTCAGCAGCGCGACGGTGTAGCCACCGTTGCGGCGGTGCGAGATCAGCCCCTCGGCGACAAGGGTCTTCAGCGCCTCGCGGATCGGGATCTGACTCACCCCGAAGATTTCGGCGACCTCGGCCAGCGGGATCTGCGTGCCCGGCGGGACGCCGCCGTCCAGGATGGCGCGCCGCAGTTCGCCGAGCACACCGTCCTGGGAGGTGCCTGCCCGTTCGGCGACCAGGCATTCGAGCAGAACCGAGCGCCGCACCCCCATCGGCTGAGATTAGGCCGGTCGTGTTGCGCCGCTGTTTCGGCGCCGTTAGGCGCTCAGCCGTGGAAGCGGGTGACCCGGGTGCGAAGCCGGTCCACGGCCGCGTCAAGCACCATCGCCTTGGCCCTGCGCAACAGGAACTCCGGGATCGGCGCGACCAGATCGATGAAGAGGTCGAACTGGACTCGGGTGCGGTCACCCTCACGGATCAGCTTGTACTCGCCGTGCTGGCCGCGCTGCTGGAAGGTGTCCTGGGCGTCCCAGACCATCCAGTCGTCGCCCCAGTGGTACTCCAGCATCTCCTTTTCGGTGATCCCCATGATCTTCACCGTCGCCCTGACGTGATGGGGCCTGCCGTCGGGATGGCGGTCCACCACCTCCGCGGACCGGTGCAGGGTGGACCAGGTCGGCACCTCGTCGATGTCGGCGAGCGCATCAAGGATCGCCTCCGGCGAGGCGTCGAAGAGGATTTCTCTCGACGCTCTGACAGCCATCAGGCAAATATAAGACTGCCCTTAGATTGACGCAAGGATTTCGACTAACTGGGCGTTGCTAATTTACGCCGCCGACGGCAGCAAATCGGTCTCACCAGCCGACCTGGTCAAGCGCCGTGGTCTGCTGCGGGGGTCGGCCGATCGGCCCGGCCGGGGTGCGGGAGAAGCGCGGCGCCGGCGCGGCCTGACGCACCCCGTGCTCGTCGACCAGCGTGTCCCTGGCCAGCAGGTGCTCGCTCTCGGCGGCCTCGGCCCAGTTCAGCACCGGGGTGACGCAGGCATCGGTGCCCGCGAAGATCGCCGTCCACTGCGCCCGGGTGCGCGCGGCGAACCGGGCCTCGAACATCGCACGCATGGCTGGCCAGCGGTCCCGGTCGAACTGGGCGGGCACCTCCGCAGCGTCCACACCGAGTCCGGCGAGCAGTGCCGCGAAGAACTGCGGCTCGATGGAACCCACCGCCATGTGCCCACCGTCGGAGGTCTCGTAGACCCGGTAGAACGGGGCACCACCGTCGAGCAGGAACGACTCGCGTTGATCGGCAAGCGAACCCGTCGCCTTCATCGTCCACATCATCTGCGCCAGCATGCTGACCCCGTCGACCATGGCGGCGTCGATCACCTGCCCGACACCGGATTTCTCGCGCTCGAACAGGGCGGTCACGATACCGACCAGCACCAGCATCGAACCGCCGCCGAAATCGGCGACCAGGTTCAGCGGCGCGACCGGTGGCCGGTCCCGGTAACCGATGGCGCTCAGCACCCCGGTCTGCGACAGATAGTTGATGTCGTGCCCCGCGGTCTGTGCCAGCGGGCCGTCCTGCCCCCAGCCGGTGATGCGCGCGAAGATCAGCCGCGGGTTGACCGCGGCGCAGTCCTGAGGCCCGATTCCGAGCCGTTCGCAGGTGCCGGGCCGGAAACAGTCCAGCAGCACGTCGGCCTTCGCGGCGAGGGCGAGCAGCTTCCCGGGTTCGTTCTTGACGTCCAGGTCGACGATCCGCTTGCCGCGGTGCAGCAGGTCGGCGTTCTCGGCCGGCATCTGCAGCGGGCGCTTTTTCCCGTCGCTCCGCTCGCCGGGATCGGGACGACGCACGCGCACCACGTCGGCACCGAGGTCGGCCAGCATCATCGCCGCATGCGGCCCGGGCCCGATGCCACCGAGTTCGAGGACCCGGACACCGGCCAGCGGGCCGGACGGCGTCATCCCTTCTTGACCTTCAGCACCTGCTTGCGCAGGCCGCTGGTCGCGACATCGATGGCGCCCTTCATCACCTGCTTGAGCACGAACCCGGGCAGCGGGATCGCCAGGTCGATGGTCATGTCGAACCGGACGCGCGTCTTGTCGCCCTCGGGCGTGAGGGTGTAGCTGCACTCCTGGGATTTCAGCTGACTGGCCTTCACCAGTACCCAGCTGACCTTGTGCTCCTCCCAGGTGTAATCGATGGTCAGCTGGTCGCTGATGCCGACCGTCTTGATGGTCTGGATGACCCGGTGTGGACGGCCCTCGCCGTCGCGGTCCACCACCTCGGCCTTCTGGTACTGGGGTGACCAGCTCGGGGTGGATTCGACGTCGGCGACGACGGCGAAGATCTCCTCGGGGGACGCCTCGATCACCACTTCACGGGAAACGCTGGTTGCCATGGCCTGACAGTAGCGATGTCGTGCAGCGTTAACGTGCGGATGGCAACATCGCCGTCATGGCCGCAGAGAACCCCCAGACCATCGCCTACCCGGCTCCCGGGTCCCGCCCGCACCGTCACGATGACGAGGCGCTCGCCCCACACGTCATCGTGTTGTTCGGGGCGACGGGCGATCTCGCCAAACGCAAGCTGCTGCCCGGGATGGCGCACCTGGTGGAGTCGGCGCTGGCCCCCAAGATCCGGGTGGTCGGCACCTCGCTGGAGGATCTGACTCCCGAGGAGTTCCGCGCGCTGACCAGGGAAGCGGTCAATGCGTTCGGCAATCACAAGCTCACCGATGAGCAGTGGGCCGCGTTCGCCGGTCGCATCACCTACGTCCCACAAGGCGCCGGGCCCGGGGCGCTCGCCGAAGCGGTCGCCGATGCCGAGGCCGAACTCGGGCCCGAAACGCAACGGCTGCATTATCTTTCGGTGCCACCGAAGGCGGCCCGAGCGGTGATCACCATGCTCAAGGACGCCAACCTGGTGGAGCGCTCCCGGGTGGTGATGGAGAAACCGTTCGGCACCGATCTCTCCAGTGCCATCGAGCTCAACGACTTCGTGCACGAGACCTTCCGAGAGCGCCAGATCTTCCGGATCGACCACTTCCTGGGCAAGGAAGCCGCCCAGAATATTCTCGCGTTCCGGTTCGCCAACGGTCTTTTCGAGCCGATCTGGAACCGCAACTTCATCGACCACATCCAGATCGACATCCCCGAGACGCTCGGTCTGGACCAACGGGCGAACTTCTACGAGAGCACCGGAGCGTTCAAGGACATGGTGGTCACCCACCTGTTCCAGGTGATGGCATTCGTGGTGATGGAACCGCCCACCGCGCTGGAACCCCGCGCCATCAGCGAGGAGAAGAACAAGGTCTTCCGCTCGATGCTGCCCATCCAGTGCAGCGACGTGGTGCGCGGCCAGTACGCCGGGTATCGCGAAGAGACTGGTGTGGCAAGGGATTCCGACACCGAGACGTTCATCGCCCTGAAGGTCGGTATCGACAACTGGCGCTGGGCGGGCGTCCCGATCTACCTGCGGACCGGCAAGAAGATGGCCGAGGGTATGCGCATCATCTCGATCGCCTTCAAGGAGGCCCCGCGCACGATGTTCCCGGCGGGCTCCGGTGTCGGATCACAGGGCCCGGACCATCTCACCTTCGATCTGGCCGACGCGTCCAAGGTGTCGCTGTCCTTCTACGGCAAGCGGCCCGGCCCGGGCATGAAGCTGGACAAGATGTCGATGCAGTTCTCCACCCAGGAGACCGCACAACTGGGCGATGTGCTGGAGGCCTACGAGCGCCTCATCCTGGATGCGATGCGCGGTGACCACACCTTGTTCACCACCGCCGAGGGCATCGAATCCCTCTGGGAGCGTTCGGCTCATCTGCTCGACGATCCGCCGCCGGTCAAGCTCTACCAACCCGGCACCTGGGGGCCGAACGCAATCCACCAACTGATCGCCCCCAACGCGTGGCGGCTGCCGTTCGAGCGGGCCTGGCGGGAGAAGAAGTAGACTCGCCCAGGTGGACATCGACCCCGCCAAGCCCCCGAGCGGTACCGGATGTGTGGAGTGCGACGCCGGCGGCGGATGGTGGGTACACCTGCGCCGATGCGCGGCCTGCGGGCACATCGGTTGCTGCGACGATTCGCTGGCCAAACACGCCTCCCAGCACTGGCGTGACACCGGGCATCCCATCATCCGCAGCTTCGAGCCCGGCGAGGACTGGTTCTGGAATTACGCCACCGACGAGTACTACGACGGTCCCGATCTGGCTGCGCCGCAGGCGCACCCGGCCGACCAACCGACGCCGGGACCGCGTGATCGGGTACCCCGGGACTGGATGCGCCAGCTTCAGGGCGGCTGACCCGTTTTGGCGCTGACGGTTTCCGCACCCGACAAAACGGGTACTGCACGTTCGTGAGTGCAGATCCCAAGACCACCGAGTCAGACGCAGGCCCAGAGGGTGCCGAGGACGATGTCCAGAGCGATCCCGCCAAGGGCGCCGGGGACCGGGCGGACTGGTCCGACGAGGGCGGCGCCACCGCCGAAGGCAGCGCGGTCGACGACGCTTAACGCGCCTCGGCCAGTGCCGCCTTGGCGGCGTTGTAGCCCGGGATGAACGTGATGCCCGGCCCGCCGTGACATCCCGCGCTGCCCAGGTACAGTCCGGCGACCGACAGTTCCTGATCACCGTAACCTCTGGGGCCGGGCCGGTTGGGTCCCATCTGTTCGGGGTGGATCAGGCCATGGCAGTAGTCACCGCCCGGTGCCCCGAACATGGTGCCCATGTGCTTCGGGGTGAAGGTGGTGTGCCGGGAGATCAGGCTCTCGAAATCCGGTGCCAGCCTGGTGATCTTGTCAATGACGCGTTGGCCCATCTCGTTCTTCATATCGCCATAGGACGCCTGCGCGGTGTCCTCCACGGGGAACCACAACGAGAATGCCGAGACCGCATGCTTGCCGGGCGGGGCGAGGCTGGGATCCTGCACCGACGGCATCTGCATGGCGATGGCCGGATCGACGGGCACGATACCGCGTCGGCAATCCTCCCACTGCTGCTGCAGTTCCTCGGGTGTGTTGAAAAGACCGATGGCCGACTGCATTTCGGGGTCGTTGAGCATGCCGTACGGATCGGCGAAGGTCGGGATGCCGTCGAGCGCGAAGTGCATCTGCAGATAGCTGCCACGATGGTCGACACGGGTGTAGCGCTCACGGAGCTCGGCGGGCACGGCCGCGGAATCCAGCAGTCCCGTCACGGTGAGGTCGGGAGCCAGCGCCGAGATGACGATCGGCGCCCCGACGGTGGATCCGTCCGCCAACCGCACTCCGGTGACGCGGCCGTCGGCGGTGAGGATCTCCTCGACCTGCGACCGTAGCCGCAGCTCTCCCCCGCCCGCGGTCAGCAGGTCACTCAGATGCGTGGTGAGCGCACCGATTCCGCCGCGCAGCTTCTTCATCAGCACGGCGTTCTCGTCGGGCACGGCCAGCCCGAAGGCCAGCGCTGCCGCACTGCCGGGGGTGGCCGGTCCGCGGTAGGTGGTGTTCACGGCCAGAAAGCTGAGCATGCCGCGCAGCGCGCCGTGCTTCTCGGTGTCGGGCAGATAGCGGTCGAGCACATCGGTGACCGAGCCGAACAGCATGTCGGTGATCGCGGAGCGTTCGAATTCGTTCTGTGCGCAGGCATACATCTCGTCGAGCGTCTTCGCCGGTGTGTCGGCGTCGAAGCGGCCGAGCGCGCGGGTGGGCGCCAGGCTCCACGCCATCAGCCCGGCCATGCCGTTGACCGCCTCGGCGCCGTGCACCTCGTTGAGGTGGGTGAGCAGCTTCATCGGATCGGTGTAGTAGATGACGGGTTCGTCACCGATGCCGCGCAGCGATACCGACATCACGTCGACATCGACGCACGGCAGTGTGTCGAGGCCCAGTTCGCGGCTGACCACGGCCGAGGTCGGGAACTGCAGCGAGCCCGCAATCTCGAACTTGTAGCCGTCGAAAAGCTCTACGGTGGAGGCCATTCCGCCGGCATAAAGCTTGGCGTCCAGGCACAGGGTACGCATCCCGGCGCGTTGCAGCAGGGCGGCGGCGGCCAGGCCGTTGTGGCCCGCGCCGATGACGATCGCGTCGAAATCCGGCATCAGCCCAGGTTCCACCCCGGCCAATGTTTTGTCAATAATGACAAAACTATCCCGTCGGGATAACCCCGGATTCCAGCGAGTCCAGCGCCATCCGGCACAGCCTGGCCAGTTCGGGCAGTGAGCGCTCTT
This sequence comes from Mycobacterium sp. ITM-2016-00316, assembly GCF_002968335.2. Classification (NCBI taxonomy): domain Bacteria; kingdom Bacillati; phylum Actinomycetota; class Actinomycetes; order Mycobacteriales; family Mycobacteriaceae; genus Mycobacterium; species Mycobacterium sp. ITM-2016-00316. The sequence continues at coordinate 5,041,190 of NZ_CP134398.1, forward strand.
CGGCCAGCATCCACACCTCCATGGCGCCGAACACCGCCGCGGCGATGCAACGGGCGGCAACGGTGACCCGCAGCGCGGCATCGGAGCCCGGCCGCGGCGGATCGTCATGGCGCAGGTGCTCCTCGACGACCTCGGCGAAGGACGCCTCGACCTGCCGGATGTGGCGAACGATGCGGCCCGGGTCGAGCTCGTCGGCGCGCAGCTCGGCGATCTTGGCCACCGCGTCCACGTCGTAGGGCGATTGCAGGATCGCCGAGTGCACCGCCTCGACGATCGGCTCCTGCGGGGAGCGGTTGGCCAGCGCGGTGCGGAACCATTCCAGGCCGGCGTCGTAGTCGACGAACAGCAGATCATGCTTGGACGAGAAGTGCCGGTAGAAGGTCCGCAGCGACACCCCGGCGTCGGCGGCGATCTGTTCGGCCGAGGTGTCCTCCACGCCCTGGGCAAG